>JBKCGB010000033.1:0-2531 GCA_046303375.1 Roseiflexaceae bacterium
TATGGCGACATATGGAGGCGACGCGTGCGCATGGTTGAGGGCTTCCCTGAGGGAAGATCGGTTGATGACTCAACAACGGTAGACTCGCTTGATATTCCACCCTGAGCCATTGGCGTGCACGAAGCGGAGTGGACCCACCCCCTCCCATCCCGAACCGGGTCGTGAAACATTCCAGCGCTGAAGGTACTGCACGGTTGCCGTGTGGGAGACTAGGTCTGTGCGCCATCCATTATCAAACCCCACCCTGTTGTATTCGCAACAGGGTGGGGTTTTTGTTGTAACAGATGCATCACCAGCACACGTATACGCGTCTCACAACATCACGACTAGCAGGCTGTTGCATGTGATATAGAAATGTATTTATAGACTAGGAAAAAATTAAAATAATGATGGGGTGATCAACATATCCATACGTAAATTTGATAAAAGTAAAATAAAACGTATAAAAGACTGTACAAATTTGACAGATTACTGTAATATATCAATGTCGGTAAGCATATTTTAATATCAGGAGGATGGAATGCAGCAGCTCATACGTGTATGGCTGTTTGTGGTTTGTACACTCGGTCTGGTGTTATCAGTGCCTATGCACACACAAGCTCAAGAAGTCACCGATCCTACCGCAACACCGGTGGCACAAGTGGCGACAGATCCTGCAACAGTACCCGACGCACCACAAATTGTCGGCGGATCGGATGCGACACAGGGTGAATTCCCGTGGCAGGCCATGTTGCTCATTGGTCGTGAACAATACTTCAGTTGTGGTGGTACACTTGTAGCCCGTGACTGGATTGTGACCGCTGCCCACTGTTTAACCATCCCCCAAAGTGGTGGTAAATTTCTCACCGAAAGCCCTGAAAATGTACTTGTCGTGATGGGTGGGCATTTGCTCAATGCGACGAACCCCAATGAACAGGTTCGTTACGCCAAACAACTGATTATTCACCCATCATATAATTCGGCCACAGAAAACAACGACATCGCCTTGATTCAGTTACGCTCACCAGTCACATTGAATGAATATGTCTCTACGATTCGTGTGGCCAACAACAGTGATGCGGCGCTCTATAGTAGTGGCTCGATTACGGTGACCGGTTGGGGCACCACGTCGTCAGGTGGTGATGTCTCGAATACGCTCCAAAAAGTCAATATCCCAATTGTGTCGAATGCGCAGTGTAGTGAGATGTATGGATCTAATGGTTCAATCACTGCAAACATGTTTTGTGCCGGTGATACTACTGTCGGCGGTATCGACTCATGTCAAGGCGACAGTGGTGGTCCAGCCATTAAAAACGATGCCAACGGTCGCCCCATCTTGGTGGGTGTGGTAAGTTGGGGAACTGGTTGTGCGGATCCACTCTATCCTGGTGTATACGCCAAGGTGAGTGCGTTGAACTTGTTTATCACCGGTAAAGTCGGCAAAGTAGACCAACCTACGATTACAGCGTCATCGACCCGTACTCCATCATATACGCGTACGCCATCAAATACACGCACCGCATCACTCACGCGTACCAGCACTGTTACGCGCTCGCCCAATTTGACCCGCACTGCGACCAATACATTTACTCCATCCAATACGCGCACCCTCTCATCGACCCGTACGGCATCCAATACGCGGACGCCGTCGCTGACACGTTCACGGACAATCACGCGGACGCCGACATCAACACCTGGGTACTTTGACAACATTCTGAATGGCTCGTTTGAGGATGCCACGGGTAGTGATGCCAATAACTGGGAGGAAGAGTCTGCATACGGATTCCACATCTTTGATACGAGTTACATGCTTACCGCACGGACCGGTGATAATGTGGTTTGGATGGGTGGTGCGTATAGCGAAACCACAACCATCACGCAGACCGTTACCGTGGAATCATCCGGGAAGTATTTGGCATTCTACTACAAGACCATTTCAACCGAACCGTGTGGGATGTATAGTGATCTGCTCTATGTGAATGCCTCAGACACTGAAATGAGCATGCCTCCAGAATACATCTACATAGATGTGTGTAAGACGACCGTCAAGCCCACCTGGACGAAAAAAGTGCTTGACCTGAGTCAGTTTGTGGGTAAAAGTGTCGTGTTGGTGTTTAGCATGTCAAACGACACCTCACTGCATAGCCACATCTTTATTGATGATATTGGCTTCATCCCCAATCCAGGTGTCGATGTCAACTACAGGAACTTGCCGCCACCACGTCTCGCACCAGAGACGCTCGTCGACAGACGTCGTACGCGCTAACGTACACACGCCACATATTGCACCCCACCCGTGTTCGTATTACAATGAGCACGGGTGGTTTTTTGAGCAGGAGACACGCTAAATGATGCACCTCAACGGCTTTCATCATCTGACGGCGGTTACGGCAAATGCCCGTGCCAATGTTGCGTTTTATACACAGGTGCTCGGTTTACGCATGGTCAAAAAAACCGTCAACCAAGACGATGTCAGCGCCTATCATTTGTTTTATGCCGATGCCCTAGGAAGTGCGGGCACCGACGTCACCTTTTTTGAGTGGGCTAATATT
>JBKCGB010000034.1:0-11069 GCA_046303375.1 Roseiflexaceae bacterium
TCGGCCCACGCTACGACATCTGTGAGCATGACTGGGACTTTGACACCGAAGTCGGCTGGGAGCACTCGCTGGAGTTTTCACGCACCTTGGGGATTATCGAACGCGTGGCCATGGAAGACAAGAGTGCCAAAAAAGTGCGTAACTACAAAGCACTCAACAACCTGTGGTCGGCAGCAGATGCCCTCGGGTTCTGCATTTTTGCGATTGCACCAACCCGTGCCATCAGTCTGCAAATGATGACCGATATGTTGGCAGCTATCACTGGCTGGGAGACGTCGTCGCACGAGCTGTTGCGCTTTGGTGAGCGCCGCAACCACATCATGCGTATCTACAACGCCCGCGAAGGATTGACCCGTGCCGACGATACGCTCCCCGAGCGGTTCTTCAATGAACCGATCACCAGTGGACCCAAGCAAGGTCGCGTGCTTGACAAAACTGCCTTTCACGCCAATATCGACCTCTATTTCGACATGATGGGCTGGGATGAGCACGGTATCCCACGGGCTGGGACTCGCTACGACCACCACTTGGAGTGGACGATCACCACATGATCCAGCGCATCAATACGCATAGTTGTATCTATCCACTTGCTGCAGGCGAAGGCGCAGACGCCGTCCACGCCAATCCGCACTACGCCTATGCCGTCTGTGCCCTGCACGACGATAGCGGCTACACCGGCGTGGGCCTCGCATTCACCCTCGGCGGTGGCAATACGCTCGTCTGTGAGGCCATCGCACTGCTTGCGCCCATCCTCCATGGACGTGATATCGAAGAAGTGATGCACGATTTTGGGCGTATCTATGCCCAAATCGCCGACCATCATCAGTTGCGCTGGCTCGGCCCGCACAAGGGCGTTGTCCACCTCGCCCTGGCGGCCATCAGCAATGCGTGTTTTGATTTATGGGCCAAAAAACGCCAGCTGCCGCTGTGGCAACTGTTGCTCAAGCTGACGCCCGCGCAGCTCGTGGCACTGCTCGATGTGCGCTACCTCGATGATGTGTTGCCGGCTACACGGGCCCTGGAGCTGATCGAGACGGCGTGGCCGAGTCGCGCCCAACGCATGGATGTCATCCGCACTGGCTACCCGGGCTATGACACGTCGGTAGGCTGGTTTCATTATGACGAGCAGCGCGTGCGTGAAAACGCCAAGCGCGCCATACAGGCAGGCTTTGGCGCCGTCAAACTCAAAGTCGGCGCGCGTGACCCCGCCTACGACCTGCGCCGCGCCACGGCCGTGCGCGAGACCATGGGCGATGCGGCCACACTCATGCTCGACGCCAATCAGCAGTGGACGTTGCCGCAAGCACTCCAAATGGGACAGGCCATGCAGGCCGTGCGCCCGCTGTGGATGGAGGAGCCAACCCACCCCGACGACATTGTGGCACACCAGACCATTGCCCAGACCATTGCCCCCATCAAGGTGGCCGCGGGTGAGCATTTGCCCAATGCGGTGGTATTTAAAAACTACCTGCAACTGGGGGCCATGCACTATGCACAAGCCGATTGTGTGCGCCTCGGCGGCGTGAGTGAGTTTCTCACCGTCAGTCTGCTGGCCAAACACTTCGGCGTGCCCGTCGTACCACATGTCGGTGATATGGGGCAAATCCATCAGCATTTGGTGCTGTTTAATCATATTGCGCTTGATCACGAGAAAGTATTTCTTGAGTACATTCCGCACTTACGCCAGCATTTTGTGCATCCGGCTCGGGTCAGCGACGGCGTGTACCATACTCCCATGGAGCCGGGCAGTAGCAGTGATTTGAAAAGTATGAAACGTGAAGTATACGGTATGCAGAAATGACTCAGGGGCACCATGAAATGTTGGGGCGCCATGAAATTACGCCCCGACGATGTTTTTTATAGATTTCTTACAAAATTCACCTCCAAAAATCGCTACTATTAACCTGTAACAGGTTATTTTCGCCCGAGCTATCACAAGGAGTCGTTGTGAGCAACGAACAAGCGGTACCATTCCGTGCGGAAATGCGTCAACTCCTGCATATTCTGACGCATTCACTCTATTCCGACCGTGAGATCTTTCTGCGTGAGCTAATCTCCAATGCGGCTGACGCCATCAATCGCGTGCGCTTCATCCAGCTCACCAATCCCGACATTCTCGATGCTGCGGTCGAGCCCCAGATTAGTATCAGTGTCGACGAAGAGGCCAAAACCATCACCATCAGCGACAACGGCTCAGGCATGACCAGCGCCGAAATGGCCGAAAACCTCGGTACCATCGCCAAGTCGGGTACCAAAGCCATGCTCGAATCGCTCGAAGCTGGGCAACGTGGTGCGCTCGTCGGTCAGTTTGGTGTCGGCTTCTACTCAGCATTTGTGGTGGCCGACGAAGTCACCGTCGTGTCGCGCTCGTATCAGCCCGATGCGGAAGCCGCCGAATGGTGGTGCGACGGCAACGACGCCTATGTCATCCGCCCTGCTACCCGCGAGCAACGGGGCACCACCATCACGCTGCGCCTCAAAGAAGACGCCGGTGAGTTTGCTAGTGCCTGGCGCATCAAGCAAATCATCCAAAAGCACTCACGCTACATCCCCGTGCCGATCATGGTCGGCGACGAAACAGTCAACGATACCCAAGCCTTGTGGCGCGTCGCCCCTCGTACCGTCGAGCCACAACAGTACACCGATTTCTACAAGCAACTCACCTACGAATTCACTGACCCGCTGTTGACAGTGCATCTCTCGACCGACGCCCCAATCGATCTACACGCACTGCTCTTTGTGCCTGCCACACGTGAGCGCGGCATGATTGAGCGGCGTGTAGAGGGCAACATTGCCCTTTATTCGCGGCGCGTGCTCATCCAAGCCGAAACCAAAGAGATGCTGCCCAACTGGTTGCGCTTCATGGAAGGTGTGGTCGATAGCGAAGACCTGCCCCTCAACGTATCGCGCGAGATGATTCAGGGTTCACAGACCGCCGCCCGCATCAAAAAGACACTGACGGCGCGTGTCATCAAAGAAATCAACGAGCTGGCCACTGCGGATGCCGAAAAATTCGCCACCTTCTGGCGCGAATTTGGCGTCTTTTTCAAAGAAGGCGTCGCCACCGACCCCAGCGCCAAAGACGACATCGTGCCCATCTTGCGCTTCCACAGCTCGCACGCAGATGAGCTGACCACGCTGGCGCAGTATGTCGAACGCATGCAAGCAGGCCAAGAAGAAATCTACTACCTCGTTGCCAACGATGCAGCCAGCGCCAAACACAGCCCGCACCTCGATGCAGTGTTGAGTCGTAACCTCGAAGCGTTGCTCCTCGTCGATATGGTGGATCCGTTTATGTTCCAGAATATGCGTGACTTCCAAGGCAAGAAGTTCCGCAACCTCGACGACCCCGATTTGGTGTTGCCCGGGAATGACACCCCCGTCGAGTCACAGCTCGACGATACCCAACTACTGGCCGTGGTTGAGGGCTTCAAGCAGGTGCTGGGCGACAAAATCGACGGTGTGCAGGCGTCGAACGTACTCAAACAGCACCCCGTACGCTTGATGGCCGTCGGTGGCAACAGCGACTATGAGCGCATGCGCCGCCTCATCGAAAAAGACACCAGTGCCCCCAAGCGCAAAGTCGAAATCAACCGAGCTCACCCCATCATTGTCGGCGTGGCGCAGCGCCTGCAGGCTGATGCAAACGACAGTGTGGCGGCGGCCATCATCGCTCAGCTGTACGACAGCGCCCTGCTCCTCGACGGGATGCCCGGCGACATCGCCAGCATGGTCAAACGCATGGAAGCCATCATGCAGGCCGCCGTCAAATAGTCATCCCCCCATACCGAGCCGTACATGGTGTACGGCTCGGTGGCTTATCCCACCAACAACGGCACAAAGACCAACTGCATCAGCACGTGCGTCAACATGTGCGCCAACATGGCGGTACCCAGCCCGTGTCGCCAGTATAAATAGCCAAATCCCACACCGCCAATGCTGTTTAATAGCAGTGCGCGCACGACCAGCGGCGTGCAATCGCTGCCCGGCTGACACAACAGCTGGAATGTCACCGGCAAATGCCCAGCCGCAAAGAGTAACGCAGACACGCCGATGGCTACGATGTACATCCACGGCGACAGCGCGCCGTGAACTTTCCACAGGACCCACACGATGAGCGTCATCACCCCCAGCCGGAGCAGCACTTCCTCGATGATGCCACCATACAGCACACTACTCGCCAACCCGAGCCAGCTGAATGACGGTGTCGCAGTGGCTGGCAGGTAGGGCGCAAACAGCCACACATCGCTGGCCACAATGCCCCCCGCCACCACCAGTGCAATCATGCTTGCCGCCCGCACACGACACATGGTCAGACGCACTGATACATCGAGTGCCACATGGCTGGCCAAGCGCACACCGAGCAGACTACACAGCACCGTCAATATCGTCGTTTGTAGCGCCGCCACTGCAATCACCAGTGTCATCGAACCCGCCTGTGCCAACAGCGTGGTACGTTGTGCATCGGGCATCAGTGCCAGCTGATAGAGCGCTATCAATGCACCTGCAAGCAGGGCCACGACCGCATACCCTAGCACGTACAGTGTTTTATGCATCGCGTCCCTCGTAGGATTGCTGGCGATAGCAGATATACGCGTAGATCAGCATGCTGGTGACCATCAGTATGGTGCCGGTGACAAATACTATGGCAGCATACGTGGGAGGCACCACCAGCGTCACACCCAAGGCAATGCAGCCCCACACCGTCATCACAACACCACCGAAGCGATGCGTTTTGTACCAGACTGCAGGGTGATTGACTGTCCATGGCACACGGATGCCCACATACCAGTTGGGCTTGGTTTTGGGCAACACATTGCCAATCACCACAAACAGCAGACTGATACCTGCCAGGATCAGCTGCGGCACTGGCACCTGCGTGGCATAGATGTTGTGCACCTGTGACGTCGCCAACCACACGGTGAGCAGATTGAATGCAACCAGCACAATCACCACGGGCAATAATAGCCGGTCTAACACAGCTAGATTCGCCTGCTGTGCATCATCACGCCCCAGCATCTGCGGCACCAAGTCGCGTATGGCGACCACCACAATGATGATGAGTGGGAAGAGCAGCATGGTGTACTTGGAATCGTAGCGGTCTACCATGCCATCAATGCCATAGTGTGCCGGCACCGTTTCGGCCATCTGTGGGAGCAACACAATGGTTACGAGCAACGGTATGAGTGCGATAAACCAGAGGATAATGCGCTTCATAGTCTTGTTATTCCTCCCGCGCCTGTAGCTGTGCCACAAACAACAACACCTCTTCAAAGACCGACGTGTTGAGTTCGTAGTAGATGTAATTTTTGTCCTTGGCTTCGAAAATCAAGCCAGCCTGCTTGAGTTGTGCCAGGTGGTACGATACCGTGGCCTGTGTCACATCAAACTGCGCAGCAATGGCTCCTGCTGACTGGCGCCCATCGCGCAAAAAAAGCAAAATTGCCCGCCGCACCGGGTCTGCCAACGCCTTGAGTGTCTCTTGTAATCCCACATGACCACCTATTTAGATGATTATCGAAATAGAATATACAATGCATTGGGGTATTCGTCAAGCAGTGGTAGCAATTGCGTGGCAGGTGGTTTGCTGGATACAACTCTGTGCACACACAAACCTCCCGTGCATAGTACACGGGAGGTGGGGGGGGGGAGAATAAGGCAAACGTGGTGATTTAGCCGAACTGGCCGCTAATATAGCCTTCGGTACGGGTATCGCTGGGAGCAGTAAACACCTTGTCCGTTGCATCAAACTCAACGAGTTCGCCACTACGTGTTTCGCGGTTCATCAGCATAAAGGCAGTCATATCAGAGACACGGGCTGCTTGTTGCATGTTGTGTGTCACAATCACAATAGTAAACTGGTTGCGCAAATCGTCGATTAAATCTTCGATTTTGAGTGATGCAATCGGGTCAAGTGCCGAGCACGGCTCATCCATCAGGATGACTTCAGGATCAGATGCAATTGCGCGAGCAATACACAGGCGCTGTTGTTGGCCACCGGACAGGGCGGTACCGAGGCTTTTGTACAGGCGATCTTTGACTTCGTCCCACAATGCGGCACGCACAAGTGATTGCTCGACCTTTTCGGCCAGTTGTTTTTTATCACGGAGCCCATTCACCCGCAGCCCATACGCCACGTTGTCAAAGATGGTGAGCTGGAATGGATTAGGGCGCTGAAAGACCATGCCCACCCGCCGGCGGAGCAGCACGGAGTCCACTGTTGCGT
The DNA here is from genome assembly GCA_046303375.1 of Roseiflexaceae bacterium. Lineage (GTDB taxonomy): Bacteria > Chloroflexota > Chloroflexia > Chloroflexales > Roseiflexaceae > UBA965. The sequence continues at coordinate 6,227 of JBKCGB010000034.1, forward strand.
CATAGACATTGACACCATCAAACCGCAATTCACCTTCGGCACGGGCGCCAAGTGTGGCATCATGCATGCGGTTGATGGCGCGTAGCAGGGTTGATTTGCCACACCCCGATGGGCCAATGATGGCCGTCACCCGGTTAGCGGGGATATCCATGGTTACATCGTGAATAGCGCGAAACGTGCCGTAGTAGAAACTAAAGTGACGTGCTTCAATTTTGGCATGCTGTGCATCACTCGTCGCATTAGCGCGGGCACGAGCCCCCACCAATTCGGCAAAACCGATATTACGGCTGACGGTCATTGCAGATCGCATAGTGCTTCCTTTTAGCCGACACGGCCACTAATATAGGATTCTGTGCGGGGGTCTTGTGGATTGGTAAAGACGTGCAGTGTTTGCGCCTTTTCCACCAGCTCACCAACCGCCTGACCGCTCGTGGTATCCACCATAAAGACGGCTGTTTCGTCCGAAATACGCGCCGCCTGTTGCATGCTATGGGTCACAATTACAATTGTATACTGCTGCTTCAACTCAAGCAACAGTTCTTCGATATTGGCGGTCGCGATGGGGTCGAGTGCGGAACACGGTTCATCGAGCAAAATCACATCTGGTTTGATGGCCAAGGTCCGTGCAATTGCTAGGCGCTGTTGCTGACCGCCAGAGAGTGCCGTACCCGGTTTGTCGAGCACATCCTTGACTTCATCCCACAAGACGGCGTCGCGTAATGCGGATTCCACCGCCACATCGAGCTCTGCTTTGGCATTCATCCCCTGCAAGCGTAACCCGACGGCCACATTTTCGTAAACATTACGGGTACGGAAGGCCACCGGTTGTTGGAACACCATCCCCACCCGCCGGCGAATCAGTGTGGGATCCGTATCAGCAGCATAGATGTCTTGATCACCGAGGTGTACAGTACCAGTGGCGCGTGCTCCAGCAATCGTTTCATGCATGCGGTTGAGACAGCGCAATACCGTCGATTTACCACATCCCGACGGTCCGATAATCGCCGTAATGCGCTGCGCACTGATTGTCATATCGAGCGCTTTTACGGCTTGACGGGCACCATAAAACGGGGCAAGTTGGGTGATGGTCATTGTGGTCATCGGCCTGCTCCTGCGCGGTTGCGCGTCGCCACACGTACGAGAACATTCATAATTAGCACGAGCATCATCAACACAAACGCTGCCCCCCACGCCAACGTGTTTTCACCGGGATATGGGGATTCAGTGTAGCGGTAAGTAAGGAGCGGCAAACTGGCCATGGGCTCGAGCAAGGCGGTGCTGATGATGTTGCTGCCAAGCACGGTCAGAATCAGCGGCGCGGTTTCACCGGCACCTCGCGCAAAGGCGAGCATCACACCCGTCACAATCCCGGGCAAGGCGGCGGGCAACACCACGGTAAACGTGGAGTACCAGGTGGGGGCTCCCAACCCGCGGGCGGCTTCGCGCATCGAATCAGGCACCAGCTTGAGCATTTCTTCGGTGGTGCGTGTGACGATGGGAATCATCAAGATGGCCAGTGCCATACTGCCGGCAATTGCCGAAAAACGTTGAGTCGGGATAACTACCAGCACATAGATGACCACGCCTGCAATAATGGATGGCGAACCACTCAGCACATCGACACAGAAGCGTACGATTGTCGCAAAACGTTGCATGCGATATTCGCTCAAGTAGATACCCGCAAAAATACCGATGGGAAGTGCCATCACCAGCCCGAGACCTGCAATAATCAGCGTGCCGATGATGCCATGGAGCACACCACCTTGGGGACCCGCATTGTAGATTTCTGCTTCATTTGTGGTTACACCCTCGCCAGTGACCGTTTCTGAGAAACCGATACCCGCAAATAAATCATCCGGGTTGGCGTTGGCATCAGGTGCAGCTGGCTGTGAGCCATCATATTCAGCCACCGTGTCAAGTCCAACACCTGCGAATGGGTCTTCAGGATCAAACGTCGGTGCAGTGGCATCCGCCGGCGTATCACTCGTCTCAACTGTGCCTGGTGGCACATATACTTGCGTGAAAAAATCTGCACTCAAGGCAGCCGAACCAAGTGTCAGGACATAGGCGATGATGGCCACAAGGGGAATGACCGCACAGCCGGTCGCAAACACGGTACTACCACGCATCACTTGGTCGACAAACTTGCGCCAACGATAGTTCTTGGGGATCGAATTCACGAGCGACCTCCTGCAATGCGGCGATCTACGAACCAAATCAAGAGGCGTGCACCGAGATTGAGGACGAGGGTAATCCCAAATAACGCCAGTGCCACCGTAATCAGGGCACTTTCGTGCAGGGCACTCACCGAATTCGTCAATTCGTTGGCTACCAACGATGCTGCCGTCGTTGCCGGGGCAAACAGTGACTCACTGATGCGCTGCGAATTGCCGATGAGCATGGTCGCAGCCATGGTTTCACCGAGAGCGCGCCCGAGACCCAGCATCACTGCGCCAATAATACCGGCACGTGCATAGGGCACCACCGCCAGCCAAATCGTTTCCCAGCGCGTGGCACCCACCGCCAGCATGGCTTCGCGCTGGGTGTTGGGCACGAGGCGCAACACGTCACGAGTCAATGATGCGATGGTCGGCAAAATCATGATGGCCATGATGATGCCCGTCACCAAAATACCACGCCCCGTGGCGACGGGGCCCGCCAACCACGGGATGTATTCACCAACCGCATTACTGACAGGCCTGGAAAACACCTCGTTGAAGAGTGGTACAAACACAAATACGCCCCACACCCCATAGATGACGCTGGGGATGGCGGCGAGCAGTTCGACCAAGAATGATAAGGGAGCGCTCAGCCGCGGCGGACACAGCTCAGCCAGAAAGATACCGATGCCGAGCGCAAGCGGGGTGGCCACCAGCACTGCTACTAATGCCGAAAGCAACGTACCGCGCACCGCAGGCCATGCGCCAAACGACGGTGCAGACAGTTCAGTTTCTACGGGATTCCAGTCTTGGCCGACCAACACATCGATTCCAAACGCCGTCCGTGCTTCGGCTGATGCCACAAACATGATAACTGCGATGACGAATACCAGTGCCACGACACTCCCCGCCAACGCCACGGTACCCAGCCGAAAGGGGACATCACCGTGTTGCAAGAGCGTATTGCCACTACTCCATGATCCCACCTGTGGTTGTTTGGCCATTCCGGCACTCCTCACTGCATAACCAGCTCGTATTTAGCGCACTGGCGCGTCGATGACCTGTTGTCCGTCCACGGTTATGGCTGCTAACGCGCGAATTGCGGCATGACGGACGTTGGTGGGCAATGGCGCATAGCCGAGTCGCACTGCTGCATCTTGCCCGATGGTCAGCCCCCAATATACAAAGTCCGCCAATGCCTGCGCCTTCGTCAGATCAGCGTAGGTATCTTTGTGCACCAAGACGTAGGTAAACGCGGCAATCGGATACGACTGTGGGTCGCTACCATTGGTAATCGACTGCGCCAACTGCTGTACATCGTCACTGACCACCACATTGGCTGCCGCCGCTGATACATTGGCCAACGTTGGTTGTACATACATTCCGGCAGCATTTTTGACGAACGGTAACGGCAACCCGGTGCTCAGCGCATAGCCGACTTCTACGTACCCAATGGCACCTTCAGTGGACTGGACAGTATTTGCGATACCCGCATTCCCAGGTGCACCAATTCCCACCAACCACTGCACGGAGCTCCCCTTGCCGACCGCAGTTTTCCATGTTTCACTGACTTTGGAGAGGTAATCCGTCCAAATGGATGTCGTCCCGGACGCATCAGAACGGTAGACGACGGCAATGGGAAGTTCAGGCAATGCGACTCCAGGATTATCGGCACCAATACGTGCATCGTTCCACATGGTAATTTCACCCATGTAAATACCAACAAGTGTCTCAGCCGAAAAGCGCAACGGTTGCATCACCGTTGGCAGGTTGTAGAGTGGCATCACCCCACCCAACACCATGGGAATGTGGATGGCATCGGGGACTTGGCTGGCGATATCGTCGGCCGAAATCGGTGAATCGGTGCCCCCAAAATCCGTCAGTCCCGAGATGAAGTCTTTCTTGCCTTGACCCGACCCCACACTCTGATAACTGATTTGGACGGTAGGTACGATGTGTGTGGTGTAGACCGAAATCAACACTTGGTAGAACGGATTGGGGAACGTCGCCCCGGACCCACCCAACGCGGCAGTGAGTTGACGTGGTTGCCAGTCACTGATAGGGACCACGTGCGTTGGCTTGACCTTGGTTGCACTCTCCCCTTGCGGCATCGCTGTGTCAGCATTCTGCGCACCACATGCTACCAGTAACTGCATCACAATCATCAGCAATACCATGAACCGATACCGACACCAAGTAGGTGACATCTGCAACACCTTTCATATCAACACACCCACATACTGTTGATATTATAGTCTGTGCTGTTACGGTATCAGTCAATTGTTATTGCTTTGCCAATGTTCGATTAAGAACATGTAAAATATTGCAACAACGCCACGGGATGTACTACCCGTGGCGTTGTTACTCAGTCCCAGATTTACTTGATGGGGGCGTCGAGCACAGCCTGACCACCCACACGTACACTCATCAGGGCACGCATGGCCGCATGACGCATGTTCTCGGGGAGTGGTGCGTAGCCGAGCCGGTTGGCTGCACCCTGACCTTCGGTCAAGCCCCAGTAGATGAAGTCAGCAAGCGCCTGAGCCTTGTTGAGATCGGTATAGGTGTCTTTGCGCACCAAGATGTAGGTAAAGCCGGTAATCGGGAAGGCCTGTGCATCCGTGCCATTGGTAATCGAGGTGGCCAGCTTCTGCACATCTGATGATGGCTTCACTGCTGCGGCT
>JBKCGB010000035.1:0-15726 GCA_046303375.1 Roseiflexaceae bacterium
ACGAGCTCATCCAAGCGGGGGAGCAGCTTCGTACGCAGTTTGGTCAGGCCGTGGTGGCGTTTCAACAACTCAAACATTGTCATCCGATGCTGTGGGACGACCTCAAAAATGCAGGGAGCGAAGCCGTCATCAATGCACAATATGCTGAATATTATGTCACATTGGCACAGCACATACATACTGCCAAGCGTGACGATGTGACCGTGGTACTCGCCTATGCACAACGGGCACTCAACCGTGCCAATGAAATCGTGCATATCATGCTACAGCGCTATGACGATGTACAACGCATCGAGCTACTCGCACGTCAAGAGTATGCAGATGCTGAAGAGCTCATCGACAGCATTCAGGTGCTCGTGAGCACCAACACTGGTGATGCAGCAGCGCATTACCCAGCTATCAAGCAAGAGTTTTTAGCCGTCCAGCAATGTGTCGACAGCATTCCCTTCGACGGCATGAGTAGCTATCGGATGGCGCGGCTGTTTGTGCAGCGTACGTTGTTGTTGTTGCCTGTGGCGAGTGCCAACACGCCAGTGCATATTGCCGAACGGAGCCAGCGCATCCGTGACATGCTGTGGCGGCAGATTCGCCTGCTCGAACAGTTCAATACACTCTACCCGCTCAACGAAACCGACACACTCATTCGAGGCATCCAAAGTATCCGCCACGAGGCAAACACCTTTGATGTGACGTGGACGACAGCGAGTGACATGACGGTACCGATTATCAGTGAGCTGAGCAAACTCATCCAGCGCTACGATCGCCTCGACAATGCCATCATCCACATTGCCAAACAACTCCGACATGCGCTCAATGCACGCCGCAAACAACAGATAACACTCTTTGCAGCACTCAATAGTGCGATTACACGCATCCGTGGCGTGGCTGATGCACAGATTCGCACCAATGCTCTCCAGCGCGTGCGCGAGCTTGATACACAGCTGCATGTGCATGCGCTCACGTACGAGGCAGTGATTGCTGAATTACAACGCATGGTGGATGCGTTGCCCAGCGAAACATTGCACACACAGAGCTATCCTGTTGATCCGTTTCCCTATCTGCAGATGCGCTATTTTGCAAAGGTGGGCGCATTTGTGCCCCCTGCGGGAGCCATCTCATGGATTCCCAATCTTCCGGCAGACCCAGAATGGTAAGGTTCGGTATAATAGATGTATAGCGATTATTTGGAGAGGTAGCCCATGCTCAACGCATTCCGTCGTAAATCGAACCATACTCCTGATGAGCTCCAAGCACGCGTACCACCCGGTCAACACTTGACCGAAAAGTTCCCCGTGTTGCACTACGGCGATGTGCCCGTGTACCAAAATTTGCCCGAAACGTGGGATTTGCGCGTGTGGGGTGCCATCGAAGCCCCCAAAACGTTCAGCTACACAGAGTTTCGTGCCCTGCCCACCGTCGAAGTTATCACCGACATTCACTGTGTGACACGCTGGAGCAAGCTCGACACCCGCTGGCGCGGCGTACGCTTCCGCGATTTCCTCGACTTGTTGCCACCCCTACAACCAGGTGCCAACCACGTGCTGGCTCACTGTGAGTACGGCTTTACGGCCAACGTGCCACTCGAGTTTCTGATGCTCGACGATGCGCTACTAGCCTACAAGTACGAAGACGAAGAGTTGACCCCCGAGCACGGTTACCCGTTGCGCTTGCTCACCCCCAAGAAATACTTCTGGAAGAGTGCCAAGTGGTTACGTGGGCTCGAATTCATGCGTGAAGATCGGCTCGGCTTCTGGGAACGCTACGGCTACAACAACAATGCCGACCCGTGGCTCGAAGAGCGTTATTCGGACTAAACGACATGACGCTCAGGGGTGTATTCACCCTTGAGCGTCATACACTCCCTCCCAATTCCCATACAGGAGGTCCACCATGCCCATCTCAGCCCGTATCCTCGCCCTCGCCGTGTGTGGTCTCATCGTCGTCAACATTGGGTTGGCGTGGAGTGTCTGGTCATATCTGCCCAGCGCACGACCGGCTCAGGATACACCAACTACAGGTGCCACGACACAGCCAATAGTAGCCCGTACCCGCCCCAGCGAAGTCACCGCCGAGTGTCGCACCCACATCAAAGCCTACCTCGACCAGAGTAGTGCGCGCATGAATGCGTATTTTACGTACACCGAGCGCCTCACTGCTAGCAATCATCTCTCACTGGCGGACGAAGTGCTCGCACTGAGCAAAGATTATGCAACCCTGCCCGAGAGTTGTCCAGACACCTTTGATACGGCGCTGCACATGAACTACTTGAGCGTCTACTCGAGTGCGCCGATTCATTTACACCGCTACTTGAGTACGGCGACCGATTTGCCACGTGAAACAGCCAACATGCGCATCGCATGGCGCTATTTCGAACGCGAAGCCGATGTGGCAGAGCAAAGTATGTACCAATTGTTGCGTTTGATTGAATAGACAATACAAAGGTGAATACGGTGCGTGATAGTGCATCGATAGTGGTGGTAGCGGCGGTCATGTATGGCATCGCCGTGGGTGGTTGGCCGGGGCTCGCTGTGAATCGCACTACGTTGACGGTTATCGGTGCGGTGCTGTTGCTCGCTATGGGGAGTCTACCGCTGGCGGCAGCGTGGCAAGCCGTCGACATTGCGACCCTAGTCATTTTGATGGGCATGATGATTATCAACGGACAACTCGAAGCCGCTGGATTCTTTGATTACGCCGCATATCACATTACGCGCTGGGCAGACCACGCCAAAACACTGCTCCTGCTGGTGATGCTCATCAGTGCCGGGCTGTCGGCGCTCTTTCTCAACGATACTGTGGTCTTTTTGCTGACACCACTGGTCATTATCATTGCCCGCCACACCGGCACACCCCCCATTCCATTGTTGCTCGGGATTGCGACAAGTGCCAACATTGGCTCAGCGGCCACCATCACTGGTAACCCACAAAACATTGTCATTGGCACCCTATCACAAATCGGGTTTTTGCCGTTTGTGGCACAACTCTGGCTACTGTGTGTCATCGCATTGCTGGTAGCGTGGGTAGTAATTTGTGCCAGCTACTGGCATGCACTCGGTCGCCTGACACACACTAGCACCATGCAATTGCCCGCATTTCATGCGCCGCATGCACTCATCGCCATCAGCATACTCGTCGTGGGTCTGGCCAGCGGGCTTGACCCAGCACTGGCAGTGGCGCTTGCAGCAGCGAGTCTGTTGCTCAGACGGCATACCAGCGCAGAGACGCTGATTGCTCCCATTGACGGCAGTTTGTTGCTCTTTTTTGCGGCGCTGTTTGTGGTCACTGCTGCGCTACACCACAGCCCACTGGCACAGTCGGGCGTGCAATGGGCGCAGTCACTGATTGCTGGTCGTATTGATCGTCTCACCATTGTGACCGCCGTGTTGTCGAATCTCATTAGCAACGTGCCTGCAGTGCTCGTGTTGCAACACGTGATCGCCAGCTTTGCACAACACACGACGGCATGGTTGGTGCTGGCGGCCAGCTCGACATTTGCCGGCAACAGCACACTGCTGGCATCAATTGCCAACCTGATTGTGGCCGAACGTGCTGCCGCCCACGGCGTCACGCTGACGTTTGGCACGTACATGCGCGTCGGTCTACCGATTACATTCATCACGTTGGCACTCACCATCTGGTGGTTTGCATGAGGATGCGCCTGGCAAAACATACCTGCCAGTTGTCGGTACCGCCAATACACGCGTGCATTGCGATTTTTTGCTCCCATCACATCCAAAACGCCTGCCATCGGCAGACCCATAATCAGGCTATAATTGAGGTGAATCGTCGCTTGTAGCCCGAAGGAATTGGCATGAGTGAGAGCGTCCTCAACAGTATTTTGCGCCACAAAGTCGAAGAAGTCGCCAGGCAACGACGAAAAGTCAGCGATGCCGACATCCAGCGCCGTGCGGCGCAGGGTCTACCCGTACGCTCGTTTGCCCAGGCACTGACGCGCCATACCCGCCCCGGGCTGATTGCCGAGGTTAAACATGCCTCACCATCACGAGGCGTGCTCATCGAGCCCTTTGACCCGCTCGCGATTGCGGCCACCTATACAAAGGGTGGGGCAGCGGCGATTTCGGTGCTGACCGACCAGCGCTTCTTCCAAGGCAGCCTCAAATTCCTCGAAGGCATCCGCCAGCAAGACAGCGTGGCGCCTGACGGGCACCACCCGCCGCTGCTACGCAAAGACTTCATCATCGACCCCTACCAGGTCTACGAAGCACGTGCCTACGGTGCCGATGCCCTGTTGCTGATTGTGGCGGCGCTATCGGATGCCGAGCTACGCATGCTCTACGACCTGACCTATAGCCTGGGCATGCAGGTACTGGTGGAAGTGCACGACGACGACGAACTGCAGCGCGCACTCGACCTGGGCTTTGCTATTATTGGCGTCAACAACCGCAACCTGCACACTTTTGCGGTTTCACTCGACATCACAGCGCAGGTGTTTGCCAAAATTCCCCGTGAGCGCAACGTGATTCTGGTCAGCGAAAGTGGTATTTTTACAGCGGCAGACGTCGCAACCGTGGCCCACAACGGTGCCAACGCCATCCTCGTGGGCGAGGCGCTCATCAAAGCCCCCGACATGCTCGCCAAAACGCGTGAACTGGCTGGCACCACATGACTGCCCCAGCATCGTTGTGGCAGATTTGGGTAACCTTTACGCGTCTGGGACTGACGTCGTTTGGTGGGCCGAGTGCACACGTGGCCTACTTCCACCACGAATTCGTCACGCAGCGTCAATGGCTGAGCGAGCACGAATTCGCCCAAGACAACGCCTTGTGTCAAATTATCCCTGGGCCGGCCAGCTCACAACTCGGCATGCTCATTGGCGCTCGCCAGCAAGGAGTGCTGGGATCGCTGATAGCATGGCTCGGCTTTACTATGCCCTCAGCGCTAGTAATGCTGGCAGTGATGTGGGGCAGTCGCTGGCTGAGTGATTATCCCAGCATCACACACGGGTTACTCTTGGCTGCAGCGTGTGCGGTCACCCATGCCATCTGGAGTATGGCACAGGTGTTTTGCCAGCAGCGGGTAACGCAACTCATTACGGTAGCCTGCACGATTTTGCCACTGCTATGGGCGCTACCGTGGATGCAGTTTGCCTGTATTTGTGGGGCGGCTGCAATGAGTACATTCCTGGTACAGCAGACGATGCCTGCAGTCTCACCGGTATCAGTCATATCCAAGCCAACCAGCATCGTGCTCCTGACCTTCTTTGGTGTGCTGTGTGTAGCGAGTCTCCTCATTGCCTCGCCACTGAGTATTTTGTTTCAGACGGGGGCATTGGTCTTTGGTGGCGGGCATGTGATGTTGCCACTGCTACAGGCACGCCTGGTCAACGAAGGATATTTGACAACCGAGGCCCTGCTCCAGGGGTATGCCAGCGTACAGATTGTGCCGGGGCCGTTGTTTAGTATCGGCGCCTATGTAGGGGGCATCACCATGGGGGGCAGTGTGGCAGCGGCACTGGCCGGATTGGTGGCCATCTTTTTGCCGGGCTGGTTACTCATCATAGGGGTAATGCCATGGTGGAGCGCCATCCAATCACATCCTCGTGTACAACGCGGACTGGCGGGAATTCAGGCGGCAGTGGTGGGCATCCTGGCGGCCACACTGATTGATCCGATTCTGCTAGCCGCCATCCAGCAGCGGCATGATATCGTCGTCTGGATGCTCGGATCAACACTCTTGATTGTGGTGCGTTGGCCAGCATGGATGGTGACATTAATCGTGGTACTGGGAAGTATCGGGGTACAGGCATTGGTGTAGATGTTGAGTGTTTTTACTATTGCAACATCAATGGTCAGCATGTGCAGGATAGTGTTATTCGCATTCAGGCTAGATTCTTTTTTGGAAAGATTGTAATTGGGGCGTGGTATCTCAGTATGAGTAGCCGATAAATAGACGTATAATCGTGTATACATTTCCACCACACATCGTGAGAGGTGAGTATGACACTCCCACACCCATCCGTGTTTCCACCCATACTCGTATTGACCAGCGATAGCAGTGGCTGGCAGACACATCCGAGCAATATCACACCGCAGGCGCTCACCACCATGCTCGCCGATGTGCGCGCATTGGGTATCAGCATTGCGCATATGCAGGTAGCACCCCACACGATGCGCGCGCTGCTTGCGCCGTATGCACCAAGCACCTATTTGATACTGAACTGGTGTGAAGGCTGGGGTACGAATAACTTTGACTATGCTACTCCTATCAGCATCCTCGAAGAATTGGGGTATACCTATACTGGGGCCAATTCATCTGTCATGCAAACCGAACAGCGCAAAGACGCGGCGCGAGCCATCCTCCAGGCAGCACATGTAGCAATGGCACCATCGCGCATTGTCGACCACGTGCCAGTCGTTGATTGGCACATCTTCCCGGCCATTGTCAAACCAAGTAGCGTACACAGTTCCCAAGGTATCAGCCGGCATTCGGTGGTAGATACTCCAGCAGCACTCAACGCCCAAGCGGCTGCTATGATGGCGCAGTATGCGGGACCAGTGATTGTCGAACAGTTTCTGACGGGTGTCGAATACCATGTGGGCGTATGGGGCAACGGCGATGATTTGCGTATTTTGCCGGTGAGCGCCATCGACTATTCGCATATCACTGACTACCACGACCAGCTGTGTACGGAAGTCGCCAAATGGCAATTCGAAGACCCGATGTATCAGTCGCTGTGGCATAGCACAGCCGGCTGGCACTTCCCCACCACCATTCCTGACCACATTGCCCAGCAGCTACACACCAACGCCATCGCCGCTTACCGCGCCCTCGGCCTACGCGACTACGGGCGCCTCGATATGCGTGTGCACGATGGCGTGGTGTATGTGATTGATATCAACGCCAACCCGGGCATTGATTTCGACGGCAAATTGGCCATCATGAGCAGCCATGCCGGCTACACATACGGCCAATTCATCGCACAAATCCTAGCTTTTGCATTGGCACGAATGCCTGCAAAATAACAAAGCACAGCGGACCAATTTCATCATTTAATACACAATATTCTGTGCCTCACCCCAACGCCATGTATGGTTGGGATATTGTATGTATCCGCTCCAACGATGTTCCGTTGTTGTCCCCTGCCGCTCCCCATTCGTACAGATACAAAAAGAGCAGGACACATCGCTGCATCCTGCCCATCTTGTGATGATGTGAAATACGCCATCATGGTACTGTCGTGGGCGTCTCCGTCTCAGGGCGATAGGTTGGCAGTGCCGTTGGCTTGAGTGGTGTGGCCGTAAACCAGGTGCCAATGATGCTCAGATTGAAATCACGCACTAGATAGATGGTATCGCTATCACTGCGTTTGACGTACTGTGCATCACCAACCGGGTTATTACCACCGACCAGTAGTGTCACCAACGGTTGTTTGGCACTATCCGACAGCGTGATGGTCATGGTAGGTTTGGTTAGTCCGTATGCCGACAAATCACTGGTGGTCGGCGTAATCACCGTGGTTGCCATCAGCTGTGCCACCGCACGTACTGCAGGACCGATGACCACTTCATCACCAGGGAATTTGGTCGGCTGTTCGATCATCCAGCCCAAATCGTAGCGCTCCACTCGAAAAACGGCACCATCAGCATTGACCGCTTCGAGCGTTGCCACCTGCTGCGACTCAATGTTGGTCACCGCAATGGTGGCGTCAGGCGCCCCCGTCTCGGCAGTATCATCGGGCGCTGGCACCCAGTACAAATAGGCACCCACCGCGGCACACAGCACCAGCAATGCCAATGTCATGCGTGGATTCATTGTGTTACTCCCTTTAGCGCCGGCGCCACCAGACCACGATTCCTGTGACCACAAACAACAACGGTAAGCCGAGCACACTACTATAAAAAATCAGCGAACTCTGGTCATCCGTCAAAAAGACTTGGCGATCAATGGGCTCTGGCATTGGTAGAGCAATCAGCGCATCCTGTGCTCCCGCCCATGCAATCGCATTGCGGATAAGCGTGGCATTAGCCTGTGCATTTCGAATATAGCCATTGCTGATAAAGTCTGCGTCACCAATTACAACCACACGTGACGAGGTGGGCGATTCGAGAATATAGCCGAAGTTGAGTGGACCAATTGCATCACTCTCCTGCGTCTTGATTTCACCGTTGCTAAAGTCGGTAGCTGCACTACTGCGGTCACTACTCGCCAAAAAGACTTGGCGCGTATATCCCTCGGGTTGCTGACCAATCTCTTTGATACTGCGCACCGAATTAAACACCGTTGCCTGACCCGCCATATTGCGAGTCAACTCCGTGAACGGGTACTGCAACACGGCAGGTGCAACCGGATTACCGATCTGCGACTGCTGGTCAATGATGATGTCGTTTTGCCACTCCAAACCCCAGATTTGCATCAACATCGTCAGCGGCGGCGTGCTCAGTGGGTTCGACAACAGCACCAAGCGCCCACCCTGGTTGGTGTATTCGATGATGCTGTTGAATTCCGCTGACGTGATTTCGTCTTGTGGGTCAGCAATCAGCAGCACACTGTCTGACACCGGTATCGAATTGGTCACCGTCAAATTAATCGGCTCGACGGTAAAGTTATCTTCTTCGAGTACCACTTTGAGCTCGCTGATACCGTTTTGATCCATCGTATCCAATGAGCGTTCACGATGCCCAGTAAGCACGTAGACTTTCGTCTGCACGTTTTGCGTCAGTTTCAAAATAGTGCTGGTAATGCCCTTTTCGTCACCCGTCGTACTTTGTAATGTGCGCCCATCGTACTTGAATACCAGCGTGCCATACGCATTCACGTTGTCAGCACGGGTTGCCACTGGGTCAGTATCCGGGTTGACAAAACGATACGAAAGCTGCGCTGACGCAGCACGGTATTCTTTCAGCCGGCTCTCGACATCATCTTGTTGGGCACGATCTTGAGCGCCGTAGTAGCCCACAATTTCCAGCGGCTTTTGCAACGACTGCACGATGTCTTTGCTCTGCTGCGAAATCGAGAATTCCTTGTTGGCAGTCACGTCATAGCGTTGGTGGTAGCGCACTCCCAGCACGTTGATCATCACGACCAACGCAATCAAAAGCAGCGACATGGCACTGGCGTTGGCACCATACCGCACTGAACGCAGGCCGAGCACGGCCTTGATGCGGGCAAGTACTGTCTGCATTAGCGGTATCTCCGTGTTTCGAGTGTGCGTGTGGCCAGAAACAATGCCACCACAGTGACACTCACGTAATAAATCACGTCTTCGAGATTAATTGCCCCGCGGGCAAAATCGTTGTAGTGCGTAGGAATAGCCAAATATGTCAGCACTGTGGCCGCACCTGTTAGGACGTTGCCCGCAGCTTCGATGAGCCACAACAACAACAGGATGCCAAAGCCCAAGACCGCAGCCACAATCTGGTTTTCGGTGAGTGCGGAAGTCAACACCCCGATAGCAAACATCGCCGAACTCAGCAACAGCAAGCCCAAGTATCCAGTCACAATCGGACCCCAGTCAGGTGTGCCACCGATACGCCAGAGGATGAACGGGTAGTAGAGCGTACACAGCAACATCACACCAAACATACCCATAGCTGCCAGATACTTGCCGAGCACCACTTCCCAGTCACGCACGGGAGCCGTCAGCAAAATCTCCAGCGTGCCCGTTTTTTGCTCGTCTGCCAACAAGCGCATCGTCAAAAGTGGCGTGATAAAGATTAGCACGACCGTCACATTGAAAAACAACCCGTCCATGGTGGCTTGGCGACTCTGGATCAGAATCAAGGAGAACAGATACCCAGAAATCAACAGAAAGACGGCCGACACCATGTAGGCAATCGGCGAAATAAAGTACGCCAATAGCTCTCGGCGTGCAATGACCAACGCAGTACGCATGATGCCTATGCTCCTTCTGCCACGGCGTCACTCGCCACCGGCGTGGCATCAACAACGTCGTCTTCTTGGGTCGTCAATTCGAGGAAGATTTCTTCGAGGCTGAGCGTGATTTTTTGCATCGAAAGCAGTCCCCAGCCGTGGGTCACAATTGCTGAGGCCAGTTGCGGACGAATTTCGAGCCCCGGTGAAACTTCCACCTGAATCACGCCACGGGCGTCTTGTTGCACATCGAGCACCCCAGCAATGGTACGCAACGGCTGTACGTCGACCTGCGCTTGGTGCACGGTGAGCTCGATGCGCTCGGATCCCTGCAAGCGCGATGTGAGCGCCTGTGGCGTATCGACAGCCACTACCCGTCCCTTTTTGATAATCACCACCCGGTTACACAACATGCTGACTTCGGGCAGGATATGCGTACTCAAAATCACAGTACGCGTGGCACCCAGCTCGCGGATGAGCTCACGTACCTCGATGATTTGACGCGGGTCGAGCCCCACTGTCGGCTCATCGAGGATGAGCACGTCCGGGTTGTGCAAGAGTGCTTGCGCAAGCCCAACACGCTGACGCTGCCCCTTGGACAGTTTGCCGATGCGGTCGTCAGCACGCTCACTCAAGTGTACCAATTCCATTGCATGCTCAACCGCATCGGCGCGCTCTTTGACGTTGCGCAAACGAGCCATGTGGTCGAGATAGCCGGCTACCGTCATTTCTGGGTACAACGGCACCCCCTCAGGCAGATAGCCGATGCGTTGTCGTGCCTGCAGTGACTGCGTCTGGATGTCGTACCCGTCAATGGTCACGCTCCCACTGCTTGCGGGCAGAAACCCGGTGAGCATGCGCATGGTAGTCGTCTTACCAGCACCATTTGGCCCCAAAAAGCCTAATACTTCACCTCGCGCCACCGAAAATGTCACGTCGTCTACCACGGTCACATCGTTGTACCGTTTGGTCAAGCCACTCACTTCAATCATGGATCCTCCCCCAAAGAGACACTTCACCGACCACGAAATTGGTACTGAATCACCTTGCCAGACGAAGATAAATCATACGTAAAGCATAAATGAGAATCAGATAAGAATTGCACACTATGCCTGTACAAGTTGTCCCCATGCAGCACCGAGCAATTCATCGGCCCGCCATGTCATATCATGTGCCTGTAGTATCTTATCACGCCACGAGGCTGGAATCCCTGATTCGCCCCATATTGCTCCTGCCAACTGCCCATAGATGGCTGCTGTGGTATCGGCATCCTCGCCTAGATTGGCAGCAGCTAGCACACCACTCCTATAGTCGTTGTGCTTTTGCAATGCCCACAAAGCGGCTTCGAGCGATTGTACCACGTAGCCCGTCCCGCGGATATCAGGTGGCTCGCGCCGAAACGAACCGGCTACCACGCGTTGAATGTCTGCATGAAGCGCATGGTCGGCACTGAGCTGGGCAACCAGCGCCAACACGTCCTGCTTGCTACCGCCACGGATCGCCACAGCCATGAGTTGTGCCATCACCGCACACGCATCAAGTGCCGTGGCGGTGGCATGTGTGGTGCGCGAGCTTTCACGGGCATAGTGCACCAGCTGTGCGTCGGCCACATAGCGCACGGCAATGGGCGCAAGGCGCATCAACGAGCCATTGCCTGCGCTCATGGGGTGCGGGTCGCCAGCAAATGGGTTACCATTCCGTCTGAATCGGTTGAGCGACCCGAGCACCGTCGAGCCAATATCGAAACAGCGCCCTGTAACTGAAAAGTAGCCGTCGTCTTGCCAGCGCACATAGCGTTGCATTTGGTCGGTGGCATCAAAACCACCACATACCATCAAACTTTCTGCCAAACAGAGCATCATACTCGTGTCATCGGTCCATGCGCCAACAGGCAAGCGAAACGGTCCGCCGCCCACCATGTCGGTGAGTGGGGCAAATGTCCCCGGCCGTTTGAATTCGAGTGTGGTCCCGACTGCATCGCCCACCGCCAGCCCGAGCATGGCGCCCCGTGCCCGATCACGCCATTGGTGCCACTGAGCGGCAACGGTAGCACTCGGCTCACGCCACGCCATTACAAAGGCACGTTGTGCATCTGTTTCTGGTGATGAGCCCGGCATGTCACCACGAACCTGTACGATGCGGGTCAGTGCATCAGCGCCCGTCATGCCCTGGCGTACATACCAACATCCAATCACCGTACCAGTGCGACCTTTGCCACCCCAACAGTGCACATACACCGTTGCACCACCAGCCACTATGGTCGAAATCGTGTCGAGAATGGCAAGCATGCACCCAGGTGACGGCACCCCCATATCACGAATGGGGAATGCGTGACGGACGATGCCGGGGGCATGCTTTGCCAGCAACGCGGCATAGGGTGGGCAGGCATCAGCAGGAGTGGTGAGATCGATGATGTGTGTCACTCCATGGCTATTTAGCCACTGAATACGGGCACGTACCACAGATACATCAGTATCACCAAGCAAGGCTCCGGCCCAGATTCGTGGATCAGCCTGATAGTGGAGTGGTGGCTCGTGCATGACTCCTCCTTTATTGGTACATATATTGGTACATAAAAGGGTTTATTCGTGGGACGACTGCGCAAACAATTCAGTTGGGGCGGTGCTGGTGCTCAACGAACGCCACGCCATACGGAGCAACATTTCTGCGTACCAGGCAATTTCTTCGCGCCGGCGCAGTTGTGCCACCCATGACGCTGGAATCGCATCTTCGCCATACAACGCTCCCGCAATCTGGCCATACATGGTACAGGCAGCACCCGACATGCCCCCCAAATTCGCCAATGCCAGTACCCCATCGGCAAACGAATCGTGGTGCCACAAACTCCACAGCGTTGATTCGAGTGTACGCACCACGTGTGTCGAATTTTGGATGACTGGTGGTTGCCGCAGTCGATATGTGCCATCGACAACCTCTTGAATGGCGGCGTTGAGCGAGTGCACCAACCAGGCACTCTGCATCAGGCGTTGTTTGTCACGACAGAACAGGGCGCGCGCCACCAGCGTGGCCACAACCTGCGCCGCAGATAACGCTGATGGCGCCGCATGCGTGATGGCCGAGCATGCTGTGGCATACTCGCTCAACTCACGTGGATTTGAGGCGTAGTAGAGGCCAATCGGTGCAATACGAATGACCGCTCCCGTCCCCGCAGCATGTTCGGTGGTCAAGGCGCTATAGGGCACACCAGTTTGGATGAACTGATAGAGTGCCATAGTGGTCACATTGCCGATATCGTATGTACGTCCGTCACACGCCAAATAACCATCACGCCACCAGCGTACATAGCGCGTCGCTTGGTCGTGCGCATCGAAGCCACGCTGGACAATCAGACTATCTGCCACACACAACATCAGCGATGTATCATCGGTCCAAGTGCCTGCAGGTACACCAAAGATTCCCCCACCGATAATGCCATGCATGGTTTGGATGGTTGCCGGCGTACACAGCTCGTTGGTCAATCCGATGGCATCACCAACCGCACCACCAAGAAACACCCCACGAAACACTCCACGCAGACGCCGCCAATAATCGGCAGTGGATGCATCTGGATTCTGCCAGCGCAACACAAAATCAGTTTGCACATGAAAACCGAGCAGATGATTCCCATGGAATTGTGGCAACGCGGCAAGGATGGTAAGTGCCTCACTCGCAGTATGCCCCTGTTGGATGAGCCAGCACGCCAACACCATGCTCGTCCGGCCGATGCCACGCCAACTATGCAGATAGACGATACACCCCTGCGTATGGGCAGTGTGTAGTGCCTCGAGGATTGCGAGCATCAGTGGCGGCGACGGTATATCACCATCATTTATGGGAAAGGTGATACGCCGGATGTGCGGAGCACACGTGGCTAGTGCGTCGGCATAGCTGGGTAATTCATCGGATGGTGCAGTCAAATCGATAATCAGCGCAATCTGATGTGACTGCATCCAAGCCAGATGCGCACGAAAGCGCGCATCATCACCGCCGAGATATGAGCCGACCCACAACCAAGGGGTGAACGCAAAGCACAACGTCGGTGAAAACATGGCACACACCTTACCTTCTGCATCACCGCTATTGTAGCACTCTCACCCGCAGTACAACAAAAAACCACGAAGAAGAGTAATCTTCTTCGTGGTGAAGTGGTACCTCCAGCGGGATTCGAACCCGCGACCTTCACCTTGAAAGGGTGACGTCCTAGGCCGCTAGACGATGGAGGCGCAAACCTCTGGTAGTATATCATCATTCAAGGTGAATTTCAACGGAATTTGGAGCAAATTCATGGTTAACCTCAAAATCCTGACAGCCACCGATATTAGGGAACTTGTGCAAATGTCCGTTGCAATCGATGCGGTCCAACACGCCTATGCGAGTATTGCACATGGCACGACGAGTGTACCGCTACGCATCGATGTCGACCAAACAGCACATCAATCCCATACGTTTTTTATGCCGGCACTCGTCGACGGTGCCAGCCTCGGTATGAAAATCGTCTCTGTGTTTCCGCACAACCGTGAACGCCACCAACTCCCCACCATCCATGCCATTGTGATGCTCATCGAGGCGCATACCGGCCGCCCATTGGCCATGATGGATGGCACCTTTCTCACGGTGTTGCGCACCGGCGCATCCGCAGGTGTCGCCACACGCTTACTCGCTCGCCCCGATAGCCGGCATCTCGTGCTGATTGGTGCCGGTGCGCAAGCCTGGGCACAGGTGGCGGCAGTCTGTGCAGTGCGCCCCATTAGCCACATCACCATTGTCAATCGCACGCGTGCACGTGCAGAGCAACTCATGCAGTCGCTCCAGACACAGCACCCCACATGCACAATCAGCGTGGCTGAGAGCCGTGCCACTGCGCTGGCACAGGCCGATGTAGTCTGCTTGGCGACCTCTGCAAGCACTCCCGTGTTTGCAGACAGCGAAATCCGACCTGGCACCCATATCAACGGGATAGGCTCGTTTACGCATACCATGATCGAAGCAGACCCACGTACCGTTGGGCGCTCCTATGTGGCAGTCGATCAATTTGCAGCCGCCTGGAGCGAGGCCGGTGAGCTCATTGCTGCCCGCGATCAAGGACTCCTCGACCCTGCGCGCGTGGTTCAGCTGGGTGATATTGCCAATGGCACGGCTCCGGCACGCAGTGACCATAGCCAAATCACCTTTTTTAAGTCGGTCGGCAATGCTGCCCAAGATGTTGCAGTGGCCCAAATCGCCTATACGGCCGCCATGCAACAGCAACGCGGCCACGATGTGACGCTCTGATGGAGATGCTCGATACCATGCAGTATGGTGTATCATGACACCATGCAGTGATTTAGTCACAAAGGATAGACGACGATGACACAACCCACCGTGGGCTTTATCGGGCTCGGCATCATGGGGCGCGGCATGGCACGCAATATTGCACGTGCTGGCTTCCCGCTGTATGTCTACAATCGCACGGCGAGTCGCATGCACGAGCTCGCCGATGTGGCCGCTCAGCCGACCACATCACCGGCCGATTTGGCCAGCAAATGCGATATTGTAATCACCTGTGTCAGTGACACCCCCGATGTCGAAGCCGTCATTGGTGGCGCACACGGGGTACTGGCAGGGCTGCGTCCCGGGACGCTGGTCATCGACATGAGCACCATCAGCCCGCAGAGCACGGTTGCGCTCGCCGCAGCCATTACCGCACGTGGTGGTAGCATGCTGGATGCACCCGTGAGTGGAGGCAGCGAAGGTGCCGCCAAGGGCACGTTGAGTATCATGGTCGGCGGTGCCGAAGCCGATTTTAATCGCGCGTTACCAGTCTTTCAAGCCATGGGCAAAAACATCATTCATGTGGGTGCACAAGGAGCAGGTCAGACCGTCAAACTGGTCAATCAGATTCTTGTAGTGGGCAAC
>JBKCGB010000036.1:0-4195 GCA_046303375.1 Roseiflexaceae bacterium
GCCATTGGTAATCGAGGTGGCCAGCTTCTGCACATCTGATGATGGCTTCACTGCTGCGGCTGCGGCTGACACGTTGGCCAACAACGGCTGCACGTAATTGCCAGCAGCATTTTTGACAAAGGGCAATGTGAACCCAGCACCCAAGGCATAACCGACTTCTACGTAGCCGACTGCACCTTCAATTTTTTGGACGGTGCTCGAGACACCCGCATTGCCAGGGGCGCCGATACCGGTGGGCCACTTCACCGTGTTGCCTGAGCCAACCTGTGATTTCCACGTACCACTGACTTTGGCCAAGTAGTCCGTCCAAATTGAGGTCGTACCCGATGAGTCAGAGCGGTAGACGACGGTGATATCCATGTCGGGCAGAGTCACACCCGGATTATCGACTGCGATACGCTCATCGTTCCATTTTTTGATTTCACCCATGTAGATACCGACCAACGTCTCAGCCGAGAAGCGCATGGGGGCGGCCAGGCCAGGCACGTTGTACATGGGCATCACACCACCGAGCACGGTGGGAATGTGGATGGCATCGGGGGCTTCAGCAGCCACACGTGACGACGATACCGCCGAGTCACTGCCACCAAAGTCGGTCAAGTAGGCAATGAAGTCTTTTTGCCCCTGACCCGAACCCACACTCTGGTAACTAATTTTCACACTTGGGACAACATTCTTGGAGTAGACCGAAATCCATACTTGATAGAGCGGATTAGGAAAGGTTGCACCAGATCCACGCAAGGTGGCTTCCAACTGGCGTGGTGCCCATTCACCGGTCGTTGCCGGTACTGCGGTGGCCGTTGCAACCGCAGCTACCACAGCAGCCTTGGTAGCAGTGGCTTCTGGTGCCTTGGTTGGTTCAGTCGTAGCAGTGGCCTCCGGTGCCTTGGTTGGCTCGGCAGTCGGTTCCGCAGTCGGTTCCGCAGTCGGCTCCGCAGTCGGCTCCACCGCAGGTGCCGCAGTCGGCTCCGCAGTCGGCTCTACCGCAGGTGCCGCAGTCGGCTCCACCGCAGGCGCACCACCTGCACAGGCAGAAAGTACAAAGACACTGACGAGCAACAAACTGAGTAATACAATCGAGTAGCGAGGCAATGACATACGCATAATGGAACCTTTCCATACAAATAATCATGTAACCATGAACAACATACCAAGCAAGTATTATTCATTGACGCTAGTTGTGTTATTTGATTATTAAACTCTCAACAATGTTGTGTGCTGTGTTGAAACATGTTTCTTAATATGACAGCATGGCTATAGACAGCAAAGACATGGGCAGTGCGTGTATACCGCATGGTGCACAATACGTGGGTGATGCGGTATACTGCTCCTAGAATAATCACGCCTTAACACACAACAGGTGCATGCATGCTCGACGCCACCACACACACACTGATTACTGCCATTCACACCGCCGCACGTCCGTGTGTGATCGAATTCGCTGGGGCAGGCAGTCAGGCCTTGTGGTGGTTGCACAGTGTGGCAGGGTCATCACGCACCGTTCTCGAAGCCACCGACCGCTACTCGCGCTATTCGATGATGAGCCTGCTCGGCAGTGAGCCTGCCCGTTATGTCAGCCAAGAAACCGCCGTAGCCATGGCGCATGCCGCCTATGCACGGGCACACGACCTACGGAGCAACACGGCGGTAGTTGCACTGTCGTGTACGGCAACCATTGCCACCGATTACGCCAAAAAAGGCAACCACGGCTGCTGGGTGGCGACCCGCGACCAGCACAGCGTCACCATGTATGGGCTCATCCTCCAAAAGGGTGCCCGTGACCGTGCCGGCGAAGAGGCCGTGATTAGCTTGTTGATGATTCAGGCACTCGCCATCGCGGTCGGCGCCATCCCGCAGCTCGACCTCGCACTCCACGCCGACGAACGCGTCGATATACACACCATCCCATGTGCCGATGCGCTGGGAGATCTCTATCTTGGTACCACGGACATCGTGCAACACCACGATGACGATACATTTACTGCGCTGCCCATCCACAACGCTACCATCTTGTCGGGATCATTTAATCCGCTCCACGACGGTCACCGCCAACTACTGGCCACTGCGATGCGCATCAGTGGTCAGCCCGGGTATTTTGAGCTGGCTGCAGTCAATGCCGACAAACCAGCACTCCCCTATGGCGTGGTCGTACAACGGGCTCGTCAATTTACCAGCACTCCACGGCTACTGGTCACACGCGCCCCACGTTTTGTGGACAAAGCGGCACTGATGCCCGGTTCAACATTTGTGCTCGGCTACGATACCGTCAAGCGGCTCCTCGATGCCAAATACTACCCCAGTGGAAGTGTGAACGAGATGCTTGCAACTATCGCCCAGCATGGATGTCGCTTTATTGTGGCTGGGCGCATCGACAGCACGGGGGTGTTCCACACTTTTGACCTCCGCATGGTGCCGCCTGCATGGCAGCAGCTCTTTGTCGCCATCGACGAAGGCACCTTCCGCAACGATGTGTCGTCAACGGCGCTACGGGCTGGCGAGGCAGCGCCGTCTCCATAGAGACGTGCTACAATGGGCGCAATTTCCGCCCACGACCACAAGGAAGTGCCAATGACGACACTTGCACATACCATTGCCACCCTGCCAATGATTGATACGCACGAGCATCTCGACGTACCAGCCAGCTATGTCGACTACGCACGTGACGCTATGACAGCGCTGTTTGGCTACCATTCCTACATCGAGCATGATCTGGTCAGCGCTGGTTGCGACTACGACGATTTGGCATTTGCCCTCGACCACACCAACCCAGATATCAGCGCCCGTTGGGCGCGCATCGCCCCTGCATGGGCACATTGCCTGCATACCGGCTATGCCGAGGGCGTGCGCTTGGCTGCCCACGCCGTCTACGGGATTGATACGATTTCAGCGGCGACACTCATGGGAGCACAAGCGCGCCACGATGCGCTGCGTAGCATGACAGGGCATCACCAGCTCCTCGCCCACACCGCCCAACTCACGCATGTGCAAATCGACGCATTTACGTGGGGGCGTCCACAGGGTGCCGGTCAGGCAGATTTTTATCACTACGACATCAACGTGTGTACCATGGTCAACGGCACCATCGACCTCAACGCCCTCGCACAGGCGACCGGTACGACCATCACCACACTCGGTGACTATGCAACGGCGATTGGGCGCATGATTGCCGACAATGCTGGTCAGGCGGTGGCCATCAAAACCCAGCACGCCTATGACCGCACCTTGGCGTGGCAACGACGTGACGATGCGGACGTGAACGTCGTCCTGCAAAAAAAGCTATATGGAGGCGCACTCGACGCGTCTGAGCGCGTGTGCATCGGCGATTGGGCACTCGACCAGATTGCACGCCATGCGGCCACGCATCAGCTCCCCATCAAAATCCATACGGGTCACCACGCTGGCAACAACAATATGCCCATCGACTGGGTGCGTCCCGGCCAGCTGTGCGACCTGCTACGGACGCACCGTACCACCACGTTTGTGCTGATGCACATCGGCTACCCCTACCAGCACGAGCTGCTGAGCATCGCCAAACACTACCAGAATGTGTTGGTGGATTTGTGTTGGGCGTGGAGCATCAACCCACGCGCCAGCATGGAGTTTGTGCGCAACTGGATCCACAGCGTGCCTATCAACAAGCTGTTTGGCTTTGGCGGGGATGCATTTTTGCCGGCGCAAAGCGTGGGATTCGCCCTGCAGACGCGCCAATGGTTGACGCGCACGTTGCACGCCGAAGTCAACGAGGGGTATTTGCGCCTGCCTGAGGCCATACATATTGCCCGCCGCCTGTTGCACGACAATCAACATGATCTGTTTTATCGCACCAAGGGAGCACCCGTATGAGTCGCGTCGTCATCGTTACCGGGGCCGGTCAAGGCATCGGCCAAGCCACTGTACAGCGCTTTGCCCAGCAGGGTGATAGCGTGGTTATTGTTGATATTGATGAAACAAAGGCGCAGGCGACTGCCGCATCCCTGCCAGCCGGCACCACCCAGCATGTGGCGGTCTGTGATGTCAGCGACGATGCCGGCGTGCATGCCCTCATTGCGCAGGTCGTGACGCGCTTTGGGCGCGTGGATGTGCTGGTCAACAACGCTGCCGTGCTGGTCAGCAAACCACTCCACGAAACCACGCTAGCCGAGTGGCAGCGTGTCATCGGTGTCAATTTGACCGCCGTCTATAGCGCCAGCCACGC
>JBKCGB010000037.1:0-47468 GCA_046303375.1 Roseiflexaceae bacterium
GTCACCTTCGATCGGCACAACCCACTGCTGATAGACGAGGTGGTTGGTGCAGTCACCTAATTCACAAGCCGTCTTCATCATAATCTCGCCGGCGCGCCACTTCTAGTCGTAGCCTTCTGATGGCAACTGAGTAAGTTCACAGTCGATACCGATTGCTTGCCAGGTCTTGACCAAGCGCTCGTTCTTCTGGAAGTGCTCACCGTTGGGGCTTTCGCTGGTACCAATGGTTACCTGGATCTTGAGCGGCGAGCCGTCCTTCATGGTGCGCTTGCCGTCAGCACCCTTCTTGTAACCGGCTTCGTCGAGCAACGCCTCAGCCTTGGCCGGGTCGTATGCCTTGTAGCTGTCGCGCCATTCAGCGTAGCGCGTCTTGGCTTCGTCGTTGAAGTTGTACTCAACAGCCTTGGGGCTCATCGTACCATTCGACAACTCGCCGAGACCGAAGTAGACGGCCTTCTGGACGTCAGCGCGGTCGTAGGCGTGTGACAAGGCCTGACGGAACTTGGCATCACGGAAGACAGCGCGGTAGGCGGGATCCTGATAGTCGTAGCTGAAGAAGTACATCGTACCGGTACCCGAACCCGAGTCCCAGAAGAGTGCGTTCAGCTTGCTCTTTTCAGCACCGTCCTTGAAGTCCTTGATGTCGGCCAAGGTTTGGGTGTGGAAGTGTGCATGGTCGACCTGACCGTTGAGGTAGGCCAACTTTTCAGTTTCCTTGTCGGCAACATACGCAATTTCGATGCTGTCGATGTAGGGCAACTGCTGACCTTCGCTGTCAACACACCAGTAGTACGGGTTGCGCTCCCACACGGTGCGCTTGCCGTCCTCGAACACGGTCTGGTACCAACCTGACATGCGGGGCAAGTCGGGGTTGTTGAAGTTGCTCTTGGTCTGGTGCAACTCCCAGTCCTTGTTGGCATCTGGCTTGAGCACTGGGTTGAACTGCTCACAGTAGTGAGCGGGCAACATCCAGCGTGGTCCGATACCCAAGTTGACCCACATGGCGATGCGGTCAGCAGTCAATGGGGCTGGGGCGTCGAAGACCATTTCCATGGTGTAGTCATCAACTTTGTTGATGGTTACCAAGGTCCCCTTACCTGAGCGAGCCTCGTCCGGTGGACCGTCGATGGGCTTGAGACCGTTGGGGAAGGTTGCTTCCTTGCCGTTACCGCCGACCATCGTCTCCCACCAGTACATGATGTCGCCGACGGTCCAGGGCTGGCCGTCTGACCACTTCAAGCCCTCGCGGAACTTGAACGTCCACTTTGAAGCGTCAGCACTTGCTTCCCAGCTCTCCGCCAAGCCAGGTCCAATTGCCAAACCATCTTTCAAGTAGCGCAGAATTGAATGACCGTACATTGATTCGTGTTGAAAGCCCGCAATACCCCAGGTGTTGGCATAGGCCTTGCGCAGCTTACCGCCGTACTTACCAGCGGTCAACCACACATGTGGTGGGGTGTAGGGGTTCTTTGGCAAGCGCTCGTCCACGTTGGGGAGCTTGCCGTCTGCCACAGCCTGATCCAATGATGGCGACTGCTTAAATGTCGTCGTCACCACTGGGACAGCGGTAGCAGCTGGGGGGGTAGTGGGCTGAATTTTGGCCTCTTCAGCAGCCTTGGTTGGTTCGGCAGCGTTGTCTGCAGTACCGGTGTTGCCGCCACAGGCGACAATTGCAGCACTCGCAGCACCCATCGCCGACAGTCGCAAGAAATTGCGACGATTCAGCTTTGAACTCACGAGACTTCCTCCTTGACATGAGGACCGCTCCAATGCGGTGTACTCATGTGCGCGAAATTTGTAGAACCTCGCCAAAAACCATCAACTCACCTTGCGGAAAGAATGAGCGCGCTCAGGCGCCATGTGACGGTTTCATGATGATTCTATGACTTGTGTGTGTTTTTGTCAAATGCAGGCATACAAATCATCACACAATTTGTGTGGTGATTTGTATGCAAAACTTCATACAATGGTTTCAATAGCTTACCCAAAAATTCTACTACGTTACCTAGAGTCGTAACCGAGTCGATATGACCTGCCACCATTCCCACCATACTGAAGGCACCACCAAATCTGCGAGTGGTATCCACGTTTGTTGGAGCGCAGTAATGCGATATTTGCACTGTTTCTGCCAACCAAGACAATCGAGACGTCCCCAATATATAGCACCACTTGTCAGTACTACGCGCAGATTGGCCCCATAGGTAATGGAATTGACGGTATCCGGCCAGGTGTGGAGTACTTCCACGTGACGTACTGCGATACCTCGTGATGTCATATCTGCCGCAATCGCCTCGTGAAAGGAGCTAAATCGCCCAGTCATGCGCCACAAGAGCACCGCAATCACACATACACCACACGTAATAACAACCACCCACCACTTATTCATTGCGATTACTGCAACGCGGCTACGAGCTGCGTTTCTGCTGGGTAGTCTGCAACGCTCCGGCTATAGTATGCAAGCCGAAAGCGTCCATCTGCCCCAATAACAAACGTGGCTGGCATTTGTTTTACGTCACCACCATTGGCATCACCCATGCCAAATTCACGGATGGTTGAAATAGATTCACGAAATGCAGTTGGAGCAAACAACGCAGCAAGCGTGGCCTTGCCCACACCGTAGCGCTGATACGTCGTCTGTTGTTCGTCGTCGAGAATACAATGAATCTGCGGAGCATGCCGCTGACAAATCGCTTGGGCACCCACTGGATCACCCATCCCCACTGCTGCCACTGGGTATTGCGGCATTTTGGCACTAAAACTCGCTAACCTAGCGAGTGTACTACGGCAAAACGGTCAGCCAAAATGACGCAGAAACGTTAAAATTAGCCCGTGCCCGTGCCACAGCGTTGACAAGGCGATTTGGTCGCCTTGGAGTGTGCGCAAAACGGCATCGGGAGCAACATCACCAACTTGCCATTGAGTCATCAGTGAGCCTCACATCCGTTGCTTGTTCCTATGCATTGCTACGCAGATAATCCATGATATGGATGTATGACCGTGCAAGCGAATCATGCAGCAGAACATGCTACAATATCAGCAGGTTCGCGTGTGTACTGTGAGAAATGGAGCAACCATGAGTGATAATCGCCGCAGCCGTATGATCACTGAGGGGGTACAACGCACCCCTAATCGTGCCATGTTACGTGCAGTTGGGTTTGGAGATGCGGACTTTACCAAGCCAATTGTTGGTATTGCAAATATGTACAGCAATTTGACACCCTGCAATGATAACCTCGATGTGCTTGGTCAACGGGTGTCGGAAGCGATCCGCACTGCTGGTGGCATGCCGCAAATCTACGGCACAATTACTATTGCAGACGGAATCTCGATGGGTACAGAGGGGATGAAGTATTCACTCGTGTCACGCGAAGTTATCGCAGATTCCATTGAAACCGTTACCAACGGACAATCCATGGATGGAGTCGTCGTCATCGGCGGCTGTGACAAAAACATGCCTGGTGCGATGATTGCCATGGCTCGTCTATTGCATGTACCGTCAATATTTGTCTACGGTGGCACCATCAAACCAGGGCACCTTGATGGCGAAGACTTGACCATTGTGAGTGCATTCGAAGCAGTCGGTCAATATAGTGCCGGCAAAATAGACGCCGCCCGTTTGCTCGAAGTCGAGCGCAATGCCTGCCCAGGACCGGGTTCGTGTGGTGGCATGTACACCGCCAACACTATGTCATCAGCCATCGAAGCCATGGGTCTTAGCTTGATGGGGTCCTCGACTATGGCCGCAGAAGATGCTGAGAAAGCAGAAAGCGCCTACCAATCGGGACTCGCAGTCATCAATGCGATTCGCAAACAAATCGTGCCTGCACAAATTTTGACACGTAAAGCACTCGAAAATGCCATCGCTGTCATCATGGCCACGGGTGGCTCAACAAATGCCGTACTGCACTTGCTCGCAATCGCACATGCCGCCAATGTACCATTGAGCATTGACGACTTTGAACGCATTCGTGCCCGTGTCCCCGTTATCTGTGACCTCAAACCGTCTGGGCGCTATGTGGCAACAGACCTGCACAAAGTGGGTGGCACCCCCCAAGTCATGAAAATCCTACTTCAGCATGGACTCATCCATGGTGATGCACTCACGATTACCGGGCAAACGATGGCAGAAGCACTGCAGCACGTGCCATCAGCACCTGCCACAACGCAAGACGTCATCCGCCAATGGGACAACCCGCTCTACGAACAAGGACACTTGGCTATTTTGCGTGGCAACTTGGCCGAAGAGGGCTGCGTCGCTAAGATTTCGGGTGTCAAAAAACCCGTCATTACGGGACCAGCACGCGTCTTTGAATCCGAAGAAGACTGCCTCGATGTCATTCTTAAAGGTGGAATTAATCCCGGCGATGTCATCGTGATTCGCTACGAAGGTCCCAAAGGTGGCCCCGGCATGCGCGAGATGCTGGCACCGACATCTGCAATTATTGGTGCAGGACTCGGTGACTCTGTGGCATTGATCACCGATGGCCGATTTTCGGGTGGCACCTACGGCATGTGTGTGGGGCATATCGCCCCAGAAGCAGCAGTGGGTGGTGCCATCGGATTAGTACACGAGGGTGATTCAATTACCATTGACGCATATCAACGCCTCATCCAGCTCAATGTGAGCGAGACTGAGCTGGCCGCACGGCGCGCCACCTGGCAACCACGTCCCGCACGCTATCGGCGCGGCGTGTTGGCCAAATTCGCAAAATTGGTGTCGAGTGCCAGCCTTGGGGCGGTCACCGATTTGAATCTCGACGTCTAGTGTGCACTGCTTGTACCTGCCGTCATGTGGACGGCAGGTACTGCGCCTGTGAGAATCAGTATGCCGCCCTATATTCATGCTAGTGGCCTGGTGCGCATCTTTCGGAGCGAAGACATTGAAACATTTGCCCTCCAGGGTCTAGATTTAAGTGTCAACCACGGTGAAATCGTCGCACTCGTTGGCCCATCGGGTGCAGGTAAATCAACGTTTCTTAATCTGTTGGCAGCCCTCGACAAACCAGACGCCGGCACATTGCACGTCAACGACCTCGACTTGGTGGCCGCCAACGAGTCAGCGCGTGCCGCATATCGCCAACGACAAATCGGCTTCTTGTGGCAACAAACCACACGCAACTTGATTCCTGGATTAACAGCCAAAGAAAACATCATGTTGCCAGCACTCTTGGCTGGACACGTCTATGCGGATACCGATGCGGTCGCCGATGAATTGCTGGCAGCAGTGGATATGCTCGCGTTTGCGGCTCATGACCCACTGCAAATGTCAGGCGGACAACAACAACGGATTGCACTAGCCACCGCTTTGGCGTGCAAACCTGCCATTCTGCTCGCCGATGAACCAACAGGTGAAGTGGATTGGCAGAATGCTGAACGCATTTTGACCCTCTTGCAATCGTTGCGCACACGCTTCAACCTCACCATTGTGATGGTCACGCATGACCCGCGTGTCGCTGATAGTGCCGATCGCACCATTGCCATACGCGATGGACGTACAAGTAGCGAAATTGGTCAAGACGATGTCGAAACCGTAGTCATTGATGCGGTTGGTCGTCTGCAGATACCCATTGAGATTCGGCAACGGCTACAACTCGGTCAGCGTGCCACAGTAAATGTAGTCGACGGCGTCATTCATATTACACCAATACGAAAAGAATCATCATGACACGCATTAACGTCGTGGGAGTGACCCGCATATTTGGCACTGATGAGCGCATGGTGGCCGCTTTAGCGGATGTCAACCTGCAAATCGCTGATGGGCAATTGGTTGCGCTGATGGGACCGAGTGGGAGCGGCAAAACCACTCTGCTCAACATGATTAGCGCACTCGATCGACCAAACAGTGGCGAAATATTTGTTGACGATGTGGCTATTGCGGGTATTTCTGATGACGCACGCGGGGCAATTCGGCAACGGATTGGGTTTATTTTCCAGCGCTTTGCGTTGATTCCAACTGCCTCTGCATATGAAAACATCGAATTTGCGTTGCGCATTGCCCATATCCCACGTGACGAGTGGCATACGCGCATCATGCACACCCTCGCACAACTCGACATGCAACCGCACGCCCATCATCGTCCCAGCGAATTATCGGGTGGCCAACAACAACGCATCGCCATTGCACGAGCGCTGGCCACCGACCCACCACTCATTATCGCTGATGAACCGACGGCGAACCTCGACTCACATCGTGGTGCAACTGTGCTTGAGCTCTTTCGTACGCTGTGCCAACACGGCAAAACCATCGTAATGTCGACACACGATGCCACGGCCGTACGCTACGCCACACACATTTGTCGTATGCATGCTGGGCAGATTGTGAGTATGGCACCACCAACTCCTACAAACGACGCAACACCCACATCGCCGCCACAAAACGCAACAGCATCGAAACCACGAACAACACCGCGTAATGGTTGATGGTTACTCCTGCCACCTGCCATGAGGATGAACCAATCAGTTGCGCGATGACCCCACCAATAATCCCAGAAAGCACCACGCCAATACCGGAAACTGCACCATACGCAGCCAGATAGGCACCCTTGCCAGCTTCGGGTGCCCGTGCCATTGAAATATTTGCAAATCCTTGATTTATCCCTGGCCAAAACATCCCTGCAAACAACGACGTACAAAAAAGCGGCCACAACCATCCCGGTGCAGAAAAAATCCACCCCAATGGCAACGGCACAACACAAAACGCACTACACACGACCACGATCTTGTCACCAAAGCGATCTTGTAAGCGCCCTACAATGGGATAGACTACGATCGACGCCACACTCGAGATAATCCCAATAAATGCTAGCTCTGCAAAGGTCATTTTGAGTGTTTCAATACCGTATGCAGTAAAAAACGGACTGGCGACCCCCACCACAAAAGCCCAGGTTGCCGCGGAAATGATAAGTTTGCGATATGCGCCATCTTTGAGTGGATCAGCAAACATGGTACGAATGTCGAGGCTACCGCGACGACGCAATGGTGGCTCTGCCTGGAAACACACCATCACCACACCGATCATGGCAGTCACCACACCAATTGCCAGTGTGACAGCATACGCATATGCTTCTGAAACGTTCGTTTTGTAGTAGTCGAGAGTATAGCCAGATGCTAACCCTGCTAGCATGGTTGCCACGCTCGCAACAGTATTACGAATACCAAAGTAACGCCCACGGCGCTCAGCTGGAACAAGATCCGTCATCCAGCTACTCCAACAATTGACATTAATGCCATTACATGCCGCAGATAAAAATTGCAGGAACACAAAGAGGAATATGACAATGGTTGGCGAATAGGGCAAAAAGGGTAATACAGCGATTGGAGCCCACATCAATCGGCTAGCAGCCTCGCTGATGACAGCGAGCAAGCGCCGGTTTGCATAGCGCTCTTCGAGATATGCACCTAGGAGTTGGAATAATTGTGTGACAAACGGAAAGGTACCAATCACACCCAGCACCAACGGGCTCGCCCCGAGGTAGAGCGCTAACCCTGTGACTAAACCATTGGCAGTGATACTCACAAAAACGCTCGCCATGGCGCCTTCATAGATGGAAAGTCGCAACGCAGTTTCGCGCGACGCAGGCGTCAATTCTTGTGGTTGCATGCGCATGGCATTCCCTATTCGTCGTACTGTCTGCTCCATCATACCAAGAAAACGACCGCTGAGATGACAACATCTCAGCGGTCGTTGGTTAGTAAGGAATGATCGATTACTTGCTTTGTAATTGCTTGAAAAGCTCGCGATCAGCATCACTCAATTGAGTCGGCAATACAACATCGAGTTGCAAATACAAATCACCACGCTGTGTGGGATTTGCTTTAATCGGCATGCCTTGGTTGGTAATGCGATGTATCGTGCCATTTTGTGACAATGGTGGGACCTTGAGTGTCAACGACTTCCCTCCCATGACCGGTATTTTGATTTCGCCACCGAGAATCATGTCATACAAATCAACTGGCACTTTGGCATGTAAATCATGATTACGGCGCTCAAAACGCACATGTGGCGCCATATTTACCACCACAATCAGGTCACCACGCCGACCACCACCCAAGCCTGGAGCACCCTCATTGGGGATACGAATTTTACCACCATGTTCAATGCCAGGAGGAATCTTGACTGTCACATTTTTGGGCTGACCATTGGCAGAATGAAACTGAAATCGCCGCTCCGTGCCATTAAATGCTTCTTCAAGCGTGATTTCTACACGCTGCTCAACATCCTGACCGGCAGCCTGACGTTGGCGCCCATCCATGCCGCCAAACATGGATTCAAAGAAATCAGAGAAATCAACTCCGCCCATCCCGCCAGGCATTGTTTGCCCACCAAACGGGCTGCCACCACCATAGACGCCAGCTGCCTGTGCCCCTGTCGTTCCAACCCGATCATACTGTGCGCGTTTTGTTTTATCAGATAGCACGGTATGCGCTTCGTTGATTTCTTTGAAACGCGCCTCTGCCTGTGGATTGTTGGGATTCACATCCGGATGATATTTACGTGCAAGTGCACGATATGCCTTGCGAATTTCGTCTTCGCTGGCATCTTTCGGCACACCTAAAATTTCGTAGTAGTTGCGTTGTGACATATCCTAAAATCCTCCGCGCAGCGAATTATACGGATTCGCTGTTGCGCTCTACCACTAAGCCTAGTAGTTCTGTAGCATATCGTCAAGAGTGCTACCATTAGAGTTTTGCAAAAAATCAGTGTAACCAGTCCACACTATCACATTTTCCGACACACCAAAGCATAATGTCATCACGTCCCGCCAGCGTCTTCGGTAGGATCAGCGGTTCTGCACCCTGTGGCATAGGTGCATCTGCGGGTAGCAACATGAGTTGTGTTGACGCAGTTGACGGCGTCCGGGCATCGGCTGATACCACCCCAACTAACCTGCCACGCAACAAGTATACTCCCACATCACCATCACGCCATTCCTGTGGCACAAACCACTGCGCATCATGGATTTGTGCCGCCTCGTAGTATTGTTGCACATACGTAATCGCTCTGGTAATCTGCCCATCAAATTCTGCGTATGCGCGATTATCGGACTGCCACTGTCGATATGTCATCCCACTCCAAAACATGGTACATACCAACACACCAACAACGAGTGCGGGCTGCCAGCGTGGGCGCACAAACGCCAGTAGTTGCCCTAAACCGTATGCAACAACAATTGCAATCGGGACAATTGACTCTACGGTGCGCAAGGCGTGTGGTGCATCAACACTCAACAGTCCTGGCAACGTGGCGATGCCACCATACCATGCCAACCAATAGAGCGACACGGTACGCCGCCAGTAAAACATGGCGAGTGCCACCACAAATGCGCTTCCCTCGACAATGGTGAGTTGGGGCATACCCATGTAAAAATGGCGAGCGTTGTCATCGCCTGCAACAAACAACGCTCCGAGATAGGCCACAAGATTGCGCACAATGGCCACACCAAACGGGACACCTTCGCGGAGCGCAAGTGCACTCAACGAAGTCGAATCAATGCGTTTCATATAATTGTATGGCTCACTGATGGCATACCACAGCATGGGGGCAGCAACCAGCAACGCCACCAGCCCCCATAGCGCAATCATGAGCGCGCGTGAACGCCAACGCCACTGATGTTGATACCAGGCCGCGACAATCATGCCGAGCACAACCAGCGGCATCAAACGCGATGAGTGGTATCCGTGCATCATGGCACCGGTTGCGACACCAGCACCAATGGCGTACATGAGTGCCCAGCGGCTATGCGGCAACGCAAGCGCACGCCACAACATGCCGATCGCCAATAGCGTGAGGAGTGGCCCTGCTGACGCAGGGAAACCGATCCGGCTCATGCCGACATGCCACAACAACGTACTCAACACTACACTCGTCAGCAAAGCGGTGCGCTGACCCCACCACAGGTGCAATGCCCAATACGCAACGGGAATTGTCACGACTCCGATGAGGGCTGCACTGATGCGAATGGCGAATGCCGATGGGCCAAACCAGGAAATAGGCAATGCAGCAAGATAGAAATACCCAGCTGGTAGATTGGCAAATGGGCTATAGACCATGTACTGGCGTGCAATGATGAGTTGTGCCAACCCGCCATGCCGTGCTTCATCGCGAAACATACCTTGGGGCAATTCATTGAGCCAAAGCAAGCGCAGTAGCCCGCCCACCGCTACGGCCAATGCCAACACGCCAATAACCCAACCCTGCGACCACGGTGCCGCTGGTTGGTCATCGAAGCGTGAGCCATACCAAACCACGAGCAACAGTGTTGCACCCAACCACACCCACTCCGTGCGGAGCAACCAGAGTGCCAGAAGTACCAGCACCAGTGATACGTGTGGTGCCAAAAGCGTACGTCGATAGGAGGTGATACCCCAAAGTGCGCTCCCCCATAGCAACCAACCAACTCCAGACCAGTATTGTGGAAAACTGAGTGTCCATGCCACAGGCTGGGTGAGTTGCCCCACCCAGCAAGCACAGACTGCAACTGCAACGATCCACCATGCACGGGGATAGCGCAGACTCACCGGTAAGAATGCCCCGAGCACAAACATGGCAAAAAGCCACTGTGCCATACCATGTGCGGGTAACCGCGTAGCCTCAATCTGCACACGGTCAACCGCCAACCCGAGCAGTCGGCGATCAGTAGGTACATCACCAGTTACACGATATGTCATGGTGGCATATGCATCGTGCCATTGCCGATAGGGCACTAAGATATGCAAGGTGCGCCAACCTGGTGCGAGTGACGTCACCAGTAATGGCTCATCAGCAACCTGTAGCATGAGTTGCGTCGGAATATGCGCAGGGCGACCCGTATGCGCATGCAGACGTACGACCACATCACGCAGTGACCCATCAACGATGCGCAACTCACCGGCATCTGGCAACCAACGGAATGCACGGCCCGCTGGATCGTCGTTTTCGTATTCAATGGCACCAATGAATGGAAGAACGGTATGAATCGAAGTATCAGTAGCACGCTGAGTCACCACCACTGATGCACGTGCCTGTACCACCCACAGGGTGCCGAGTGCCGCTACAATTACGACAACAAGCCAGGCTACAAATGTGATTCGATACGATGATGGTAATGTCGTTTGCATAGCATTTCTATTATACAATAGCATCATCAGATACTCATAGAAACAGGAATAGTTATGTCAAACAAACTTCGGATTCTCATCATCGGCGCACATCCTGACGATTGTGAATTCACGGCAGCAGGCACAGCTGCCTTGTGGGCACAACGTGGTGATAGTGTGTGTTTTGTATCGGTGAGCAATGGCGATGCGGGACACCACGAAATGGGAGGTGGTCGGCTTGCACAACGCCGTCACCAAGAATCACTGGCCGCAGCTGCAGTAATTGGCATCGATTATGTCATCTTGGACAATCATGACGGTGCCATTTTGCCTACACTCGAGATGCGTTACCAGCTCATTGACTTGATACGCGCATACAAACCAGACTTGATTTTGTCACCACGCCCCAACGATTATCACCCCGACCATCGTTATACGGCGCAGCTCATTCAAGATGCAGCATACATGGTCACTGTACCCAACGTACGTGCCGGCGTGGCCAATTTGATGACAAACCCGGTTATTGCATATGTAAGTGACACGTTCCAAAAACCACTCCCGTTCATGCCGGATGTGGTCATCGACATTGATAGCACCATCGATGCCAAAATCGCCATGCTCGACTGTCATGTCTCACAAGTCTATGAGTGGTTGCCGTGGAATGGGGGCTACTTGCACGACGTACCCGCCGATGCAACAGCTCGCAGAGCATGGCTACGCAATCGACTCGACGAACGCATGCAACGCGATGCGCAGCTCTATCGAGCGCTCCTGACCAAATATTATGGTGCACGTGGTCATTCTGTACGCTATGCCGAGGCTTTCGAAGGCTGCGAATATGGGGCTCCGCTTGATGCCGCCGCAATTGCACGCCTCTTTCCATTTGCGCGGGCATAACCTACAGGAGCGCATCGCACTACGCCATACGGTGACTACTTCCACTCTCCACGGAACTCAGCGCTGTTGCATGCCATCTGGTGCGCAATGCGCATGGCGCCTTCGGCTGGGTCATGCACCACATGCAGTGTGACCGCAAGCTGATGTCGCATCAACGCGTGCTGTAATGCCCGTTGCAATGGTTCACCATGTACAATCATGCTCCCAGCAAGTGCGACGGGAGTAGGATTTGGGAGTTCGAGATGACGATGCACAGCGACCACCGCCTGTGCAAGTGCATCACCCGCCTGCGTAACGATATGGGTCGCTACTGGATCGCCTGCTTCAGCCACCTGAATGACCAACGGACCAACATCACCAAATAGCACACGCGGATCAGCGAGTCCGTACAAATGCGTAATAAAATCCTCGGGGACGCTGAGCTGCCAGTGTTGCAGTAGTGCAGGGAGCAACCGCGTACTTGCACCACGACCATCCGCAGCATGTGCTGCCGCACGGAGCGCCATAATGGCCAGGTCATGCCCACTCCCTTCATCACCAAACAAATACCCCCACCCGCCAGCACGTCGTTGCTGACCAGTTGCATCGCGACCCACTGCAATCGAGCCGGTGCCACAGATGACACCAATTCCGACACCGTTGGGGGTGCCTGCGGCAATCACGAGCCAGCCATCATTGGCAATGAGCAACCGATCACCAATACCACGATGCTTGACCCATGCTGCCACC
This sequence comes from Roseiflexaceae bacterium, assembly GCA_046303375.1. GTDB lineage: Bacteria > Chloroflexota > Chloroflexia > Chloroflexales > Roseiflexaceae > UBA965. The sequence goes on from JBKCGB010000037.1 coordinate 12,703, forward strand.
ATCGCCTCGTCTTCGGGGCGACTGACGCCAGCCAGACCTGCACATACGGTAACTGCCCGACGTCGGGCAATCCCGGCATCCACGTATGCGCGCCCAATCGCACTGTCAAGTTCAGCAAAAGCCACCGTGTTGTCGTGGGCATGGAAATTACTGCCACGACTGCGACCGCGCCCAAGTATTTCCCCAGTACGGGCATCTGCGAGCAGTGCAACAGTTTTACTTGCACCACCATCGATGCCGAGAATCAACGGTATATCTATGCTCATGTGCGTTCACGTGCATGCCCATACATGCACCCTTATCCTCTCAAATGCACGGACAGGACTATGCGTTCGGGTCAGTTTTGGGGTCATACGGAATGATGTTATCCCATTCATCTGCACGTGAACGAGCCACCACTGCAACGACTTCTTCGGTATCGCTCAAATTATAGACTTCGTGGGGAATTCCTGGCTCAATAAAGATGAAATCACCGGCCTGATTATCGATAATCTGCGTTAGACCAGGACCATACGCATGGCGTACTTTGCCCTGCAGAATATACAGCATGACTTCGAAATCAACATGAATATGTGCAAAAGCAATGGCACCAGGCGGGACACGAGCCACATTCATTGAGAGCTCTTTGGCGTTGGTATTACGAGACGACATGCCCAACTTGTAGCGGATACCGTTCCACCCACGTTCGCTTCCACCACCTCGAATGACCTGGATTCCAGCGTCACCCTCGACTTCAAGCATTTGGTCGGCAGACACATCGGACCCTTGCATGCGATTCGGCATAACTGTTCCTTTCTGTGACAATACTGTAGTATACCGTATCAAAACGATAATTTGTCGTATGACTATACCAGACCGTAATGTTGGTCGATGTCACGCTGATATGCATCAATGCGGCTATGCAACACATCATCAACCGTCACGACTCGCCCTGCAACATGCGATTCAAGCATGGCAAAGGCAGCCGCCAAATCACGCAGGCCTTCGGTACCACTTGTTTCAGGGTCAGTACGCGTGCGAATTGCCTCAAGCCAATCATACTGTGAAATTGCGGCAGGATCAGTGAGCCCATGCGGAAAGAATTGCTGCCGCTCATGTGCAGTCATTTCATGGTGAAAGCGGGCGAGCAACGGCTCCCGGCGCCCATCTGCGTAGACTAGTTCATCACCACGAATCGCCGCTTTATCACCGACAAAGGCGGGTGCCCCATTGATGGTCACTGCATCAGCCAATCCAGCCCACGACCACCATAATTGCCCCATAGCATTATTTGCAAAGCGGAGTGTGGCCATGTACGTGTCGTCGACGTCAGCCTGTACAGAGACGATAGTTCCATCAGGATTGGTGTGAGTGCGTACGGGCACAAAGGTGTCAACCACCGCAGACACACTATGAATTTCGCCCATCACATAGCGCATCCAGTCCATTTGATGCACACCGATATCAATACTGCCACCACCTCCAGCGCGGAGCTTTTGGTGGCGCCATGCGGTTTCAGCAACGATCCGACTCGGCGACCACAGCCCACCCAACAACCCCATCACCGCAAACTGCGGTGTACCAATCACGCCGTGCGCCACGGCCCAATGTTGGGCACGCACGAGTTCCATTTGGCGCACATTTTCAAAGACGCCAAGTGTCACACCACGTTGCGCAGCCATTTCTACCATAGCACGCCCTGCACGTACACTGATTGCCAATGGTTTTTGTGCAAGCAGGTGTTTGCCAGCAGCGAGTGCCACCTGTGCCACATCATGATGGACTGCAAGCGTGGTAAAGTCATTGACCGCATCCACAACGCCACTCGCAATCATGGCTCGATAATCGGTAAACACGCGTACATCGCTTGCATCGTGCAAATCGCTGATATAGGTGTGGGGGGCAGCAAGCGGGTCACCACTTGCAGGATCTACCACAGGTGGGCGGGGTGTCGGACCACGACCACGTGTGTGAAACATGTGGGCATCGTCGGGGTTACGTGCGCACAGGGCGGTAATCCGAAAATTATCCATACCGAGTTCACGCAACCGCATGTATCCCTGCAAATGGGCATTGAGAATCCGACCACACCCCACAATTCCAATGCGAATCATGCCATCCCCCCGTCGTAGAGTGCCGCAGGAGGCAATGGTAACGTCACAACAGCACCCGTATTCACTGAAATAATCCCTGCACTGAGCACCTGTTGCGCCATCAAGGCAGTTTCAGCATTGCAAAGCTCGATGAGCGCAACTTCGCCACGAATGACAGCAGCAAAATGCGCCACGGGGTCTTTCATGGTAGGAGCCAATGTTGGCACGCGGAGGAGCGTGCCACGATCGTTTTCAGCGTCCGAGAAGTACAGCTTCCCGTTGCTGGCCATCAATGTCCCCTTATCACCATAGAAGGTTGGTTCATAGCTGGTCATATGACCGATTTGTGTCCACGATGCGGTGGCTGTCGAGAGCGCGGTAGCGTGTTGCATGACGAGTACCGCGTTATCTTCGGCTGGTAAATCATATTTGCGCAAGCGCCCGGCCATGGTACTCACTTTGGCAGGTAGCCCGAGAAACATGCAGGTCAGTGCTGCCCCATAACAGCAATAATCCATAATGACACCGGCGCCATTGCGATAGGGGTCATAGAGCCATTCCACAAACTGCGGATCGCACCCATTCTCACGTGGCCCAGCATGAGCGGCACGATAGTTCACTTGAAACAACTGACCAACTTTGCCACGTTTGATGAGTGAAATGGCATGTTGCACACTCGGCCACCATGCCACTGGCCAATTTACCATCAACACGACGCCAGCGTGTTTGGCAGCACCATAGAGCGCCACTGCACCTGGATAATCGGCAGCAAGCGGTTTTTCCACAAAGATGTGTAGACCACGCATTGCGGCAGCAATGCCATAAGCAGGCCCACTACGATTATCACCAAAAATCGCCACCGCATCGAGTGTTGATTCGGCAAGCATCGCATATGGGTCGCTAAATGTGGTAGCGACACCGGCTGCATGCGCTTTGCTACGCAGGGTGGCGTCTGCATCTGCAGCAGCAACAATAGAGACTTCGGTATGCGCCTGAGCGTGCTGAATAAATGACCAGACATGGTCGTGACACAGCCCCATGATGCCTATCCGGATAACAGCAGCCATGATTGTGCTCCTTTGTACAATCAACAGGTATCGGCATACGTATTATACCTGAGCATGCGACGATGAGGCACGCGTCGCACGTGCAGGGAGTCGCCGTGCCACCAAGAGTGCAATCACAATCATGAAGGCACCCGATAAGGTAAATGAGAGCGCATACGATGTCTGCGCAATAATGAACCCACTCACCGCAGATCCAATGACTCCCCCAAGTGCGGCGATAGTGTGGTATACACCGGCAAGTCGACCACGACGTTGGCGTAAACCGAGCTCTGTGGCCATAAGTAGTGCGGGCGTTTCGTAACTCGAATAGGTCAACGAACGAATCATCTGCAGGGGCACAATCCCCCACGCAGGTGCCAAGAACTGATATAGAATGTAAATCATGCCTTGACCGATGAGACCCGCCATCAACATGGGGCGCCGTCCCCAACGGTCAGCCAAATAGCCAGCCAGCATCAATCCAGGGACTTCACCAGCGGCAGCAAGCGCCCACAAGGCACTAATCGAGCTCTGCGTGTATCCGACATTCGACATGAAGGCCGCCCACAACCATGCCACACACCCCATGCCATAAAACCAACCAAACACGACCACAAAAAATGTTAATGTGACCGCGCGTGATACGGGCACCACTGCCTCTGTGGGCGGTGCATGGACACCGTGCACCTGGGGAGTAACCACGGCTTCACGGATACCGAATGAGGCTAGACACCCACTCAGTAGCATGACACCACCAATGCAGATTGGCACCCACGAACCATAGTAATCAGCAATGAATCCACCTGTGATGGCCGTCACGGCAAACGCAAGCGACCCAGTGGTGCGCACAAATCCGAGCACCCGCCCGCGTGAAGTCGCATCTTCGATGAGATCACCGACCAATGCCAGCCCTCCCGCATTAAATCCGGCAACGGCCACACCAAAGATGAGCTGTGCGACGATGACGAGCCAGATGGACTCTGTCAATGCCACACTGAGCATCGACATACTGGCCATGCCAAGTGCCCAAAAAATAATTGGGCGACGTTGCCCGATGGCGTCTGATCGCAATCCCCAAATATATGGGGCAGCCAATGAGCCGAATTGCTGGACCGCAAAAATCAGCCCGATGAGCGTGGCATCGGCGTGCAACGTCGCATAATGATTGGCCATGAGTGGGATGGTCAATCCGTTGGCAGCAAAGAGTCCAGCTTGACTAATAATCAAAAATCGTAATGAGTGTTGGTTTTGTGGCAACACGCCGCGCATGACAACCCCTTTGCTGAATGAGAGTGCGCTCTATCCTATCACAGATTGCTGGGTTGCCACTGACAACGCGCGATGTCAACATGCAGATAGGCCCGCATGGGAACATGTTCGTGGCATAAAAGGTCATATTGGAGGGGGGCATCTGGTGATGTAATCCTGCCACCAGCTGCAACAACCCGCCACCACGGCAAATCAGCCTGACGTGCAATTGCCAATGCCCAGCCCACACCACGTGCACCACGTGGCACGTAGACCATTCGCGCAAGTGCACCATACGTGGATACGTGACCGTAGGGGATTTGGGCAACTATATCGTAGACCGCTTGATATTGATTCACTGCGCCCATGCCATTCCTCCATGGTACAATTCAGTACGGTTGGTATTTTATGTGAGAACAAACACATGGGTTCATCAGTAGACAAATTGCCACGCCGGCGGCGTGGTACCACCGATAAAAGTGCACTACCACGTGCCATCCGGCGACGCAAAAAGACCATTGCTCCTGCGTTCCTACCGCGTCTCTTGCTTGGATGCGTGTCTTCTATTGTACTCATTTTTGTAGTAAGTGTTGCCATCGTCTTTGGGGTCTACACGTCACTGACTGCTGAGTTGATACCACGACTTGAGAGCATCAAAAATCGTACCAGCTTTGAGACGAGTCGTCTCTACGACCGCAATGGCAAAGTACTATACGAGTTTTTTGGTACTGGCAGACGCACCAAAGTCACGTTACCAAATATTTCAAAGTACCTGATATCGGGAACTATTTCCATCGAAGACAAAACGTTTTTTACCAATCCGGGCGTCGACTGGATTGGTATTGCGCGAGCTGCAGTACGTAGCGTATCAGCGGGGTCAGTCGTTGGTGGCGGATCCACGATATCACAACAAGTTATCAAACAAGTCGTGTTAACCGAGCAAGAGCGGGCCTTTGACCTCGAAAGTCGCGTGCGGCGCAAAGTGCTCGAATTGGTGTTGGCACAAGAGTTGTCACGACAATACTCCAAGGCCCAAATCCTCGAACTCTATCTCAACGAAATCTACTACGGCAATCTGGCATACGGCATCGAAGCTGCTTCAAACACGTATTTCAAAACAACTGCAGCCAAATTGACGCTGTCACAAGCAGCACTTCTCGCCGGCATGCCGCAGCTGCCCTCGGTATATGACCCCTATTTGTATACGTCCAATAACACCATTCCTGGTATCACGCTCGGGCAAGAGTGGCTTCGTGCCGACTACCAACTAGGCGACAACGTGTCACTGACCAAATGGCGACAGATTGCAGTGCTCAGACAAATGGTAGAAAACGGTGATGTATCTGAAGCAGAAGCAGTCGCAGCCGCGGCCGAGGATTTGGTCTTTGCCGGACAAGAAGTCCCGATTAATGCACCCCATTTCGTCTTTTATGTACGCAATCTGCTTGAAAATGAATACGGTCCACAGTTTGCAACGCTCGGGTATTCGATATACACCACTATTGATCTCGAATTACAACAAAACGTGCAAAAGTTTGCCACTGAACGCATCGAAGAGTTGCAAGAACGCAATATTCATAATGCGGCAGCAGTGGTCATGCAACCCAATACCGGGCAAATTTTGAGTATGGTGGGGAGTGTCAATTACAACAGGACGGTTGCAACCACCAACCCTGCATTCGAAGGCAACGTCCTGGATGGACAAGTCAATGTCACCACCAACTTACGCCAACCAGGGTCGGCACTCAAACCATTTACGTATATATCTGCGATGGAACAGGGCATGACGCCTGCAACCATATTGTGGGATGTAAAAACCACCTTCCCCATCATCGGTGATGAACGATACGAACCCACCAACTACAATGGCAAGTGGAACGGTCCATTGCGTATGCGGCAAGCCGTGGCCAACTCACTCAACATGCCATCAATTATGGCGCTCAAATATGCGGGAATCAGCAACACGATTAATTTGCTCCAACGCGCTGGAATTACCTCGCTCAAACGCGGCGAAGGCTTCTACGGGCTGGCACTTACCCTTGGTGGTGGTGAAGTATCACCACTCGATCTGACCACTGCCTACAACACATTAGCAAGCAACGGCCGCTACTACCCACCTGTCGCCATCCTCAAAGTGGTAGACAACAATGGACGTATGATTGCTCAGTACAAAAAGCCAGACGTGCAACCGGTGATTAATCCAGAACTGGTTGCCATCATGCAAGACATGATGAGCGATGATAATGCACGTGCAGCCATCTGGGGAACCAATTCGAAACTCAAACTATCGCGCACTACGGCAGTCAAAACGGGAACTTCCAACGACTGGCGTGATGCCTGGGCACTCGGCTACACCCCGTATGTGACCGTCGGCGTCTGGACAGGGAATAACAACAACGAACCCACACAGAAAGTCGAAAGTTTGACCGGTGGCGGCATCATCTGGCGCAATACGATGGAATTCATCTTTGCAGATGCACGTCTGAATGCGTTGCTCGCAGAGCCGTTTAATGGCACGCTACCGCTTGAGTTTACCCGACCAAAAGGGGTACAAGAACTGCCCATCTGTGCGTTGCCTGGTGCCTTTAATAACCGCACCACCGAGTTATTTACCCGCACGATGATTCCGTCACCGATTGCACCGCCTCCTGGTACCAACCAAGACCCGACCACACTACCATCCCCCGAACTTGGGTTAGATCCATGTGCAGGACTCCTCCAACCGGTGAGCGTGGTCATGATTACTGACACACTACCCCTATCTGGCGTCATTACCGACTCAGCAGTACTCAGCCAGACGGTATGTTTGCCCAACGAGACCACCTTTGTTCCACCAGAACGCCGTGTTGATGGCTTTGCATGGATTCTGCCATTTGCAGAACCAAATATCAATGCGCTCTATCAATGGGAAGCACCAGTAGTCACGGGAGAGTTGCAACCAAAGATTATCCCAGCCAATGCAGGTAGTATTGCAGTGTGTACACCAGAAATGCTTGCCCGCTTTGGTCCACCGGTTGAAGGTGCCATCCGCATGCCAGATATTCGCGGGTTAGATGCCCAAGTCGCAGTGGACACATTGCTTGCACTGGGTGTCACACAAACCCAAATTTATGTCGACCTGCAATCACAAGACCGCATCCCCGATGTCTTTGATCTGTATCAACCCAACCAGGTCATTGGTAGTATTCCCAGCACTGGTGATTGGATTCTCCCTGGTGCATCTGTCATTCTGGGTGCGCGTGGGCCGTAATCTCGCGAATGGCGGTAATGAGGTGCGTGAACTGCGCTGGTGAAATACCTGCTGTGGCTGCTGCCGTCGCCAGCGTTTGCCACCACGGAGTATGCTCGTCCACCACAATCCCGTACGACATCAGCACGGCGTGTGTCTCCGGATACTGTGCAACCAACACGACCACACCTGTTTGTGCGGTAATTAGCATAGGCGGTGGCGTGGTTAGCGCACTCGTGTGTGGTGGCTGGCGGTTGATGAGCTGTAACGCTGTCGCACCAAACCACGCATGGTGGATGGCCACATCATCGACAGCTTCTGCCAGTTGTGTGGCAAATGGCGCAATAGTTGCAGGCTGCCCCACCACATGCCGTATTGGAAAATCACTGCCAAAGATGATCTTGTGCGGGGCTGACAGTCGTGCCATCTGTGCCATGGTCTGCGTATCAGGAAAGATGAGTGGGCTTGCAGCCGTGTCGTAGTAGACGTTTCGCAACACGGCACGCACAGCTGGCATCGTTTCGTACCAGAGGAGTCCACCACCCCAATGCGCCAAAATCAATGTAAGCTCGGGATAGCAGGCTGCTAGCTCGTAGTATGTCGTCAATGGGGTGGGGATTTTGCCCGGATATCCCCGACCCACTGGTTCATTGACATGCATGAGCACGGGGATGGCATGACGTTCGCAGTAGGCAAAGACCCGTTGCACTGCAGGATCGCGCACCGAGAATTGTTGGATGGCCGGGTTTAACTCGCCCACGCCCCACATCCCAGCATCGCGACAGCGCGCGATTTCATCGCATGCACTAGGGTGGCGTGGTTGTACCACTGCAAAAGCTTTGAGGCGGTGCGGATGACGTGCACAAACCGCCTGCACAACCCGATTACGTGCCACACAGTTGTGCTGGTGCACGTAATACTCACCTTGCAAGACGGCCACATCCAACTGTGCTGCATCGAGCGCTGCAATTATTGCGTCGGTATCCGCATAATCCTGCACACGTGACCCTTGATGTAGCCATTGTTGCGCTGCTTCATCGGCGAGCGTGAGTGGCTGTGGCAGATAATGCTGATGAAAATCAATCCGCATGACGCGGTACTACCTGGTCGTAGATAATATTGACACGATCAAAGACATGCTCCCATGTATCGTGTGCATGCACTGCATCATAACCACGGCGCGCCAATGCATGTGCCAATGTGGGATTTGTACGCAAGCGGGTGATGGCACTAGCAAGTGCAACATCATCGGCAAATGGCACAAGCAGTCCATTTGTTTCGTGCTGGACCACATCTGGTATGCCACCTGCATCAGCACCAATCACTGGCACCAGATTGCACCATGCTTCTAGAAAGACGATGCCAAAAGAATCAGTGCGTGACGGCAAAACAAAGACATCAGCGGCAGCATAGGCATCACGGCGTTCATCGTCGCTCGCATATGCAAGCACGCGCATACGGGCACGATCAGCGTCAGAGAGACTTTCTAAGAAGGCAGTAAAGTGTGCAAGTGGTGCACCAATCAATACGAGCGTGATATCGACACCATCCGCCCACAGTCGCTGCATGGCGGCAACCGTAGTTGTGGTGCCCTTGTCACGTGCCATCGCCCCAACCTGCAAACACAGTGTACCGCTGATATGATGGCGCGCACGAAAGGCCGCACCATCACCACCTGTCACGTCACTAGGGGTGACACCAGCCCCAACCGTGTGCAATGGCGACGTCACACCGTGCTGGCGCAAAAACGTGGCCTCACGGTCAGTCATGGTAAAGACGTGGCTACTGCGTTGCAGAATATCGAGTTGTTGTGGCATGCTGTAATAGCGCACAAAGGCGCGATCATTGATTTCGCCGAGATGCACAAATGGCGTACACAATACCGGAATCCGGTACGTGTGTGCCAGTTGCATGATTGGATGCACCAAGCCATCGAGTGTCACATTAGTCACATGGATGACATCAATTTCATCGACATGCGCAAGCACCCATGCCACCATTTCTGGTGCAGTGGGGGTCAACGCCGCAATCCGACGGAGCCAGTCAACCGGGAGCGGCAGACGCCCGATTTCACACAGCACCCGGCGGAACAGCGGGTAAAAGAGCGCCCAATCGGTCATCCGCCTTATGTCAAAGCGCCACACACTACAGCCTTCGTGTTGCGAAAACCCAGCAGGCAACGTACGTTTGCCCGATTGCCAAAGTGATTCGAGGTCGTGGGCTGTGGTCGTCAGTACAGTGACACGATGTCCAGCGGCTGCGAGGCGCTTGCCGAGCTCGCTGAAATAGCGCACCGAGCCACTTGCAACCGGATGATAGAGTTGCACCACATGCACGATGTGCACAACTAGTTACCCCACGAAATACCCGAATCAGCGTCAAAAAGCTGATCACGTGTCATCTGAACTGCATCACCGTCTGGTTGCCCATTGGTCAGTTTTTGTGCGTACATCTCAAACCCAGATGAACCCGCAGGCACAGCCAGAAACACCAACCACTCCCCATCCGGCGAAATAGCAGGTGCACGTGCAGAATTCAGATTGGTCATTGGCGTTGCAGTACCACCACTGACCGGCAGTGCAAAAATATCCGTGCCGGTGGCTGTCCGTTTGGCGAAATAGAGCGTTTGACCGTTGGGACTGAGCGCAGGATCATAGGTTTGATCGGGCATGCCCGCAGGGATTGTCAACCGCCCTGTGCTCCGTTGGTAACGCATGATACGTGGAGCGCCGTTCTGTCCTGCTGGTGCAAATGCAAAATAGACGCCATCGCCATCCACATCAAAAATCGCATGCCCCACATTTCCCGAGCCATCAGCATATGCATCTTCGCGGGTAGCCCCAGCTCGTGCTTCCATGAAGTACATGATCATGCGGTATTCAGAGGCTGGGTCACCTTCGGGGGGACCGTATTGAGATGCATAGACGATACGATTGCCATCTGGAGCAAATGATGGATACATGGCCCATGTAGAGTCATAGATACGCTCAAAGCTATGGAGTGGGTGATTGGACGCATTATTGGTCAGTTGAATGGCTTCACCACCGCTGGCAGATGTGAGCATGATATCGCTGGCACTTTCAACACGACGCACAAAGACGATGCGTGTACCATCGCGTGAAAACGCCGGTTGCCACGCATTGCCACTTTGCGTGATTTGTTGCAAGTTCCCGTTTTGCCACATCCACAAATCACCTGCTTTGGCCAACAGCAAGCGCCCCGGCAAATTGGGAGTTGCAATCACAGCGGGCTCACGTGACGTATCACTCACCTGTTGGACTTGTGTTGGCGTAGTAGGTGTTGCACCACACGCACTCAGCAACACAATCGCACTTACCACTGCACTCAAAAACCGAAATCGCATCATGATTACTCCAGATTAACTCAATGTGGTGAAGAGACGTTCAGCTGCATTCGGCGTTACCAAAACACGCAACGCATGTGCACGCACCGTCATTTCACTTGGAGTCATGCCCACATAATCACCATCGATTTGTACAGGCAACGCCCCACCTTGGATACTAATCCGCTTGACACGACGGTAAATAATACTCTCATCCTGCCAGCCGAAATAGAGTTTAAGATACAACCCGATGAATTTCCATGGCCCATGCACCATCGTATCACCAGAAATAAGACAAATATCCAACATCCCATCATCGATGGCCGCCTTGGGCGTAAACGGAATAAAACTAGCATACCACGGTGTGTTGCCAACGACCATCATCAATGCGCGCACATGCAACTCTTCGTCATCGAGTTGGATTGTGACATCCACACCACGGAACGCCCACACCACCGCCAAAATACGCCAGATGTAGGCAAACACGCCGAAGCGCTTTTTGTCGTGTGCGTAGAGGTGTTTGACCACATCCGCATCAAACCCTACCCCGGACATGAGCATAAAATGACGTTGCCCATCGAGAATGCCGACATCCATGCGACCGATTATCCCCACCCCAATTTGTTGGGTGGCTTCACGCGGATCCATGGAAAAGCCTGCTTCACGGGCCCATACATTCACGGTGCCGACGGGAAGTGGTGCAAGCACCACATCACTCCCCACCAAGCCATTCGCAACCTCGTTGACAGTACCATCACCACCAGCAGCCACAACCAGATCATAGCGTTGTGTAACCGCCTGACGTGCCAATGTTTCAGCGTGTCCAGGATGTGTCACCAGCCAGTGATCAACCTGCCACCCCTGTGCGTGCCAAACCTTCATCGCATGGGTGAGTGCCAACGCCAATCGATGTGCTTGACCAGCATGTTTGTTTGCAATAATCACAACACGCGCATTTGGCGGTAGATTCATATCTCGCTGGCCTCTGGCAATACATCGAAGGGTAGTTTTGCACGCCACCACGCATAGGCTTGTTGTGGTGTGCGGGCGGGCACAGTGCCATGAGCAGTCAACATCGTATGGACAAGCGAGAGCGGGAGCCCGACCACATTGGTCATACTACCACGGACTTGTGAGACCAACCGCCCAGCAGCACCCTGGATTCCGTATGCACCTGCCTTGTCCAATGGTTCACCACTTGCCACATACGTCGCAATATCGGCATCAGAGATGGCAATCATATGCACATCACTCGCCTGCAACATTAGTTGCGGCGACTGTTGCGGCACAAAGAGTGCGACACCCGTATACACGGTATGCCAGCGATTCGCCAAACTGCGGAGCATGTGCCGTGCATCATCGGCATCGAGCGGTTTGTTGAGCACCACGTGATCGCGTACGACAATCGTATCAGCAGCCAACACAAGCGCCTGTGGATGCAGCGCAGCAACTGCCGCTCCTTTGCGCCATGCACGGATGGCTGGGTGATCGTGGAGTGCCAACCCATCATGCGCAATGGTGTTCACCAGTGTGGCGTCTGGGAGATGCGATTCTTCTTCGGCATCAGTCACTTCCACACGAAACAACACACCGAGTGCATCAAGGAGTTCACGGCGGCGTGGCGAGCCGGATGCCAACACAACAGGTAGCTTTGTATCCATATAATCTGTGGTACTATGATAAGTGTAGTTTTACAACTACATGTCAACCCTATTGTACCATCCATTCATTGCAACAATTTTCTATCATTGAGCGTCAATGCACATGTAGTCATGGGACTACACTACGCACTGCAGAAAGGGTATTTAGTATGCAATCGCAACCACAAGTCGTCGCACAACCGCGTATTCAAAGCGCCATGCAACAAGTCTATCTCTGGATGACGGCTGGTTTGCTCGTCACTGGTGCCGTATCGAGCATGGTGATGGGCAACGAAAGTATTCTGGCCTCGATTTCCAATCCGATTGTATTCTTTGGTCTGATTATCGCTGAAGTCATTTTGGTCATTGCACTCAGTGCCACCATCATGAAGCTCAGCCCTGCTATGGCAACTGGGTTGTTTTTGTTTTATGCAATGCTCAACGGTATCACCCTTACTCCACTCGTGCTGGTGTACACTGCGAGTTCAGTGGCCGCAGCCTTCTTTACGACTGCGGGCTCATTTGCTGCATTGGCGCTCTATGGCTCTACCACCAAACGCGATCTATCGGGGATGGGCAAATTCCTGTTGATGGGGGTGATTGGCTTAATTATCGCATCCATTGTCAACATGTTCATCGGGAGTGGTCCGTTTAGCTTCATCATTTCGATTGTTGGTGTGTTGGTGTTTGCCGGACTCACCGTTTACAACACGCAACGCTTGACACAAATGGCGCAGCAGATGGTCACCGAAGAAGACACCGGTCGTTTTGCAATTTATGGTGCATTGACCCTGTATCTCGACTTCATCAATCTCTTCATCTACATGTTGCGCTTGTTTGGTGTGCGCCGCGATTAATTGCTTCGTCGTTGCAAAACGGGTGGGTTGGCTACGCCAACCCACCCGTTTTTGTGTGTATGTACTGATTACTGCCAAACATATTTTGTGGTACGATTTGCTTAGCTTTGTTTACTTTAATACACGTCATGCATATTTTGTTGTATCAAATCGTATGACGACATGGATGTATCGGACTAGAAAAAGGCAAAGGCACATGCAATCATCACCGCACGTCACTGTACAACCACACATCCATGATGCTATGCAGCAGGTGTATTTGTGGATGGGAGCAGGTCTACTCGTTACTGCTGCCATGTCAAGCATTGTGTTCAACACCAGTGCGCTTTGGAGTTTCATCTTAAACACGTATGTCTTTCTGGGTTTGATTATTGTCGAAGTCATTTTGGTCATCGTGATAAGTGCGCTGGTAATGCGCATACAACCACCTGTGGCAATCGGCTTGTACATCTTCTATGCGGCACTCAATGGTATTACCATCACCCCCATCGCATTTGTATTTACCACCAGCTCGATTGCCGTTGCGTTTTGTATCACTGCTGGTGCGTTTGCCGGATTGGCATTGTATGGCATGACTACCAAACGCAATTTATCTGGCATTGGACAGTTCATGACGATGGTGTTATTTGGAATTTGTATTGCCGCCATCACCAATCTGTGGCTCCAAAGCCCGCTAATCGATTATGTCATGTCCATTGTAAGTGTATGTGTGTTTGCCGGGCTCACGGCCTATGACACGCAACGATTAACACAGATGGCACAGCAAATGGACGATGACGCACGGCTCAACAGATTCGCGATATACGGTGCGTTGATACTGTATCTCGATTTCATCAATCTTTTTGTCAACATTGCGCGCATATTCGGCAAACGGCGCGACTAACAGAGGATTTTTTGGAGTGTTGCAATCAAGAGTGGCTGTTCGACTGCGCGAATACGTGCATGGAGCGATGTTTCATCGTCATCGGCATAAATAGGGACTTCGGCACTTGCAATCACTGGTCCGCGATCCACTTCAGGGACTACCGTATGGATGGTACAGCCAGTCATGGGAAGTTTTTGGTGCAGGGCATCACGCACGACGTGTGCGCCACGAAGTGCGGGAATAATACGCCCATCACTGAGTGAAACGGTATCACCACCATCGTGGGGGAGCAGTGAAGGGTGCTGATTAATGACGGGCATAGCGAACGTTGCAAGTGTTTCTGCACTCAAAATACGCATAAAGCCTGATAACAGCAAGATATCTGGCCGCACAGCTGCCACCATTTGCCGCATGATGACTTCCCACGCCATGCGCTGTGTGGCGCTGGCACGCGGCGGAAAGGGCACAGCACATACGGGTAGTCGATGAGCGATTGCGCGCTGGACGCCACCACACTCTGGACGATCACTGATCACCAACGCAATCCGAATCTGCAACTGATTGTGCGCAATGGCATCGATAACTGCTTGTAGATTCGAACCACCACCAGAAACCGCAATAGCAAGTGCAGGATATGTCATGGCAGCTCCGATTGACCGATATCGAGCCGATAGTGCATGCCGGCAAATTGGACGGCATCAACGGTGGCGTAGGCCGTCTTGAGCGCCTCATGCATGGTTGCACCATAGCCGACCGCATTCAGCACGCGCCCACCCGCAGTTTGGAGTACGCCATCACGGAGTGTCGTGCCGGCATGCAACACATACCCGTTTTGGGGAATCTGGTGCATATCAATATGAATCGCATCACCAGTGCGTGGCGTAGCCGGATAGCCATGACTGCTCAGCACCACACAAGCAGCCGCACCAGCACGCCATCCGAGCAGGTCGGGGTGCAAGGCGACTGTGGCCGCTGCATGCAAGGCGGTCAGGATGTCGCCATCACACAGAGGCAAAATTACTTGTGTCTCAGGATCCCCAAAACGGGCATTGAATTCAATGACTTTGGGACCACTCTCGGTGAGCATTAACCCGGCATAGAGCGCACCCACAAACGGCATATTGTGGGCACGCAAGAAATCAATGACCGGTTGCATGACCACGTCGGCCAACTGCCGTGCTACGCCACGATCAATTGCCTGGATGGGGGCAACTGCGCCCATACCACCCGTGTTTGCACCTTGATCGTCATCAAAAATGCGTTTATGGTCACGCGCCGAAGGGAGTGGGAGCAGCGTAACGCCATCACTCAGCGCAATCAACGACACCTCAGGACCAGCGAGCCGCTCTTCGATTATGATGCGCTCACCCGCAGGCAATGCGGCAAGCTGCGCAATTGCATCGAGTGTTTCGTCCACACTATCCGCAACAACCACTCCTTTGCCGGCTGCCAAGCCATCAGCTTTAACGACCCACGCTTGGCGTGATTGCACGACAAAGTCGTGGGCATCAGTCGCCGCATGAAACATACGAAATGCAGCCGTTGGTACGGCAACGCGTTGCATGATTTGTTTGGCAAAGCCTTTACTGCTTTCGAGGCGGGCTGCGGCTTGCGAGGCACCAAACACGGGTACACCGGTGGCGCGAATCATGTCAGCCCAACCTGCTGCGAGTGGCGCTTCTGGACCAATCACCACCAAATCACAGGGGTTTGCTGTAAGCCATGCCAAGAGCACTTCGATGGTTGGAAGTGCTACTGTTGTTGCAATCTGGGCAATGCCTGGGTTGCCCGGAGACACCGTCAGCGTTGACAAGCGAGGCGATGCCTTGATGGCCATTGCCAAGGCATGTTCACGACCACCAGCACCCAGCAAAAGTACCCGCATGCACGCCTCCATCAGAATGCGCTGTTTGTTGAATTATACCTGATGCATGAATCATCCGAAGGCGACCACACTGGTGTGCTACAATTTAGGCAAACGTGTCGAGGAATTGAGGGTGGTATGACACAATCTACACAATCCATTGATGTGGCAGCCGTTGTTGATGCACTGCATGCAAAGATTGCCCAGCAGGCACACCACACTACTGCACAAACAGATACGAGTGCTGAGCTGTACGATGTCTACGACGCCTTACACGAAATGGAGCTGACACGCGTCATCAGCGCACATCTACCAATTGTCAATGTCACTATGGTGGGGCGCATCATTGGTCTGCTCCAAAAAGTCACACGCCGTTTGCTGCGTTGGTACATCAACCCGATTGTGGAACAGCAAAACATGTACAACGATGCGGTGATGCGTACCATGCGCGAAATTGTGGCAGCATACGAGGCCAATGTGCAACCACAACCCCCAACACCGTCAGTGCCGCCCCCCGATACAGGCGTTGGTCACGATGTGCATGTAACACAAGCGCAGTTGGCAAAGAACGAGCCACCGATGTCTGCACATACGCTGGCGTTGCTGCATCTCGAATCGGTACGCAACCTGCATCAGACGGTGCATGCCCACTGGCCGTTACCGGTGCGAAAACCGCTCGACCATGTGGCGAATACTATCCACAAACTGCAACGCATGCTCCTACGTTGGTATATCAATCCGATTGTGGAGCAGATCAATGCACATAACCGCGCCACACAACGTGCGATTCAGCTACTGATTCACTACATCACTGCCAAACGGCTCCCTGCGAAGCGCCATGACTAGCGACATTATCACGATTGTGAGCACATGGTATGGTGCAGAAACAGCAGGGGGAGCAGAGCATGCCGCCCGACAACTTGCAATTGCGCTGCATGCTCGTGGTGTCCACGTCGAGGTATGGAGTACGACGGCACGTGATTTGGTGGCACCAGCGACGGCCTACTATGCACTCGGCGAATCATGGGATGCCGGGATTAAAGTGGTGCGGTTTGCGGTAGAATCACTCCCCGCGGATGCGCAATTCCCACACTATGTCAACCAATTCAAGCAACTCACCGATATCATTCGCACATGTGCGCCAAATGCACAAGAACTCCGTACGGTCGCACGACTAGCCTACAGTAGCGATTTGTTGCGGGCTATTGCTCAGCACCAAGCCGGACGTCGCTTTGTGTTTGTACCATACCCACTCCCAAGCAGTATTTTTGGCAGCATGTTAGCGCGTAACCAAAGCTATATTTTACCGTGCATGCATGATGAGCCGTATGCATACCACACGTTGACACGCTGGCAAATGCAACATGCAAGTGGGATTTTGGCAAATAGTGCCAGTGAGCGTGATTTCATCATTGCACAGTACGGCATCACCCCCACACGGGTCACACTGACACGACTTGGTGTCGAATTAGGGGCAGTCGGTGATGGCGCTCGTTTCAGGCAACAGTTTCAGGTGACTGGGCCGATGCTCTTTTTTGCGGGACGACGCGATGCATCCAAAAACATGCCGTTGCTAATGCTGTATGTGCAGGAATACATGATACGTCGACAACGCATGCTGACCCTCGTATTATCAGGGCGTGACCCACTCGTATTGAGTCGTTACCAGCAACGATTCATTCGTGATATTGGTTTTGTTGATGAGCAAACCAAAGCAGATGCATTTGCAGCGTGTGACGTATTTGTGCATGCTGGCACCCAAGAAAGCTTTGCGTTTGTGCTGATGGAAGCGTGGCTGCAACAACGCCCAGTGCTCGTCAATGCAGACTGTGCAGTCACAACGGCTGCCACACGGGAATCTGGCGGGGGGCTCGCATTTCGCGACTTTCAGTCATTTGCTGCAGGGCTTGATATGCTCCTTGGCACAACCGAGTTGGCGACCACGATGGGTAATGCTGGGCGTGCATATGTGCTCACACACTGTCAATGGCAGGATGTGGCAGCGCGTGCAGAGGCTGCGATTCGAGGCACCACATGAACATCATCATCTGCACATCACAGGTGCCATTTGTACGTGGTGGCGCTGAGCTGCTCGTCGATGGATTGCGTGATGCGTTGCGGCGCCACGGGCATACGGTGGATGTGGTCGCATTGCCGTATCGCTGGCAACCGCACACCGCGCTCTATGACAGCATGTTAGCATGGCGTTTGATTGACTTAAACGAAGTCGATGGTCGCCCTGTCGATCTAGTAATCGCCACAAAATTCCCCTCGTACTTGGTGCAACATCGGCGCAAAGTGGTATGGCTCGTACACCAGCATCGGCAGGCTTATGACTGGTATGGCACGACATTCTCAGACTTTGTGAATACACCAGCGGATCGCAGTCTGCGCGAAGCATTGATGGCAGCTGATATCACTGCTATGCGTGAAGCGCATGCCTGCTATGCAATATCACAGAATGTGGCACGACGGCTGTGGCAGTTCAATCGTGTCAATGCCACGCCGTTATACCCACCGAGCCACTACGATGGTCGCTTTACGGCAGGCCCCTACGGTGACTACATTTTTTCGGATGCACGTCTCGATGCGGCCAAACGCCTCGATTTACTGATTGAAAGTGCAGCACTCATGCATGTGCCTGGGCGCATCGTGCTGGCCAGCACTGGTCCTGCCCGCGCCCAGCTCGAAGCACTGGTTGCACAGCATGGATTGCAGGCGCGGATTACGTTTTGTGGGTATGTGGATGATGCAACACTGCTGTCATACTACGCCAATGCGCGCGCCGTGTACTACGCTCCATTTGATGAAGATTACGGCTTTACCACGATTCAAGCCATGGCCGCAGCACGCCCGGTGATTACGACGAGTGACGCTGGTGGGACACTAGAATTTGTGCGGCATGGACACAATGGGCTGATTTGTGCGCCACAACCACAGGCGATTGCGCATGCACTCGACACACTCCTGAGCGATGCAGCATATGCCGCATCGCTCGGTGCCCACGGACCGGCAAGCGTGGCGCAGATTACGTGGGATGACGTGGTGCGCACACTCACACAGTAGCCGTGTTATTTGCCTAGGAGCGACAACAACGCCGAGTCGGTGCTCTGGAGTGGCAGGTCAATGCGGCGGTGCGAGCGGGATGATTCGTACGTTGCAAAAATCAACTCGGTGGCACGCATGGCATTGTACGCCGACAATTCTGGGCGCCGTCCGGTGAGCAGTGCATCGACGACATCGGCGATGCCGCGCTTGACACACTCTTCACCATGCAGATTCTCGGTTTCAGGCATATTCACCCAATCAGCGTCGCCTTTGCCTTTGACACGCAAATGCAGCTTGTCGTTGACTCCGACATCAATGATGCCGTCTGTGCCAAGCATGCGTAGACCAAAGCGTGGGCCGGCTTGATAGCCGGTGCTCATCAACAACGTGACGCCATTTTTGAACTTGGTGAGACTGACGCCATGGCGCTCGATAGCTACCCCAAAGACTGTTTGCGGATCACGCAGGTCAATCTGACCGAGCACCCATTCGGCATCGGTTTCATTGTTGAAGTAGCAGGCCATATCAAACCAGTGTGTGCCCCAGTCGTACATGTTGTCACAAGTGGCTTCGATACGTTCGAGCTGGCCGATGCGTCCTGAGTCGAGCAGTGCTTTACCCTGACGGAAGGGTTTGCCGAAACGACGCTGATGATTGAATGTGAGTTGCACACCGTTGGCTTCGGCAGCAGTCATCATGGCTTTGCACTCGCCCCAGGTGGGAGCCACCGGTTTTTCGCAGTGGATGGCACGCACTTTGGCATTGGCGGCGGCAATCACCATCGGTGCATGTAAATGCGGCCATGTCGAAATACTCACGATGTCGAGCTGCTCTTTGGCAAGCATTTCGTGGTAATCGCTGTAGATGGTAGCCTTGGGGCCATGCACATCAGCGAAGGCTTTGGCATTATCGGCAACCAGGTCGGCGAGGGCTACGATTTCACATTTGCCGGTGGCGTTGTAGCCAAAGGCGTGCTGGTGCGACATCCCAAAGCCGGTGGCACCCTCGCTCTTCCACGGCTTGCCACACCCGATAACTCCTACACGCAGTGTCATAGCAATCTCCTTCGCTTGAATTACAAACCGAGTGAACGTAGGTATGCACGACTGTGCATGGCACTTTCGGAGGCTGTGGGAAGCTGTGTCACATCGGTTTCAACGATCAGCCACCCCGCAAAGCCCACATCACGAAGATGCGCAAAAATCGTCGGGAAGTCGACATTTCCTTGGCCTAATTCGGTCCAAACGCCGAGCCGCTCTGCGCCACGATAATCAGCGTGTTGGGCACGCGCTGTTGCCACAGCAGTCGGATTGACATCCTTGAGGTGCATGGTCACAATACGCTGAGCATAGGTCTGTACCATGTCACACACATCCCCCCCTGCCCACGCCATATGCCCCGTATCAGGACCGAGCGCCAAAATTGCCGGGTCTGTTTGCTGCATCAACAAATCCAGTTCGGCACGTGTTTCGATGACGCTCCCCACATGATTATGGAAGGCAGCAATCACGCCGTAGCGTTGCATGATGGTGCCAACATCAGTAATTGTGCGGATAAACTGGCGCCATTCAGTATCACTCATGCCATCCGCAGCGGTCACGTGCCCAGCAGCCTGCATACGCGTGCGCCCATTGCGCACCATCTGGTTGTCAGTGTTGGCAGCCACGTAGCAACACGTGCAACCAACATCACGGGCAAATTCTGCGTAGCTGCGTGCTTGTGCCACAATGGCCTCGTATTTGGTGACATCCCAGAAATCGGCACCCAGATAACCAGGGGCAGGCGCCAGGCCAAAGCGCTGAAAGAGCGCAACTCTGTCTGCGGCAGATGTCGCAGGTTTGGGGAAAATCGGTGCGCCTGCATAACCGGCAGCAGCAATTTCACCCAGCACTTTTTCTTCACTGACATCTCGTGGCCAGGTGATTTGACCACAACCAATGTGCCACCGCTCCATCTCGTGCCTCTTATTGATAGTGTGTTACCAGTTTGGCAAACACGTGATAATTCTTTACGAGACCGTCGATATCGACCCATTCCTCGTCAGAGTGCAAGCCGAAGCCGATAGGGCCACAGCACACAGCTGCCGTGCCCTTGGCGCTATAGAAGCGAGCATCAGTACCAAAGTGTTCACGATAAAAGCCGGCTGGTTGGCCCATCACATCGCCGACAATCTTCGCCAATTGCTGAACGGCTGGATGAGTAGGGTCAGTGTTGAGCGGTACACCCACATAGTGCATTTCGACAGTAGCATGCTCGGGGAAGCATGCTTTAATACCAGCCAAAATGTCATCTGGTTTGTCTTCGGGGACAAACCGAATATCAAAGTGGAGTTTGAGCGCCTCCATGATGCGGTTGCCGGCTTCACCACCGTTGAGGATGACAGGGACAACAGTGGTCACAAATGCTTCTTCGTCGGGTGTGGGGAAGCGTTTTTCGAGGGCAACAAGACCATCACGCAACGTGTGAACCGGATTACGCCCTAACCATGGACGTGACCCATGCGCCGGCACACCGTGCATGGTAACCGTGATACTCAAGCCGGCTTTGTGCATGTAGCAGATGTTGAGATCGGTGGGCTCTGCAGTAATAAAAAAATCACACGTCCATCCCTCATTGAGAATGTGATTGGTGCCGTGACGCCCACCGATTTCTTCGTCGGTGACAAACTGGAAGTTGACATCGGGCGGGTCTGGGAGTTTGGCCAAATCTTGTGCCAATCGCAGCAAAATCGCCGCTGCCCCCTTCATGTCCTGGGTACCACGCCCATAGATGCGGCCATCCTTGATAAACGGCTCAAACTGATCTGGGCGTGCAGGCACGACATCCACGTGTGCGTTGAGCACGAGCTTGGCATGTTTGTTGCCACGCAGTGAGTACACGATTGCAGGTTTATTGTTGGAATTAAAGTGGTGGATACTGCCACGCGGCAAACCACTCAATGCAGCAACCACGTAATCAATGGCTGCTTGGAGTTGCTCGGGGCGATCGGCGAGCGAGGGTATACGCACCATATCGCAGGTCATTTGTACGAGGTGTTCACGCAAGTCGGTCATCATCGTCCTCCTATGTATCCGTGTCGTCGTATAGTCGTATCATACCGCAGAAATACGCAGGTTATGCGTCTTCGGCAGACGTTTCGTCGTCATCATCGCCGTCATCATCATCGGTGTCGGCAATGGTCGGCAGGAGACTCGCAGGGGCATCGTTGCCAGCTACAAGGAGCACGAATTCACCTTTGATGCTCCGCCCCGCCAAAATACGCTGGATATCGCTGAGTCTACCACGCCATACTGCTTCATGGAATTTGGTGAGGTCGTTGGCGAGGGCTGCAGGGCGGTCGCCATAAACGGTGATGGCATCAGCAACAAGTGCCGCAATACGGTAGGGGCTTTCGTAGAAAATGAGCGTATGAGGGATGTGGAAACTCTGGGCTAGCCAGCGTTGGCGTGCACCAGATTTGCGCGGCGGGAAGCCACGATACGTGAATGCATGCACTGCGAGTCCCGACAACACCAAGGCAGGGATGAGGGCTGCAGGACCAGGGATGGCGGTAATCGGCAGGTCTTCGGCCAATGCGCGACGTACAAGCACAAATCCGGGGTCAGAGATGGCAGGAGTACCCGCATCGCTGACCAATGCGACTGACTGCCCGGCACGAAGCATGCCGATGATGCGTTCTGAGACCTGTGTTTCGTTGTGTTCGTGGCAGGCCAGCATTGGCTTGCGGATGCTGTAGTGCTGGAGCAAGATGGATGTTTTGCGCGTGTCTTCGCTGGCAATGACATCGACGCTCTTGAGTATTTCAAGGGCGCGAATAGTGATATCACCGAGATTGCCGATTGGTGTTGATACAAGATATAGCATGCGTGCATGATAGCAGACAATCATCTCATCGTCACATGTATCGTTAGGTGAATTATGCTAAAATGTGGCTAATGTATCGTAGAGCAGACTGATGGTGGATATGACCAAGCGTGTGGCAATTTTGCAATCGAACTACATCCCGTGGAAGGGATACTTTGATCTCATCGCAGCCGTAGATGAGTTCATTTTGTATGATGATATGCAGTACACGCGACGTGATTGGCGCAACCGCAACCAAATCAAGACACCGCAGGGGGTGCAGTGGTTGACGGTACCCGTACAAGTCAAGGGCAAATACTTCCAGACCATTCGCGAAACAATGATCGATGGCAACGACTGGGCACAATCGCATTGGCAGACACTACAACTCAATTACCGTAGAGCTCCGTTTTTCAATGAAGTTGCGCCGTACTTTGAGCCGCTCTACCGCGATACACAGTACACGATGTTGACCGATTTAAATCATACGTTTATCACTGCGGTTTGTGCGTACCTAGGCATCACCACCAAAATATCGTTTTCGTGGGATTATGCGATTCCCGATACCGAAGACCGCACCGAACGCCTCAAACACATTGTGGTGGCGGCCGGTGGTACCGAGTATATTTCTGGTCCTGGCGCCAAAAGCTACATGCAAGAGGAAATATTCACGGCCGCCAATGTGGGAGTGACCTGGTTTAATTACGAAGGATACACACCATATCGACAGTTATGGGGCGAGTTTACCCATGCGGTGACGGTACTCGATTTGTTGTTTAACTGTGGCAAAGACGCACCTAAGTACATGAGATACGTGCAATCATGAAGCTTTCAATTGTTGCGACACTCTATCACTCAGCACCCTACATCCCCGAGTTTTATCAGCGGATTTGTGCGGCGGCGACACAAATCGTCGGAGACGATTTCGAACTCGTCCTCGTCAACGATGGTTCACCAGACCACAGTTTGACGGTAGCCGTGGAGCTCTGCCAGCAGGATTCGCGGGTGACGGTGGTCGATTTGTCGCGCAACTTCGGGCATCACAAAGCGATGATGACGGGGCTTTCCTATGCGCGCGGTGAGCACATCTTTCTGCTCGACAGCGACCTCGAAGAAGAACCTGAGTGGTTGGTGATGTTCCACGAGTTACTCCACAAGCATCAGGTCGACGTAGTGTTTGGCATACAAACACAGCGCCGTGGGCGTGTTTTTGAACGCATCACTGGGCGCGTGTTTTATGCGCTCTTCCGACTGTTTACCGGTGTGGCACAGCCAAACAATATCGTCACTGCACGCCTGATGACACGCCGCTATGTGGATGCACTGTTGTTACACCGAGAGCGTGAAATCAACATTGGTGGGTTGTGGATGATTACTGGATTTGCACAGCTGCAGTGCCCCGTGGCTAAACATGCTACCAGCCCGACCACATACAATTTGATTCGCAAATTTGAACATCTCGTCAATGCCGTCACATCGTTCAGCAATACGCCATTGGCGCTCATTTTTTACTTGGGTGTCTTCATTTTGATCATTACGTTCTGCTACATCATGTTGCTGGCATACCGCTACATGTTTGTGTCACAACCACCCGACGGTTATACATCGTTGATTTTATCGATCTGGCTACTGGCAGGGCTAGTCATTTTCTCGGTTGGGGTATTGGGGATTTACTTGGCCAAAATCTTCTCCGAAGTAAAGCAACGACCATACACGATTATCCGCGATGTATATACGTCATCGACGAAGGAGACTTGAGATGAGCACCGTACCAGAAAAGTCATACGGCGTCTTGAACCAGACTGCAAATGCAACCCACGTCGACGAAGTCGTCGAGCAAGTAACGCAGCTTGGGTATGCGGTCCTTGATGCTGGATTGTCGCCACGCGAAGTCACTGCCGTAGCAGATGAATTTGCACGCATTCATGCCACATATTTACAAAAATACGGTGAAGCGGCATTGCGTGCAGTCAACGAACATAACACGATTCGAGGCATGGTGACCCATGGGAGTGACATCATTCTCTCGCTGGCAATGAATGCCAATCTGATGGCCGTACTGCAACGACTGATTCCTGGCAAGTTTATTTTGAATCAGCAAAATGGGATTATTAATCCACCGCAAGAGGGCTACAACCAGGGGTCGTGGCACCGTGATATTCCCTACCAACACTATGTAAGCTCGCGGCCGTTGGCGATTAATGCGCTCTACTGTGTGGATGATTTTACGTTGGCAAATGGGGCAACCTACGTACTCCCTGCGACACACCTCAAAGAACCATATCCATCACGGCAGTTTATTGAGCGACATGCGGTACAAGCGGAAGCAAAAGCAGGAAGTTTTATCGTACTCGACTGCATGATTTATCATGCTGGTGGCTACAACAGCACCACCAAGGCACGTCGCGCGATTAACCATGTATACAACATCCCGTTTTTCAAACAACAGATAAACATCCCGAACAGCATGCCAGATGTCCCCCTCTCGCCGGAAGCGAAGGAACTGCTCGGATACACCTACGCCGAACCTCGGTCGGTCGATGATTACCTGAAATCACGCATCAGCAAAGCTTAAGTAGGACGCCATGACAACAGTACTGCCACCAGGTACACTTTTACAGCACATGTATCTCCGTGAGCGGTTGCAATCACGAACTCCTGGACGATTCATTGAAATCGGTCCTGGAACTGGTGATATTACCGCACTGCTCTTGGCGGCTGGTTGGCACGGTACGGTGTACGAATTGTCGCCGGAATCGGTCACATTGCTACACACACGCTTTGCCAATGAAATCGCCCAACACCGATTAACCGTGATGAATGGTGACTTTGTGGCACATGCGCAAACAGCTGCGAGTGCCGACCTCGTCATCTCGTCGATGGTCATTGAGCATCTCAGTGATGAGGATGAGCGCAAATTCATGGAGCAAGCACGGCACGTCATTACTGCGCACGGAGTAGTCATCAACATGATGCCGGCAGGGATGCAGTACTGGGGCATCGAAGATGAAATTGCAGGACACTTCCGACGCTATGACCGCACCCGTATCAAGCAGTTGTGTCAGGACACACAGTGGCAGATGACGCATGTAGCAGGTTTGACATTTCCCGTGTCAAATATGCTACTACCACTCTCGAATCGACAAGTACAACAGTATGAAGGGCGCAAAGTGCAACAGACGATGCTAGAACGCACCAAGGATTCCGGGCATCGCACAGTGCCATTCAAAACATCGTTTCCAGCCATTCTCGGGATTATTCTCAATCCGATTGTAATGCTGCCGTTTCATTGGTTGCAAAAACTGACCAAAGACTCGTCGCACTGCATGATTCTCTACTTTGAGGCAACACCTGCACCGGGAGGCCTGGTATGAGTGACGCCATCACGAACGATGTCGCTGCTTACTACAGTGACAAACTGCGCACCCACGGAGAAACACCAAACGGTGTTGATTGGAATGGTGAAGCTGGGCAAGTACTCCGATTCAATCAACTCTGCAAGATCATTGACCCACACACCGCCTTTCATATTTGTGATATTGGGTGTGGGTACGGTGCCATGTATGACTACGTGGTAACGCACTACGGTGACTTTCATTTTGTGGGAGTCGATGTGTCGGCCGATATGGTAGCAGCTGCTCGTGCACGCTACCAGCACACCACGAACACGACATTTGTCCATGCGGATCGACCACCCCAACCGGTGACCTATTGTGTGGCAAGTGGTATTTTTAATGTGCGCTTACAGCATGATGATACGACATGGTGGACATACCTCACCAATACGCTTGATGTGATGCACGCATCAAGCACACACGGCTTTGCCTTTAACTGTCTGACGAGTTATTCAGACCACGACAAAATGCGCGACTACCTCTATTATGCCGATCCACTCGCCATTTTTGACCACTGCAAAAAACACTACGCCAAGGATGTCGCACTGCTCCATGACTACGGACTGTATGAATTCACGATACTCGTAAGGAAACAGCGATGAAACAGCCACTCGTCATCTTTGGCTCGGGAGACATTGCTCAACTCGCTCATTATTACTTTACGACGGATAGCAAGTACGAGGTCGTCGCGTTTACGGTGGACCGCGAATACGTGACAGTCACAGAATTTTGTGGTGTGCCAGTGGTGCCATTCGATGAGGTGTCAACACGCTTTCCAGCTGATACAAATCACCTATTTGTGGCACTGAGTTATGCCAAAATCAACATGGTACGCAAAGAAAAATACCTGGCAGCCAAAGCACTCGGCTATACGTTGGCAAGTTATGTGAGTTCACATGCCACTGTCCTCAACCAGGGACACATCGGCGAGAATTGTTTCATCTTTGAAGACAACACGATTCAGCCATTTGTGCGTATCGGCAACAACGTGACACTGTGGAGTGGCAATCACATCGGGCATCATAGTACCATCCAAGACCACGTTTTTGTTGCATCGCATGTGGTGGTGTCTGGGGGTGTGACGATTGGAGCGCAGTGCTTTATCGGTGTCAATGCAACATTGCGTGACCATATTACCGTGGGTGATCGCTGTGTGGTTGGTGCAGGCGTATTGCTGCTTGCTGATGCAGAACCCGATGGCTTGTACATTGGCACTGCAACTGAGCGCTCAGCAGTACCAAGTTCACGGGTGCGCAAAATATGAGCGACCCACGATGGCACAAGGTTGGTCGAATCTATACTCCCGAAGGCAAATCGCGCCACCCGAAACTATTGACGCATGTGGCGAATCCGCTGGCGGTGCACCTCAGTGGTGACGTATATCGTGTCTTTTATAGTGGACGCGATGCGCAAAAACGCTCATCGGTTGGCGCAGTAGATATCGACATCGTGACACGCACGGTCGTTGCCGATCACTACGAACCCTTTTGTCTGCATGGTGATGCAGCGAGTTTCGATGCAGACGGGATCAGCATCGGTAATGTGTATGAAAGTGGCGGTCAACGCTACATGCTATACATGGCATGGCAAACGGGAAGTTCTGGGATGTGGCGCGGCGAAGTAGGCCGGTTGTTGGTGCATACTGATACCACACTTTCGCATGAATCTCATCAACCGTTTATGCGCCGCGACGCCTATGATCCCGTGAGTATGTCGTACCCATGGGTACACCAGGTCCGTCCTGATTTTTACCAGATGTGGTATGGATCGACATACACGTGGAATGCGGGCAATGGCGAGATGATTCACGTTATCAACTATGCATCGTCCCACGATGGGCATGTATGGCAACGTGGCGGCTTGGCCGTACCGTATGCAGTGAATGTGGCGCAGGCGTTTTCGCGCCCGACAGTGTGCGTCGACGATCATGGATATCACATGTGGTTTTCGTATCGAAGTGGTACTGGTGAACGGTATCGAATTGGGTACGCACAGAGTGAGAATGGTGTGCAGTGGCGACTCGACTTGGCACGGAGTGGCATTGATGTCTCACCAGATGGATGGGATGCGGATATGATCGAATATCCGTTTGTGTTCTGTCACGGTGGAGTGCGCTACATGTTGTACAACGGCAACGGATACGGCGCAAATGGGTTCGGCTTAGCGTACTGGGAATAACATGACAGACACATCGCCACAAAAACGCACCATCTGGCAACTCGTCCGTTATATTGTGGTGGGAATTATCACCAATGTGAGCGGATACGTGCTCTACCTAATCGTCACCTATGCCGGTGTATCTCCCATCCTGAGTATGAGTGTCATATACGGCATAGTGACGATGATGGGGTATTTTGGTAACCGGCGTCTGACATTCAATGATACAGGGACCATTTGGTCATCGGGGAGTCGATACGTACTGGTGTATGGGCTGGGATACGTGTTCCAATATGCCATGTTAGCGATATTTTACGAACAGCGCGGTTACCCGCATCAGCTCGTACAGATTACATCGGGATTATTGGTCACTGGTTTTTTGTTTCTGGCGTTGAAATATTTCGTCTTTCCAGCGCAGACTGCCACACTACCCAGCACGAATGCGTAGCGTAAGCCAGTAGGCGTGCCCCCACAACACGAGCACGCAGTAACCAACTCCAGCCCAAATGACTGCCGTTTGGGCATAGACGTGCACTATGGCGAGCATGACACATCCCAACAGTGCGACCAACAGCCCCACGCGCCATATCGTGGCATGTGGCATGACGGGGATGGTGGCACGTGCACTCGGCATACTCACAATCCAAAATGCAGGTAACGCAACACCACCGAGGGCTACGAGTGAGCTATGCCAGGGAGCCCAGAGCTGAATGCCAGCAGCCACAGACAACGCCAGTAATGCGGCACTAGTGACGATGCGTAGCACAAAGTGATTGAGGACCATGTGCATGCGCGTTACGATGCGCGTTCCTTGACGAAAGAGCTGTGGCACGATGGCGAAATCATCGTTGAGAAGCACGACATCGGCTACTGTGCGCACTGCGCTACTACCAGATTGCATGGCAATGGCAATATCGGCGGCGCGCATGGCTGGGATGTCGTTTAGTCCATCGCCAATCATCGCCACGCAGTGCCCCATGCGACGCCAGAGTGCAACAAGACGTGCTTTGTGCGTCGGCGTCAAGCGCCCATAGACGTGTGCGGTTTGCATGATTTCCCACAACTGCGCATCATCGGCGGCATCAATGTCGCGTGCATGTACGACACCAGTGTTGACGGGGATGCCAACCTGGCGCACCAAGGCGTGCACCGCTTGTGGTTCATCGCCAGAAAGCACACACACCATGATGCCGAGTTGACGACACTCTGCAAGGATTTCGTCGACATGTGGTCGTACCACGTCAGCCAGCACCACCAGACCGCATGGTATAAGTGTGGTGGGCAATACGGGCTGTGTATGGTCAAAAGATGCTGGCAATGCAGGTGCACGAGCAAGCATGAGGACTCGTGCACCCGCATCAAGCCACACCTGCATGTCGATTGCAGGATACGCACTTGGCACAACATGCGCCAGCAAGACGTCAGGCGCACCGAGCACCCAGACGCCGTCATCACGGACTTGCAGGCTCCATTTGCGCGCAGAATCAAAGGGGACATGAAGTGTCATCGGAGTCACTGCAGCTGGAAACGCGTGAGCGATGGCACGCGAAGTTGCATTGCCAGTGATATCACCAGCCACAAACGTACCGAGAGCAGCATGAAAGGCATCAGTGCTCCCTGTAATGGCGTACGTATCACGGACATGCAGCTGATTGACGGTCATGGTGCCGGTCTTGTCGAGGCATAATACGTCCAGGTGATGCATTGTTTCAACGGATGCGAGGTGTTGCACGAGCCCCCCCACACGCGCCATGTGCAGTGCCGCAATGGCATATGTCAGCGTGAGCGTCAGCACCAGGGCATTGGGGATTAATCCGGCAATCACGGTAAGATGCGCGATACGCACTGCCAGCGGTGTGAGATTGCCCCAATCACGGTAAAAAACCCATACTCCCAGTACGCATACAACAAGCATGATGATGCGCATCAGTGAATGTATTTGGTGCATGAGTGGCGTATCGACGAGACGCACCTGCTGACTGCGTTGCTGGAGTTGCTGTAGGACGCCATCAAACGAAGTGACCTGGTACCAGGCTGCGCCACGCACACATAGGGCACCTGCAATCAGTGTGTCGGAAGTAGAGCGCAGTTGGGGCTCACTTTCGCCAGTCAAGAGTGATTCGTCGAGGTAGAGGTGGTCGGCACTCAGAATACGCCCTTCGGCGACCACCTGATCGCCAGGAGCCAATAGCACCACATCGCCTACAACTACCGTGTGTGGTGACACACGATACAAAGCATCACTGCGCCAGACAGCAACAGTGGGCATGGTGATAATCGTCAGTCGATTGAGTTGGTAGCGCGCACGCACCGCTTGCACGATGCTCAGTATGACATTGATGAGCACGACACTCGCAGTGGCAAGTGCATCAGCGCGTAGACCCACACTCCACAACGCCACGGCTAGTCCGATGATGATGGCGTGAAGCAAATTGGCCACAATCCGCCACACCAGCGCCACATATACGGTGATTCCTTGCCACCAACGCTGCCACCATGGGAGAATTTGTATGCGTTGCGCAGCTTCGGCATGCGTCAATCCAGGCTGCGGTGGAACAGGTGCAATCATGGGCACAACCTTTGTAGCCAGGCCATCGACATGCCCAGCGTAGCATGCCTGTGTTAACGACACATGATGAACATGTTGTGCACCATACCAGTACTAGCATGATGCACAACACGCAGCACATCAATCTACTGGAGCATCAGTGTACTCCATGCGGCCAACCATGCGTCTCGATTTTGCGCAATGGTGGGGGCGTCAAGCTGTTGTTGAATCGTCGGCACAGTCCCATACTTGGTGTACAAATCTGGCAACGTTGCACTCATCGTCGCCGGGTACACGAACATCTGCAGTGGAATATCATTTTGAAAGTCATCGCTGAGCATGAACTCAATGAACTGCTGGGCTAGTTCGGTTTGCGTGCTTCCTTTGAGCACACCCGCATATTCGACCTGGCGAAACGCCCCAAATACAACATTGGCTGTTGGTGCGGTGGCTGGTGGCGTTTCGCTAAAGTAGACTTCGGCCACCGGGCTACTCGAGTACGATACCACGAGTGGGCGGGGACCTTTGCCACTTGACCCGCTAAAATGCGTGTAGTAGGCGGTCGACCAATCATCGACAATGAGCACATCATTGGCACGCAGTTGTTGCCAATAATCCTGCCAGCCATCTGCGCCATATTCAGCCACCGTAGCAAGGAAAAACGCCAGCCCCGGAGACGAAGTGGTTGGATTTTCGACGACCAGTTTGCTCCGCCACTTGGGATCAAGGAGTTCGGCGAAACTCGTAGGTGGCGTTAATCCGGCAGCCTGCAAGGCGGCCACATCGTAGTTGATGACCACATAGCCAACATTGATTGGTACGAGTGGTGCACTGGCGTCCTCGGTTGCTGCTGCAACGAGTGAAGGAATGGTCGCTTGACTAGGAAGCAGAATATCTGCCTCAAGTGCACGACTCAAAAATGTGTTATCAATACCGTAGATGACGTCTGCCAATGGAGCATCTTTGCTGAGGATGGCCTTGTTGAGCATAGAGCCTGCATCGCCCGCATTGAGAATGGTCACTTTTGTGTTGTGTTGCTGTTCGAATTTGGCCAGTACCTCGGGTGTCACTGCGAAACTATCGTGGGTCATGACGGTCAGCGTAGTCGCAGGCGACACTGGCAATGGCTCACCATCACTGGGTGCAGGTGTAGCGGTGGGTGGCGTGGCTGACCCTCCACATGCCACGAGGAGCGCCAACAGTACCAGCCCTACAAGCATGTTGCGTATCATGCATAATCCTTTCACATCCAAAAAAATCATCACAAGCGGAGTATGCTCGTGATGCGTTATTCTCAACGCGCTTTCCTCCGCCGGTATTAGCCGGATCAGGTTCAAAGGGTCAGCAACATTTGGGTCGCATCTCAGCCAAGCTCACTTGGCGCCCCTAGCAACTATGCACTTGTGATATGTCATACAGTAGCATGTTTTGTGGTTATCGTCAAAAACATGCCCGTTCCAGATTGAGTACAATGACTACACGAGGATCATCACCAAGGAGCATGATTATGACGCGTCGTCGTGGCAAAGAGCTGATTGCACAAATGAATGCACTTCATGTACCTGCGGGTGCATTTGCCTTGTGGTGGCTGGGGCAAATGGGGGTGGCTGTGAAAGGTCCCGACCAACAGGTGGTCTACATTGACCCATGTTTGACGGATATTGTGAATTTGAAGTGGCCCGATCCGACGCGCGGGCCGACGCGCGCGATTGAGGCACCGCTGCAACCCGAGGACGTGACCAACGCCAGTGTCGTCATCTGCTCACACGAGCACATCGACCACACCGATTGTTTCACGCTGGCGGGGATTGCCCAGGCATCACCACACGCACGCTTTGTGGCGACTGGCTGGGCACAACACGAGCTCGATGCGGCCAATATCCCGCACGAACGTCGCATCATCCCGCATCCACAGCGCACGGTAGATTTGGGTGTACTGACACTGACCATCGTGCCCGCAGCGCATTATACGCGTGAGTACGACGTCCACCACGGCGAGCGCTGGATGAGTCTACACCTCGACTGGGGGACGGTGGCTTTTTTCCACGGTGGTGATACCGTGCTGTACGACGGGTACCTCGATGCCGTCAAAACGCTACCGCAGGCCGATGTGGGCATGCTGGCGTGTAATGGTCGTGACGCCATACGTGATGCCAACGATATTGTGGGCAACATGTACCCACACGAGGCCGCCTACACCGCCCAAACACTGGGCTGGGATACGCTCATCGCCGGCCACAATGACCTGTTTGCGGGCAATCGACTGCCTGCCGGCGAAGTGTTTGGTGCCATCGAACGCACTGCTCCCGAGTTGCAGGTGCATGCACTCAAACCAGGTGAGCTGTATTTCTACGTACGCTAATCCAGCCACGTCTGTAATTCGACGGCGTTGCCTTCGGGATCGGTCACATAACACCACGACACACGCCGTGCCCCGGCCTGTGTCGTGAGTACAACCATATAGATAATAATGAAAATGTGATATTGACTTTGATGCAATATTAGTATACCATTGACGTGTAATTACGTAAACATGTTATATCAATCATCGAGGTCTTATGTCGACTAATGTACACAAACTAACCAATGCCATTTTAATTTTACTCACATTAGTTGTTGGTGCTGCTTTCGGCTGGGAGGCAAATCAACAAGTTAATATTGATAATACACAGAATACTTATTATCAACAAGCTCGTATTCTCGTTAATGATATTCATCAAATTATGGTCGAAGCTGAAGCGCTTAACAAATTGACAATGAATGTGTGGTATTACTCAACTAAACGATTTAATGATCGTCAAGGTGATTCAAGTCATTATACATCATACGAGGTATGGGATCAGTTTTTTAATACAAATGCTTCGATGGAAAATACAGATGATGAAGATCAAATTCGTCAATATATCTGGATTAAAGGAAGTGGATACATTGAACCGTCACAAGCAATAGAAAATCTTCTCATGGATGATAAATTTATGTCTAAACAAGAAAATTTAAAGTCTCGCATAAGCAAAATTGAACAGTCCATGCTCACATTGAATCCAGCTGATAGATCTGATCTATCATATCAAAAATTACTAAAGATATATTCCATTTTTATACAGTATACGAATCGTACATTTACACCTACAGGTAACTATATCTACAGTAGTGCAACACTCACGAATCTTAGCATGCAATATATTCAGCTACACAACGAACTCATAATCGAAATTCCCATAAATTAGTATTTCAATTATACAGACTAAATTGTTTAACGCTAATCCAGCCACGTCTGTAATTCGACGGCGTTGCCTTCGGGATCAGTCACATAACACCACGACACACGCCGTGACCCGGCGTGTGTCGTGACGATTTCACCAACCACACCGCCACCCGCTGCGACTACCGCAGCACGGGTCGCCGTAATATTTGCGACTTGGAAGGCAATATGCCCGAAGCCACTCCGCCGCACGTTGGCAGGCAGATCAATGAGTGGCTGGTACGCATAAATCTCCAGCGTCGGACCACCATCACCATAGCCAGGCAGGCGCAGATGTACGCCTTGCAAGGCTGCTCCAGCCACCCCGAGCCCAGCCTCCATCACGGGGCCAGATAAATTACGCTCGGGG
>JBKCGB010000038.1:0-10616 GCA_046303375.1 Roseiflexaceae bacterium
CTAAAGCGCACAACACGTTTGCTCAACCCAACCTCGTTGCAAGTACACCACTGACGGGTATCAAGTCGCAAAAAGGCAAAATTACAGTAACGGTACCACCATTATCAACGAGTGCAATCGATTTGCGTGTGTAGTTCTTGATGTGACACCCATGCATGGAAACGAGTATTCCATGCATGGGGGGAGTATGCTATGCCTCGATTTTATTTTCGCTGGCACAACATTAGTCCGGACTTGCTTGAAATAATTGCTGGCTGTGCCAATATTCACCCACCTACCACAGATGCGCTAATGGCGGCACTCGGCCCAGTGCCTGCGCTTGATTTTGTGGAGCGACATTGTACATGTTTTGTGAATTACTGGCTGCACAGTGAGCCTGATGATGCGGCAAAGTTTGCCCAACAACTCCGCGCAAATGCGCTTGGTGATCATACAATCGTCGACCCAAATCAATACATCATAAGCTGTCAACCTGACCCCTTGTTTGTCCAGTTACTCCATCAGGCATTTGTAACTAAAGGACAGCAGCGTTACGACGCCGTAAAGCTACAGGTATCTCCAGCATCTGCTCATTCTGCGCAGAGCGACGCTGAAGCACTCGCATACATGTATGCGCTGGTGCATGATGCATTGCGTCATGCTATACACAACACTCAACTTGTCATAACAAAAGATGGTACATTTACGGTGAGCGCTGGGAGCTGTGTCGTGCATATCAATCTGCAGGTCACCCCCAGAGTGGTACGTATCCATGCTGCACTGGTGGTAGGAGTATGTGCGTCACCCGCACTCTTTGAATCACTCAATTCCATCAACTGTGAGCTCCCAATGGGTCGCATGTTTTTCCAAGATGGGGCCATCTATATTGAGTCAAGTCTGTTTGAGTCTGCACTCACCGAAAAATCACTTATTTCTGTGGTCAGTCAAATCGCCTACCTTGCAGATTTGCATGACGACCGGTTGCAGCATGCATTTGGAGGGAAACTTATCCGTGAAATCCCCCCGCACGACCAAATCGACGCCTAGTGTATTGCGTCAGTTTAATCACGAACTTGTCTCCCTCGTCCAACGTGTGCGCCAGAGTGTGGTCACGATTTCTGGTTACTCACTCAATTTCGCCACGCAGTCGTATGGATCTGGCTGGTTTTATGATCGTACCGGCTACATCGTAACCAATCACCATGTAATTGCATCAATCGCACGCAAACCTGAAATCACCATCAGTGGCAGCAAAGCACAAGATGCTGAAATCATTGGGAGCGACGAGGATACTGACCTAGCCGTGATTCGTCCCGTCAATTACTCCAACAAGGAGTTTATGCCGTTGCTCATCCGCCCCACCCCTGCTCAAGTCGGCGAATTGTGTCTCACCATGGGGTCACCACTTAAGTACAACGATTCAGTGAACATGGGAATTGTGAGTGGGATTGCCCGGCAACTGGTGCGTGAGGCTGGCAAAAGCGAAGAAATAATCCAGGTCGATGCGGCAATTAATCCGGGCAACTCGGGTGGTGCGCTCGTCGATATCGACGGTGCGGTACTCGGGGTAGTAGTGGCCAAAGATGCACAGGCAGAAAACATCAATTTTGCGATTCCGAGTGAAATCGTTGGTGACATTGTTCCCGAACTGATTCAGTACGGGTCAGTGATGCGCGGTACCATGGGAATTCGTATCGGTGCTGAATGGGCCAGAGATGGCAGCGATCGACAAGTAATCACGGTACAATCCATTCGGAGCACGCCGTCACCATTTGTAGTCGGTGATATTATTGTCGCCATCAATGGCGCGCCCATTGAACGACGCTACGATGTGCGCCGGCTACTCAATCGACACGCCATTGGTACTGATTTTGTGGTAGAAATCATGCGCAATAACACCCCACGCACCTTATCCGTGCCTGTCACTTTGCGCACGCCTTAGTGCATGGGGGTGCCGAGATGCTCACAAATCAGTCCGTGGAAATGGTGTACGCCGTTTTCACGGGCAACTGAAAAGCGCCCAGTGTTATATGAACGTGACTGTAGCCGCCGCTGCACCGTTTCGCAGATGTCGATATCTTCGCGTTGCACAAGATCACTAAATGCAAATGATTTGGCAAAGTCCTCAGCAACACCAGGATGGTTGACATCTTTGAGATACCACTCAAATATCGTCAGCGTACGATTGTGACTCAACGGCAGAATCACATTAGTTTGCACGTTGTCTGGATAGATGTTGAGCATCAGATTGGGGAATAACCAATAGTAGAGCGCTTGCGGCGCTGCACCGTGTTCGAGATTGCGCCGATACAACGAATCATCCTTGGCGCGGATAGGGGCGTTTTGCCGTGAAAAGTAGCGTGCCGGAATGACTTCGTATTGGTTATAATCAATTTCTTTGAACAACCCTGGATGCGCAATTGGGATATGGTACCCTTCAAGGTAATTATCCACATATACTTTCCAGTTGCACTCGATTTCATAATCGACACGTTTATAGAATCCCATTGATTCAATCTGCATGTGTGCCGTTTCAGGTATCATGGTGCCGAGCACTGTGTGCAGATCTGGCGTTTGTTCATCAAGACATACAAAAATGAATGGTCCCCAGGTGTCGACACGTACCGGTTTGAGGTGAAAATCATCGCGATTGAAGCATTCCACACCATCAAATTCAGGTGTGTTCATCAGCTTCCCATCAAGCCCATACGTCCAACCATGATAGGTGCACTGGAGTGTTTTGCGATGCCCTGGCCCATGTGCCACTGCCCCAGCCCGATGACGACACACATTGTAAAATGCGTGGATTTTGTGGGCACTGTCTTTAGTAATGACGAGTGGTTCGTCGACGACTTGACAGGTAAAATGATCACCTGGGCGCTGGAGTTGCTCTAGCCGCCCTACCAGTTGCCAGGTACGTGCAAAAATCTGCTCTTTTTCAAGCGTCAACATGGCAGGATCGGTATACCAATCAGCGGGAATAGTCGTTGCTCGCGCTAAATCACGTTCATAAATAAAAGGTGATGGCATGGCAGTTATCCTTGTACGCTGATGAGTTCCACGTCAAATATTAGCGTTGCTTTGGGAGGAATAACACCTGGGTACCCACGTTCACCGTATGCGAGATGATAGGGAATGGTCAACAAACGACGGCCACCGACGTGCATTGACATGACACCATCATCCCATCCTTTGATAACCTGACCGACACCGATTACAAAGGTGAATGGCTCGTTGCGGTCACGTGAACTATCAAACTTGACCCCGTTGGTGAGTGTGCCAGTGTAGTGCACTGTGACTTGTTTGCCGCTGACTGGTGCGGCGCCTGTACCGACGACTTCGTCTTTGTACTGTAGCCCAGATGGCAAAGTGATGGTATCTGACATGGTAATACTCCCGTATGCTGCTCCTTCCTCACATTGTACTGTATTCCGCACCCATGTGACTAGAGAGACGTGTATACATTTTGTAATTTTCACCAGTAGAGTGAGTGATGGTATACTATGCTCACTGTGAGACTTGCCTGAGGAGTGTTTCATGATTCCCAAACGTGCCATACTCTTGGTGTTGCTTGTGTTTTTTCCACTCCAACTGTTGCGCCTTGGCAACGATGTGTTTCCCACATGGCTAGCACTCACCGGCGTGTTGAGTGGCGTTGCGATGTACTACTTTGCGGTGCATCGTCCAATACCGTTGCTAGCTGCAGTGGCGTTTGTGGCCTACGACTATCTCATATTTGTGAATTCTTATACCTGGCAGCCGCCGTATGCAGCTGAAATGTTTGTTGCATGGATTGCTGCGATTCTGCTGCTTATCATGATGTACACCACTCGGAGTGATGTCGCCACACTGCTCGATGTTTCCACACGCGAAAACCGTCAGTATTATGCTGCTGTCGGTGTCATCACGCTGTTTGGAGCCATCTTGCGTGTGTATAGTTATGCAGAAATTCCCGTGTTGAACGGTGATGAAGCGTTTATTGCCTTGTTTGGTATGACCTATTTTGATGGTTCATTCTCGAATCCGTTCACCTCAGGGTGGCTCGAGCTCCCATCTTTGCTGATTTTTATCCCAGGTTTGTCAGTACAACTCTTTGGGCAAACCATTTTTGCGCTACGACTGCCTAATCTCATTTTAGGCATCCTTGCGATTCCCTTATGTATTTGGACTGTGCGCCCGATGCTTAGTCGCCCGTTTGCCTTGCTGGTTGGTGTGGTGATTGCGTCGCTTGGCTTGCATATTAATTTTTCACGCATCAATTACATCATCATCTTTGATATGATGTGTGCACTCGCAATCATCGGGCTCATGCTTCGCAGTGAAAAAGGTTTCTCTTCACGTGACATAATATCGCTTGGAATTATAATCGGACTCGGTCAATTTGGTTACGCAAGTGCCCGCAGTTTGGCCATCCTGCTGACAATTTGGACAGGATTGCAGATTATTCGACTGCCAGCGCAGTGGAAAACAACGCTCTATCATCTGGTGTTGTGTGGTGCAGTCACGATAGCCGTTTCTGGTCCACTGTTGCTCCACTACTATCAGAATCCAGATAAATTCCGGGCTCCCCTGCAGCGTGCATCGTTGATTCTGCCAGATTCGCCGGACGGATCATCGGTATTAACTCGCCAAATGGCCGAATTCAACAAGAGCGCTGAGGAGATCATCTTTGCGAACTTGCAACGCTCATTTATGGCAATAATCACTGGTCCTGTCGATGGCTGGTACCGATCCAACTTCGCCATTTTGCCCCAGATGTATGCATTCTTATTCATGATTGGGATTCTGACATCATTGTGGAATTGGCGTTCCACGCGGCACAACATTCTGCTCATCAATATTTTCATGGTCTGTATGACTGCGTCACTATCATACCCAGTGGCTGCCGGTCACCGCATGGTCAGTATGCTCGGGAGCGTCTGTCTGCTCATAGGGCTCGGTGCACAAACGCTCGATCTCATACGACAGCGCTTCTTTACTCAGCAAATGGCGCAACGCGTGAGTATGGGTGCTCTCATCGTTGTGGTTGCAATCGGTGCAGTGCAAAGCATAAATCACTATTTTGCGACATTTATTACAATTGAAAACGGTGCTGGTGATCCGGCAATGCAGTCGTGTTCGCAGTTTGCCCGCTATGCGCAAAAATTGCCTGCTGGCACCAAAATCGATGTGTATGAGACTGATTACTTGAATCGTTCGGTTTCGGGGGTGGTGCCATTTTTGACGAGTCACATCGACTACGTGGCTGTCCCCGATGGCCAAGGACCACGTGGTGATGCGCAAGTCATTGTAATCCCTTCAGATCGCAAGGCACAGGCTATCGTGCCAGCTGGGTATCGGGTTGTAGAAGTACGTACCAACTTCAATGAACCGTTGCTTGAATTTGCACTTGCACCTTCAATCACAATTGAACCATGATGAGTTGGTATTTTTGATTTGACAGCAGATGTGATTCACACTATAATGGGAATGTTCGTTTAATTGAGGTTGTTGATGAGCCGTGGTATTACCCTCATCCTAGTAGTTATTATTGTCGTCCTAATCGTACTACCGATTATGGGCACATAACGCTATGGGGGGCGGGTCACCGCACGAGTTGTACAGTTCACCTCTCCCGTAGCACACGGGAGAGGTTTTCGTTTGTGTAAGAGGAGGACATATGAGTGAGAATCGCACCGGTGCACAGATTTTGTGTGAGTCATTGATTCAGAACGGCGTAGATACCATGTTTGGCATCCCAGGGGGAGCCATCATGCCCTTTTATTACGCCATGTGGGAGTACCGCGATCGCCTGCGTCACATTTTGTGTCGCCACGAACAGGGTGCAGGGCATGCCGCTGAAGGGTTTGCCCGGGCCACTGGGCGTATCGGGGTCTGTATCGGCACCAGTGGCCCAGGTGTGACCAATTTGGTCACCCCTGTGGCTGACGCATGGATGGACAGCACGCCGCTTTTGGCAATATGTGGCCAAGTAAGTAGCGCTGTATTGGGTAAAGATGCCTTCCAAGAGACGGATATTACCGGTATCACAATGCCCATCACCAAACATAACTATTTGGTCAAAAACGTCAACGACATTGCCTATGTTGTCAAGGAAGCCATTCATATTGCGACGACAGGACGCATGGGGCCAGTGCTCGTTGATATAACCAAAGATGCATTACAAGCGTCTACGGTACCCGATTACTCCAAAAAAATATTCTTGCCGGGGTATCGCCCCACCTACCAAGGTAGCAAGAAACAAATCAAAGCGGCGTTGCAGACCATGCTCAAGAGCAAAAAGCCGTTGATGATGATTGGTAATGGGGTCATGATGGCCGAAGCAAGTGCCGAAGCACGTAGCTTTGCTGAGCGCTACCGGTTGCCTGTACTGACCACGTTGCACGGATTGGGTGCCTTCCCCGAAGATCACCCGTTGTCATTGGGTATGCCTGGCATGCACGGCTGGGTACATGCGAATCGCGCCATTCAGGAGGCGGATTTTCTCATCAACATTGGTGGACGTTTCGATGACCGTGTGACTGGTAAAGCATCCACGTTTGCCCCTAATGCTACTATCGTGCATGTGGATATCGATCCATCAGAAATCGGCAAAAACATCGAAGTCGATGTACCAATTGTAGGTGATGCCAAAATGGTGCTCTTGTCGTTTCTCGAAGAAGAGCCCGAAGAACGCGATGTTGCCACGTTCCATGCAGCTGCTGGTGAATGGATGACCCACATTCGCGAATTACAGGCCAAACATCAGCATCGTCAGCAGTATTTGAATCGCCCAGATACATCCAGCATGTTGCCGCATGACGTCTATGCGGCGATGACCAAGATGCTCAATGAGCGTGGCAATTATCGTGTGGTCACCGATGTTGGTCAACACCAGATGTGGGCTGCTCAGTTGCTCGACTGGTACCGCCCACGCACGCACATTACGAGTGGTGGTGCTGGCACTATGGGCTTTGCTGTTCCTGCTGCCATGGGTGTGGCAGTGGCGCATCCCAATGATACGGTGTGGGCAGTATGTGGTGATGGTGGCTTCCAGATGACCAACCAAGAAATGACCGTGGTGGTGCAAGAAGGTATCAAGAATATGAAGATTGCCATCATCAATAACGGGTACTTGGGAATGGTGCGTCAATGGCAGGAGCTCTTTGAAAACAAGCGCTACAGTGGTACACCATTGAGTGGCCCCAACTTCAAATTGCTGGCAGAAGCCTATGGGTGGACGGGGATTACAGTGGAAACGGTTGATGAAATCGAGCCCGCATTGGCCAAAGCGTATGCGACCGATGGTCCTGTACTGATTGATTTCCGTGTGGAACGCGAAGTCAACGTGTTTCCGATGGTGCCCCAGAACAAGAGCATCGGCGAGATGATTACGGAGTAAGTGATGCAAACACATACGTTGGTTGTTTTGATGCAGGATCGCCCAGGCGTCTTAAATCGCGCAGTGAGTATGTTTCGACGCCGTGGCTACAACATCGCTAGTTTGTCTGTCGGCCATACCGAAACTCCCGGGGTGAGTCGTATGACAATCGTGGTAGAATCTGACAATGTGGAACAGGTCGTCAAGCAACTGTATCGCTTGGTAGAAGTGCTCAAAGTGAGTGATGTGACCGGCGAACCAGTGGTTGAGCGCGAAATGGCGTTGATCAAACTGCACGTGCCAAGCCAACAACGTGCAGAAATTGTTGCCTTAACCGAAGTCTTTGCTGCCAAAATTGTTGATGTGGCCGTGAACACCATGGTCATTGAAATGACCGGTGGCCCTGCCAAAGTCGAAAACTTCATCGACATGGTACGCCCCTTCGGGATCAAAGAAATGATGCGCACGGGACGTATCGCCATGGTGCGTGGGTCACGTGGACATAGTGGTGTCGACCTGCTGGATGCGGGTTGGCAAGGTGAGAGTGTGACGACCGTGGATACGGTCGTTAAGTAGTCGAGGAGAAACGACACATTATGGCAAAGTTGTACTATGACAACCAGGCTGATTTGGGGCGCCTAAAGAACCGTACCGTGGCAATCATTGGCTACGGCAGTCAAGGCCATGCCCATGCACTCAACCTCAAGGAGAGTGGTGTTAATGTGGTAGTCGGTCTCTACCCAGGTTCCAAAAGTTGGGCAAAAGCACAGTCAGATGGGCTGACCGTGATGAGTGTTGCCGATGCGGCCAAAGCCGGTGATATCATCATGAACTTGACTCCAGATACGGTACAAGCCAAAGTCTACCGTGAAGATATTGCACCACACCTTAAAGCTGGCAAAACATTGATGTTTGCCCACGGCTTCAATATTCGCTTTGGTCAAATTGTGGCACCAGCAGGAATCGATGTCAGTATGGTTGCTCCCAAAGCACCTGGCCACCGTGTCCGTGAAGTCTACACCCAGGGTGGTGGCGTGCCGGCGCTGGTTGCCGTACACCAAGATGCCAGCGGTAACGCCATGGCTGATGCCTTGGCCTACGCCAAAGGCATGGGCAATACGCGCGCTGGTGTGCTTGAAACCACCTTCGCCGAAGAAACAGAGACCGACTTGTTTGGTGAGCAGGCCGTCCTTTGTGGTGGCGTCTCAGCATTGGTAAAAGCCGGGTTCGAAACGCTCGTCGAAGCAGGTTACCAACCCGAAGTCGCATACTTTGAGTGTATGCATGAACTGAAGCTGATTGTTGACCTCTTTTATCAGGGTGGTCTCAACTATATGCGTTTCTCCGTGTCAGATACTGCTGAATGGGGTGACTATGTGGCCGGTTCGCAAATCATTAATGCGGAAACACGCCGTGCCATGAAGCAACTGTTGACCAACATCCAAAACGGCACCTTTGCAGAAGACTGGATCGAAGAAAATGCCAACAATCGCCCACGCTTCAACAAGATGCGTGCTGCGGATGTTGACCACAAAATCGAAGTCGTAGGTCGCGATCTGCGCCGCATGATGCCGTTTGTCAACCCACGTGAAGTAGTGCCTGGTCAGGGTGGTTCCTAAGCCGGAGTGGGGCTGTGCACACGTGTGCACAGCCCCACATTTGATCTATTTTGATCTATAGAGGTACAGACTATGCAGGAAGCACACGTACGTATTTTTGATACCACGTTACGCGATGGTGAACAGGCGCCAGGGTGCACGATGACCCTCGAAGAAAAGCTGGAAATCGCGCGGCAGTTGCATCGACTCGGCGTCGACATTATCGAAGCAGGCTTTCCTGCGGCATCACCTGGTGACTGGGCTGCAGTACACCAAATCGCCAAAGAAATCGGCACCGCAGATGGTCCTGTGATTGCTGCCCTTGCCCGTGCCAACAAAGATGATATCGATAAAGCGTGGTCGGCAATTCAACCGGCCGCAAAAAAACGTATACACACGTTTTTGTCGACATCAGATATTCATATTGAGCATCAATTCAAATCAACACGTGAAAAAATGTGCGAGCGAGCCCGTGAAATGGTGCGTTATGCACGTACATTGTGCGATGATATTGAATTTTCCCCCATGGATGCGACACGTTCCGACCCGACCTATATGTGCGAAGTGTTGACGGCAGTCGTTGCCGAAGGTGCAACCACACTCAATATCCCCGATACGGTTGGTTACACCACTCCCGATGAATATGCAGCGTTAATCGAACGCATTTTGGCCACTGTGCCCGGGATAGAGCGCTGTGTGATTTCAACACACTGTCACGATGATTTGGGCATGGCCGTTGCCAACAGTTTGGCAGGCGTGCGTGCGGGCGCTCGGCAAATTGAATGTACGATTAACGGGATTGGTGAACGCGCAGGAAATGCATCACTCGAAGAAGTCGTGATGGCATTGCACACGCGCCAGAGCTACTATCAGATTGCAACACGGGTAAATACCACAGAACTGACCCGGAGCAGTCGATTGCTGAGTTCGTTTATTGGCATTCCTGTGCCTCCGAACAAAGCGATTGTGGGGGGGAATGCATTTGCACACGAATCTGGCATACATCAAGATGGTGTACTCAAAAACCGCATGACATACGAAATCATGAGCGCCGAGACCGTTGGACTCGATGGCAATATGCTGGTCCTTGGG
This sequence comes from Roseiflexaceae bacterium, assembly GCA_046303375.1. Taxonomy (GTDB): domain Bacteria; phylum Chloroflexota; class Chloroflexia; order Chloroflexales; family Roseiflexaceae; genus UBA965. Next base: position 10,030 of record JBKCGB010000038.1, read on the forward strand.
AAACACTCTGGCCGGCACGCCTTTCGCCAAAAACTAATCTCAATGGGCTATGAAGCGGAATCAGATGATGAGTTCCAAAAGCTCTTCGAACGCTTCAAAGAGCTGTGTGATCGCAAGAAAAAAATCGATGAACGCGACATCGAAGCCTTAATTGCTGGCGAACACCAGCGTGCCGAAGAGGTCTACTCGTTGACACACGTACAGGTCATCACGGGCACGAGTATGACACCAGTGGCGACGGTACGGATGCTCGATCAGCAGGGATCAGTATTTCTGGAAGCCGCGCATGGCACAGGTCCAGTAGATGCAATTTACAAGGCTATCGACAAGATTGTCAATCGTCCCGTCGAGTTGCTCGAGTTTACGATAAATTCGGTGACCGAAGGTATCGATGCGGTTGCTGAGGTATCCGTGCGTATCCGCGATACGACTGCCGCACAACGCGCAATCACCAAACCTGGTGTCGATATGTTTAACGGGTATGGGGTCAATACGGATACGATGGTTGCTGCTGCCGAAGCCTATATGGCCGCACTCAATAAGTTATTGCAGTATCGGCAACAGCATATTAATGCAGAAAAATCGGC
>JBKCGB010000039.1:0-11074 GCA_046303375.1 Roseiflexaceae bacterium
GCATGGCGCGTGCGCCGAATCAAGAACTGCGCACCAATCACACCCCACAACACCCAAATCACAAATGAGCCTGGCTGACCAGCCCACACCGCCGCTACGCGGAAGTATGGTTCGAGTTCTTGGGAGCTATAGTTGTAGACGTACTCTACATCGTAGCGTTGCGCCACAAACAGATAGTTGAGCAACACGACCACTGCTACCACGCCTACCAATGTCAAGCGCGTCCCTATCCGCCCGTAGTTCAAGGCAAACTGACGCCCTGTCGGCACAAGCAAATAACTGATACTTGCCATGGCGGCCATGGCAATTGTCGCTACAATCAACAACGTCCCAAAGAAATATACTGACATTCCAGCCTCACTTTGCCAGCACTACTGCGAATTCATAGTCAACTAGGAGCTTGCCTCGGTCTTCATTTGTTCCTGATATTTGGAAGGGCACTTGACTAACAGGTTTTCAGCCATAAATTCGCCGGTCTGCTCGTCGTATTGGCCGATAGCCACGATACTCACTGCCTGCTCAAAATTCGATGGTTTGGGCTCATTCGAGACCACCGTAATCATGTTGCCAGCGGAGTCCTGCAACAAGAACGTAAATTGCCCGGCATCGTTGTACTCACCTTTGCTGCCCAGAAAACCGGCCAACTGCACTCCACGACTCGTCGTTTTGGCCTCTGCAACTGACGTCGTATAGGGGCGCATCGATGCACTCAACCCGTAATACCCTAGCACAATCGACAGTACGATAATCGCAATACCAATCATATGCAAAGGTTTGAGGGCAAAACGCGACGATGATGCACTCATGCTACTCATGCGCTACCTCTTTCTTGATGTCGACACGGGCGCGTGGGGTGGGTGCACCCTCTTCGCGATTCGCGATCTGCGCAGCCAACGCCTGCGTCGCTTTGTCGATGCGCCACATAAACACAAACACCCCAAGCCAAACCACCAAGGCAGCGGCCATTGCCACGTAGATGGCAACACCGGCATCAAGTAAGATGGTCATACACTTGCCTCCCATGGAGTAATACGAGTTTGTAGTACCAACACGCGCTTGCGTATGGCAAACAACCACGCTGCCAAACCAGCAAAGCCAATATTCCCTGCCATAAAGACCCACAATGTGCGTGGATTACTCAACAAACCTGTGCCTGGCGCCTGCATGTTGACCCGTACCGTGCCCGCCGCCACATCGGCCTCAAGCAGAATCATACGAAACTGCTCACCCGGGAATTCAGGGCGATCCGCCGCTTTGCCTTCGGCATCCAGTGAGGGTTGCAATGTGGCGATATCCTGCAGACCGGGCATGCGCACTTCAACGGTAGCCACGGACAAGTCGTTTACCGTCTGAAGCGCTTTCAGTTCAACAACGACATCACCGAGTTGACCGATTTTGGCACCGTTGATGTCGAGGTAAATGCCCTCACACTTGCTCCCCTGTAAAAACGCACAGTTGGGATGCAACGTGCTGTCTGCGACCCGTGGTGCAATAAACAACAAAAAGGGCATTGTGACTGCAGCAAACAGATTATAGACGGCGGCTAAACGGCGCCGACGCTCACCATCATCGACGGATGAGCGTAACGCGAAGTAAGCGGCATAGATGAGCAACAACACGAGAATGGAGGTTTCGCGTGGGTCCCAGTTCCAGAACGTACCCCACACGACCTCAGCAAAAATTGACCCGGTGACGGTAGCAAATATACAGTAGAGCGTGCCGACTTCAGCGGCAGCCACTGCCCCCATGTCATCACCGATGCGCCGGTTACGTAGATACTGAATGCTGTACCATGCAGAGACCGCATAACAAGCAGTTGTCACCCAAGCAACAGGGACGTGTACGATGATAATACGCCCTGCATCACCTAAGCCCACATATTGTGGTACCACCAAAAACATGGCGTAGATGACACCAGCAATCCAAATACCGAGGATTATTTTGGCACCTTGGGCAATATTTGTAGCCATACATCTACTCCACCATTACACGGCTATCGGGTGCATCATACTCTATAGATGGTATATGAGCAAATGGTGAGAAAGGGCATTCCAATGCCGATTACACAATATTTATACAACAACTATACAAATAGTGTTAGTCAGCGGTATTGCTATTCCCACACCGTGGCAAACAAAAAGAGCGATGTCACAAACATCGTAACTGCATACGCAAGTAATGCTTGAATCGGGGAGATGCCACGCTCCCACCCCGACCCAGCCAAGGCCAGCGCCGTGCCACGCACTGCGGTCACCAGCATGGGAATCAAGATGGGGAGCGATAAGACGGCAAATAGTGCGCCACGCGACGTTGAACGCGCAATGATCGCAGCAACCAACGTGGTACCTGCAACCAGTGCCAAGGCGCCTGACAACAGCATGACCACCACCATCCCCGGATTGCGCACCTGCATGCGAAAGAGTACGATTGCGAGCAAGGTCACCAGTACGGTTAGCCCAAGCAACAACACCAAATTGAAACAGAGTTTGCCCAGATAGACGGCAGTCGGAGGTGCGGACAGACGCAATGCTGATGCCGTGCGTTGCTCTTCTTCGACAACAAAAACACGCGCCAATGCGGTAAATGCCGCAAAAAGCAATACAATCCACAAAAATGCCGCATGCACGAGGGGTAATTCGGCTGAGCGGTTGAGTGGGCCGAGCCCCAGGCTGACGGCCACCACACTACACACCGCAAACAGTGCCACTGCATTCAGTGCTTGGCGGTTGCGCAATTCACTGCGCCACTCACGCACAAAAATCGCGCGGGTGGCGCGCCACAACAGGGGATCTATCATACCGCCTCCTCCAGCGCCAACGTAATATCGGCAAACCGTGTCTCGCGCGGGTCATTGGTGGCAATCACCGTAATCCCACGCTGACGCTGACGGGCAACCACACGCTCTAGCAACTCATGACCACTCTGGTCGAGCATCACACTCGGCTCATCAAGCAACAACAGTGCTGGTTGGTGGAGCAAGGCGTACGCATAGCGCAGGCGATGCGTCATCCCCGACGAGTACGTGGCCACCAGATCGGTCCCACGCCCAGCAAGCCCGACATCGACAAGCAACGCATCAAGCGTTGCATCAGTGATATCCAGACCACGCACGTCCGCAAAAAAACGCAGGTTCTCATGCCCCGTCAACTCGCGGTAGAGCATCAAATCAGGTGCCATCCAGCCAATCGCATGCCGCATGGTTAGCGGCGCATGCCGTGCACCCGCATCGTGCAACCATATCTGACCCATGCTTGCAGGTTGTAGACCACACATGACACGCAACAGTGAACTTTTGCCGCTGCCGTTGCGCCCAGTGACCACCAACACCTGCCCATGGTTGACGCGCAACGACACGTCATAGATGACACGCCGCCGCCCATAATCAAGAGTTATTTGCTCGAGTTCGAGTGCCTGCATAGCGCAACCTGTTCCCCACTAGTATTGCCCCTATTATCACATACTCGGCACACTCAGCGCACATGCTGTTATAATCGCTCACGGTAGAGACACATCAGCAGGAGCACCGCACGTGCGCACGCTCACCAGCACTCGACTCGTCTTGCGTGACTTCATCCACAGCGACTGGGACGATCTATATACCATCATTGGCGATACCCAGACCGTGCGCTACATGCACTTCCGCGACATGGATGCATCCGCCTGCCGTGAGTGGTTCCTCGGCAGTATTGACAACAGCACCATCCCTGCGCCTGATGCCTACAACTGGGCGATTACCCTGCAGCACGCACCACACATCATCATCGGCTGGCTGGGCATCGGATCGGCATCACACCCACGCTATGAGGGTGAGCGAGATTTTGGCTATGTATTACACAAAAAATATTGGAACCAAGGCATCATGCGTGAGGCACTGCGCACCGTCTTGACATTCGAATTCGATACACTCGGCACGCCGTGGATTAGCGCCACACACAGCATTTCGAATCCGGCCTCAGGACGAGTCATGCGCGCTGTGGGCATGCGCTACACCCACACCATTGCAGACATCGATGCCGACGGGATGCCGTCTGCAGAAGCATGTTATGTCATTCAAAATCCTGCACATCACGCAAAGGAAACACCATGAAGTGGCTAACCAAATCACACATCAAAGTCGGACGCATCGGCTGCGCTTGGCTCATCATGCGCTTTGTGGACCATGACCCACAATTCATCTTCAGCGATGGAGATGATCTCGCCTCCGAAGCAGCACGCCTAGGCGCCATTCTGTTTCATGTCGATGGCAGCACCTACGCCCGTGAGGGACTCGAATCGTCGTTTGAGGTGCTGTTGCGCAAAGCCAACCTCAGCCACGACGCCGCGCTCATCCTGATGGGGCAAATTGTGGGAACGGCTGACATCAAGCAGAGCCCACACCAACACCCCATCGGCGCCGGGTTGCGTGCCACCTGCGATGGACTGGGTTGGCGCTACCCCGACGACGACGAACGCATCCTGCGCGAGGGCTTCGTCGTGTATGACGCACTCTACACCTGGTGTCAGCGCCAAGTACAGCTCGGGCGCACCTAAACCACACCAAAAACGGGGTGGGTGCAATGCACCCACCCCGTCTACACACAAGCTTAAGCGACCACGTTGCCCACAACCGCTGCAGCGACTTTTTTGGCAAAAGCGGCGATTTCACCACTTGCCAAACCCCGCATACGACTAAAGACTTCGTCGATTTCTTCCGACATGTTACTAAAGACCGCCACTGCCTGATCGGTGGGGCGGTAGTTGCCTACCGACACCGCATCTGCAATCGCGCCCAGCTTGGCAAAGAGCTTGGTGCCGTGATTCATCTGTCCAGGCCAGCCCGGCTTGAGGTCGGGGACTTGGATTTCTTTTTCAACTTCCAGCACTTTGTCGTAGAGCGCCTTGGCCTCTGTCGCCAAGTGTGCCGTAGCAGCATCACGGCCGAGACGCTTGTGCCAGCCGTCCAGCTGGGCACGCACGTCGCGCATGTGATTAAGCATGGCCACTGTCTCACCGGTGCGGTTGTAGATCTGCATCAGCATCTTGAACTGTGCCTCGAGATCTTCTTGCGTGGCATCTGTGGCGTAGGCATCTTTCACAATCGTAAACGACTGCGTCAGCGTCTGGCCACCAGCAGTCAACTGCACCGTGTACTCTCCAGGGGGCACCTTGGGACCATAGATGAGTGAGCCGGCTACGGGGTCTTTACCGGCAATTTTGGGCAACGCCTTGATACGCATATCCCACACAAAGCGGTTCCAACCAGCATTGGCGGTGGTGCGTCGCAGGTCGTGTTTGTCATCCGACTTCTCGACTTTGGTGCCTTCGGGGCGGCTAAAGAACTCGTTGATGAGCGTGCCCTTGGCATCATAAAAGGCCAAGCGAATCGGCTCGCTGGCAGTTTCTTTCAGCCAGTAGGTGACAATGGCACCACGTGGCGGATTGGCACCCGAATCGAGGAAGGTGCGCTCGATGGCGCCTTCGGGCGTGACGTGCACCGTGTGGGCACACACATCACCCAAACCTGCCATGTAGTTCTTGCCAGGAGTACCCGTGTCATCCTCGTTTTCGAACAATGCCGTCAAGATGCGCTCGCTCGGGCGGGGCGCAAACAGATGCGCTGCACTGTCACGAATGCTCGGGTTGAACTGACGCAACGGCGTGATATCGTCGAGGATCCACATGGCACGGCCGTGGGTACCACACACCAAATCGCCGTTCTTGATGATGAGGTCGTAGATGGGACATACAGGCAAATTGAGCTGGAAGAGCTCCCAGTGCGCACCACCATCAAACGACACGTACAAATTGGTCTCGGTACCGGCAAAGAGCAAGCCCTTGCGCTCCGAGTCTTCGCGCACGATACGCACGAAGTGGTCGTTTTTGATGCCGGCCACCAGTAACTTCCACGTGGCACCGCTGTCGGTGGTGCGGAAAATGTAGGGGCGGTAATCGTCCAATTTGTGAGCTGCCACCGAGATAGTGACGGTGTTGGCGTCGTGCGGTGATACTTCCAACGACGTCACCATGCCCCACTCTGGCATGTTTTTGGGCGTGACATTTTGCCACGAATTCCCAGCATCGCGTGAGACCTGCACCAATCCGTCGTCGGTGCCCGCCCACAATTCGCCACGGCGATGGGGTGACTCAGCAAACGAAAAGACGGTGCAGTAGACTTCGGCACCCACGGAATCACGGTCAATGGGACCACCGGTGACCTGCAGTTTGGCAGGATCGTTGCGCGTCAAATCAGGGCTAATCGGCGTCCAGCTCTGACCTTCGTTGGTCGTCTTAAAGACCACGTTGCCCGCAGCATAGAGCACATTGGCATCGTGTGGCGAAAAGACGATTGGGTATGTCCACGCAAAGCGGTATTTGTGCTTGATGGCACCTTCACCCGACATCGCCTCTGGCCATGTGGTCACAAGGCGGATCTGCTTGGTGCGCTCATCGTAGCGTTGCAGACAGTTGCCACCACCCGACGACGAACCGATGGCACCCAGATAGACGATGTTGTCGTCTTTGGGGTCGACGGTGATGTAGCCACTTTCACCCGTCCCTGCAATCACCACCGCACTCCACGGAATGGATGTGCTCGGGGTACGACTCGGCACGGCCAATGAGCTGTTGTCTTGTTGCGTACCATAGACGCGGTAAGGCACCCGATTATCGACACCGATGTGGTAGTACTGCGACGTGGGCTGATTGTAGATACTCGTCCACGTCATGCCCGTATTAAAGGAAATATTGGCACCGCCGTCATTCCCCTGGATCATGCGGTAATTACGATTGGGGTCAATCCACAGATCATGGTTGTCGCCGTGTGGGGTATCGATTTGGCTAAAGGTAGCACCCGCATCGGTGGATTTCCAGAACGCCAAGTTGTTGATGTAGACGGTGTCAGGGTCAACAGGGTCGGCATGCACGTGCATGTAGTACCACGCACGTGACACGAGTAATTCGCTGTCGCAGACATGCGTCCACGTATCACCGCCGTTATCGGAGCGATAGAGACCAGGGGCTTCGGCATGCTGGATGAGACACCACACACGTCCGGCTTTGGCGGGTGATGCCGTAATGCCCATCTTGCCCAGGATGCCACGGGGAAGGCCTTGGTTGCGCGAGATGTCTTCCCACGTTTCGCCGCCGTCTTTGGAGCGGTAAATGGCAGAGCCAGCCCCACCACTCGAAATATCCCAGAATTTGCGGTGTGCTTGCCAGGTGGTGGCATACAACATGCGGGGATTGGTCATATCGACGGTCAAATCGATGGCACCGGAATTTTCGTCGCGGTAGAGCACTTTGCGCCATGTTTCGCCGCCATCGGTGGTCTTGTAGATGCCCCGCTCCGTGTTAGGACCAAAGGCATGTCCGAAGGCAGCTACCCACACCACGTCTGGATTATTAGGGTGAATGCGCACTTTGGCGATATGGCGCGTGTCGGTCAGGCCCATATGGCGCCAGGTTTTGCCGGCATCAGTGGAGCGATAGACGCCGTCGCCGTGCGAGACGTCAATACGGATGGTGCTTTCGCCAGTACCAGCCCAAATCACGTTTGAATCAGCATCAGCCACAGCCAGGGCACCGATAGATGAGGTAGTAAAAAATCCATCGGATACATTTTCCCAGTACTGTCCGGCGTCGGTGGTTTTCCAGACACCGCCGGCACATGCACCAAAGTAAAAGATGTTGTTGTCGCGCGGGTCACCAGCTACTGCCAGTACGCGCCCACCACGAAATGGTCCAATACAGCGCCATTTCATCAGCCCATCAAACTGACCACTCATGTCTTACCTTCTTTCAATACCAGCGTGGAAACCGGAATCTGTGCCCTTATTATATACTGCAACCCTTTATATACTGCAACTCTCATATTGTCTGCATCTCATGCGCATAGAGATACCCATACACTTCGATACTTCAATATTAATCACTTTTTGCATTACGTATATATTCATGTATACTACGCAGACACAATTGTTCATGAGGAGGTCGTCATGTATTCACTTCTGCGTGCAGTTGGACTGCGGGCTATGGCCATTCAGCAGCTCCCACTGATGGTTGCCTCGTTGCTCATCATGGAGGGAATTATCGAATTTGTCGGTGAGATGCATAGTTTCATTCTCGAGCTCGGTTTTTTCTTTGTGATCTGGTTTGTGCTCGATTTCTTGGTCAACAAGCTCGTTTCCAAACCACAATAACACCAGTGATACACCCCCACATCAGGTAGCGATGTAGGGGTGTGTGTAGTTTAAGCGGGTTTTTGTGCACGATAATAGGCCACCAGTGCATTGGCATGACCATGCCCCATCTGGTAGGTCGTTTTGAGTGCGTTGACCATTTCCATGTGTGCCATATCCTGCATACCATCAAGAATACTGAGCCAGTAGGCGATCGGCTGGCCATACTTCTTTTCAATCGATGGGAAGTACGAGGCTGGGCCTGAGGGTTTGTCAGTCATTGGTTACTCTCTTATCTTGTACGCATACGATACAGTCTATGAACGCTCTAGTGCCCGTAGTGGTGGCACAAACATAGCGAGGAACAGCACATTCAACACCAGATTCCCAGGTAATCCAGCAGCCAATGATCCACTACAGTCCACCACAAACCAGGCATACAAGGCGTACTGCATGAGGCGAGGCAGGGCGGGGATTGCCGCAAAGGATTGCGGTGTAGCCAGGAGATACATGAGCACGCCCCAGCCGACCATGGTGCCACCTAGCACCGCATTAACGGCGCGAGTATCCGCACTAAATGCTGCCGGGTCGCCATCAAACGGCCATTTGAGCAGATCAAACAAGGTACGCCACACCACGTCAGTGGCTGGATAGCTGGCTAGCGCACAGGCGATACCCGTCGCAATGGTAATCAGGCAGGCAATTTTCAACCAGCGCATGTAATGTGTGTGCGTCATTGTTGTTCCTTTCATTATGGCTATCAAAACAAGCCTGGTGGAGTCAAGCGCATTTCGTAGCGTCTTTAATCCCACACGATACCGATTTTTTCACCGACCACACGCACCATTTCCACTGCAAAACGGTAGGTAGCCGCATGGTTGATGTCGATCTCACGGTGCTCACGGCGCCACACCAGCGCATTGGCGATGATACCGGCGTGTGTGGGCAATTGCTGCATGGCCCACTCGGCGGCGACACGCTTGGATACCTGCGTGCCGGTGTTCCATGCATACAGGGCGCGACACATGGTGAGGATGATATAGGCCTGGGATGGGCGTGAATCCCGGGCATGGCTCACCCAGTCGCGCCATTCGCCCACTTGGCGTCGCACGTTGTCACGGAACTCGGTGGCGCTGATGTCGGGAATGATGCAATCAGGCGCAGGTCCCATCAGCACCACACTCTGGTGGCGGATGGTATACCAGTTGATGAGCCAGTCGATGCCGGCATCTTTGATGTTAAAGGGTTCACCCGGGCTAATCACCGCAATCGGGCTGCGCTGTGTTTTGAACGTCTGCAAGGCCTGCGTACTGATATAGGCGATTTCGATGCGCCCAGCCCAATCGGGGAATAGCGCCTCCAAGGCCTGATGCCATGTATCGAGGCGCGCAAAGAGTACCGTATCGATGTCGTGCGTCAGCACCACCAGCAGGTCGATATCGCTGATGTCGTCGTCGAAGTCACCCCACACGGCTGAACCGTACAGGTAGATGCCCACGAGTGCATCACCGAGCTGAGTCGGGAGTGCGCTGGTCACGGTTTCCAGTACGGGTTGGATGGTGGCTGGCGTATGCATTTGGCAGTGCCTATTTTTTGATGCCGGCGAGACCACCATCGACTACCACGACTTGCCCAGTCATCCACGTGGATGTCAAGACGGCTTCAGCGATGTGTGCCACATCAGCGGCCGTGCCAATCCGCCCAAGTGGGTGTAGCTGGCGCGACGCTTCCAATGCGGTGGGATTGCGCGTAATCGGCAGTGCCATAGTCGTGTCTACCAGCCCAGGCGCAATCACATTGACGCGAATGTTGCGCGCCGCATAGCTGGCTGCTGTGGCCCGCGCCAGCCCTTCGACACCAGCTTTGGCGGCAGCGATAGCTTCGTGATTGGCAAAACCAATTTGTGCAGCGGCCGTCGAAAAGAGCAGGATAGCGCCGCCATCTGCTTGGCGTTGCATTTTTTCGGTCACCGCACGCGTCACATAAAACGCCGCATGCAGATTCTGCGTGATGGTCGCATGCCATTCATCGAGCGACGTACGGTGAGCACTTTTGAGCAGAATACTACCTACTGCCAGCACCACATAATCAATACGCCCATACGTGGCAATAATCTGCGTGAGTGCCTGCTGTACGGTATCAGGTTGAGTAGCATCCATGGGGATAGCCCAGGCTGCAAGTGCATCCGCAGTCGTTCCTAGCCGGTCCGCGCTCCGGGCGGATACCACCAACTGTGTGGTGGGGGCGAGCCGCGTCGCGAGTGCATGCCCGATACCGCTAGTAGCACCAATAATCCATGCAACGGGGAGGCTCGAGTGTGTAGTAGGCGATTCACTCATTGGAGGCTCGTTTCTCATCATAACAATACTGCATTGAGTATACCAATAATCATAGCGCTACCCCACTGTTTCATCCCCAAAACATGCTCACCGGTCATAACCACACACCAAAGTCATACACATTTCCAATTGTGAGTGCATATTCATATGAATATGCTAACATATTGCAAGAAGTAAATAATGAATCGCTACGGTTGATTGTTCCAGACTGCAAGGAGTTATCGTGACTCGTTTATTGCTCATTGTATGCATGTGCGCATTATTCGTATCCTGTGGGAATGGCAACAATGCGTCAACCACAGCAACACCAGCTGCACCAGATACCACCGCAGCAATACCCCAAAAAGATGGTCCATGTGATACAGCAGATACCCGCACCATCATCGATGGTGTAGACGCTGTCTGCAAGCGCAACAGTGTGGGTGAGTTAGCGTGGACAGTTGCCAACGCCAGTGATACCGATACTCCACGTGTCGACGGCCCCTGAGTCAACGCTGACGAACGTGCTACTATCGACGGGAGAGAAGTCATCTGCATGCTTAATAGTGCCGGTAGCTTGTCTTGGCAGTCTCCAAATCC
>JBKCGB010000040.1:0-4225 GCA_046303375.1 Roseiflexaceae bacterium
GGTTGCAGCGGGTCAAGGCCATGGTTCGGCAACGAGCCATCCGGGTTGAGGTAGAGGCCGATAAAGTTGACGGGCAGTTTGCGGTAGACACGCTCGAGGATGGGACCCACGGTACCATTGCCCGTATCAGCAACCACGGTCATGGGGCCAGCGCGAGCAATCAGATCAAGGTCGATAAGACTGAGCATGTGCGACACAAAGCCGTCAGAGAGGTCAATACTACGTCGGGAACCTTTGCGGCTCGGAGTAGCGTAGGCGTCCGTCTGCACAATGGTACGCAGGTCACCGATGCCTTCGCTGCCACTGAGCAAGTAGGGCATTTTGCGTACCATCTTGAAGCCGTTGTACTCTTTGGGGTTGTGTGACGCAGTGACCATCATGCCTGGCAGCCCGAGCTGGGCACAGGCATAGTAGAACTGGTCAGTACTGACCAAGCCGATTTCGACCACGTCAGCGCCCTGATCCATGATGCCACGCGTCACCGCATCAAAGATCGATGGCCCCGACAAGCGCATGTCGTGACCGACAATCACTTCGCTGACGTTGAGGTATGTCACAAAGGCGCGACCGATGGCATAGGCACCGGCTTCGTTGAGATCGGTGGGGTAGATGCCACGGATGTCGTACGCCTTGAAGATGCTGGGGTTGATATCCACGGTGGCGTCCTTTCGCATAAATACGGTTGTTGATATCATTATATGTGGACAATGGATAATTGAAAATTGAAAATTGAAAATTGAAAATTGATAATGAACCACCCGCCCAATGCATCATCACCCAACCACGTAGAGGCGAATCATATTCACCCGAATAAATTTGACATCCCTCACAAAATCCCGTATATTGCACGCATATTCCACTGGCGAGGATTGTTCCCAATGATGACGGCCATTGTCACCAAGCAGCAGGTTAAGCGCGTTAAGCAACCCGACCAACGGTCTGGTTGAGCTTGCTTGTTGTCGGTTGACAAGAGCCCGCCCACCAGACAGGTGAGGCGGGTTTCGTGTTTTTGTGCATCGGAAAGCGTAAAGGTGTGCTATGAATCTCGTATTGCGTGGCATCATGTTGGGAGTAGCCATTGCGGCGCCTGTCGGGCCCATCGGGCTCCTGTGCATTCGGCGCACCTTGGCGCACGGTTGGCGTGCCGGGTTTGTATCCGGTTTGGGTGCAGCCACCGCCGACACGTTCTACGGCTTGTTGGCCGCATTCGGGCTGACTGCGCTAGCCTCGCTCCAACGTCCTGCCGCCGTTATCGGCGGCTTTTTGTTGCTCTGGATGGGCTACACCACATTTAATAGCCTGCCAGAACGAGCTGCCACCGTACGCGCCGGCAACATGTACCTCTCCACGTTGGCACTCACCATCACCAACCCAGCCACCATTTTCACCTTCCTCAGTCTGTTTGCGGGAGTGAGTGGCGTCAGTGCACTCACAGGCAGTGATGCCGTCGCATTGGTGGGTGGGGTTGGTGTGGGTTCAGCATGTTGGTGGCTCATTCTGGCTGGAGGGACAGCGTGGCTCGGTCGCGACATCAGTGCGACGGGCATGCAGCGGATGAATCGGCTATCTGGGATTATCATATGCGGCTTTGGAGTAGCCGCGCTATGGAGCATCTTGCAATGACACATGACAAACATCGTATCGAGACCCGCACCGTGCACACCGGCAACCACATTGACCCCACCACTGGCGCCGTCGTGCCGCCAATTGTGATGTCGACCACCTTTGCCCGTGAGGCTGATGGCACCTTTCCTAGTGGCTACGTCTATACACGGAGCAAAAACCCCAACCGCATCGCCCTGGAAGAATCCTTGGCCATGCTTGAGGACGGCGTGCGTGCCATGGCATTTGCATCGGGACAGGCCGCCACCAATGCCGTCTTTCAAATGCTCAAACAAGGCGACCATGTGATTGTGCCCGATCAGGCGTATTTCGGTACGCCGGCGCTGATGCGTGACGTCTTTGCGCACTACGGGCTCACCTTTAGTCGGGTTGACATGAGCAACCTCGACGCCGTGCGCGCCGCCGTAACACCACAGACCAAAGTCATCTGGAGCGAGACACCGTCCAATCCACTCCTCACCATCACCGACCTGGCCGCAGTCAGCCAAATCGCCCATGCGACTGGCGCCATCCATGTGGTCGACAACACGTGGGCCTCACCCATGATGCAGCGCCCACTGACGCAGGGCGCCGATGTGGTCATGCACTCCACCACCAAATACATCAGCGGGCATACCGACGTCCTCGGTGGGGCGCTGATTTTTGCGCGCAACGACGAAATCACTGAACGCGCCCATGTCATTCACACGCTGGCTGGCGCCGTACCATCACCATTCGATTGCTGGCTATTGATGCGCGGCATCCGCACCATCGCCCTCCGTGTCCGCCAGCAAGCACACAGCGCACAGCGCGTGGCAGAGTTTTTGGCCGACCACCCGGCAGTAGAACAAGTCAACTACCCGGGGCTCGATAGTCATCCCGGGCACGCCATTGCGGCACGCCAGATGGTGGGCGGCTTTGGCGGCATGCTATCGTTCCACGTCAAAGGGGGCGCCACAGAGGCATTTGCCGCAGCAGCGCGTATGCAACTCTTTACGCGGGCGACCAGCTTGGGTGGGATTGAAAGCCTCATCGAGCATCGGGCCTCGATCGAGGGACCGACCAGTACCACGCCACAGAATTTATTGCGTGTCTCGATTGGCATCGAGCATGTCGATGATTTAATTGACGACCTGCGTCAGGCGCTCAACGCGTAAACGCTGTCGATAGATGATGTATCACAAGGAGGAAGTCATGGCAGTAGCAGTATGTCCAGAGTGTGAGGCCGAGATTCCATTCAAGGCGGGGACAGTCGAGGGTGAGATCGTCGTCTGCCCCGATTGTGCCGCCGAACTCGAAGTCACGTCGGTCAATCCGCCCACACTGGAGCTGGCCCCCGAAGTGGGCGAAGACTGGGGCGAATAGCCGCACCATTAACGGTACAAGGAGTGTTTTATGCGCATCGGTGTCCTTTGTTCACGCATTCGTGTCGAAGAAAAATTAATCTTCGCCGAGCTTGAGGCCCGTGGTATCGACTATGTGCGACTCGACGACGATGAGCTCATCTTTGATCTCAATGCAGGCCGCTATCCGTACGATGTGGTGCTCGAACGGTCGATTCATCACTCACGCGCACTGTATGCGTTACACGCCCTCAACGATGCGGGCATTCCTACCGTCAATACCGCCCATGTGGCACGCATTTGTGGTGACAAATTCCTCACCACGCAGGCACTCATCAAACACAACGTGCCCACGCCACGCACACGCATGGCGTTTACCCCGGAGTCGGCTATCAGTGCAATCGAAGCAATCGGCTACCCGGTCGTACTCAAGCCCGCTATTGGCTCATGGGGGCGGCTCATCGCCAAAGTCAATGACCGCGAAGCGGCCGAAGCCATCCTCGAGCACAAAGAAGTCCTCGGCTCGTACCACCACTCCATCTTTTACATCCAAGAATACGTCGCCAAGCCCAATATGCGCGACATCCGTGCCTTTGTGATCGGCGACGACTGCATCGGTGCCATTTACCGCACCAGCCCACACTGGATCACCAACACCGCCCGCGGTGGACAAGCCTCCGTCTGCCCGATTACCCCACAGCTCGCTGAGATTTGTATCAATGCAGCCAAAGCGGTGGGCGGCGGCGTCGTCGCCATCGACCTCCTCGAAGACGCTGATGGGCAGGTTTTAGTCAACGAAGTCAACTACACCATGGAGTTCCGCAATAGCATTACCCCCACCGGGGTCAATATCCCGGGACGCATCGTGGAATACACAGTTGAAGTCGCGCAAGGCAAGCGGAGCGGGCTATGAGCGAACGACCATGGCGCGTACTCGGACGACGTACCATTCACCACAGCGAATGGGTCAGTCTGCACCAAGACGACGTGCAACTCCCCGACGGGAGCGTTATTCACGGTCACCATGTGGTCGACTACCCGCGCCCTGCCGTGGGGGTAGTCGCCGTGCGTGCTGATGGTGCCATCATGCTCGTAGAGCACTACCGCTTCATCGTCGACCGCACGCACTGGGAGATTCCCGCCGGGCGCGTCGACCCCGGCGAAGATCATGCCACCGCGGCTGCTCGCGAACTCGCCGAAGAAAGTGGCTGTCGCGCCAGCCACTATACCTACCTCGGTTGCTACCACCCCGCCAACGGTAGTAGCAACCAGCTCTTTCA
>JBKCGB010000041.1:0-14411 GCA_046303375.1 Roseiflexaceae bacterium
AGCCAGGTCTGTTGGACGAGTGCCGAGGCATTGCCGTCAGTGGCTCGGGCAGGTGATGTATGGTGGCGTGACCACACGTTGTGGGTGGCTGATAGCACTGGGAATCATGCCATTGCGCATGCCGATGATGTACAACTGGCAGGCATGCATATGCGTGCCAATGTGGCGATGGCGGTTGCTTTGGCACTCAAGGCGGGCATGCCACGCGCACTTGTGGCTCCCACGTTGCGCCGCTTTACCGGGGTAGAGCATCGCCAAGAACACGTGGCCAGCAGTGCGAGGCACACGTTTATCAACGATACTGCGGCCACAGTGCCCGATGCGGCCATGGTCGCATTGGCGTGTATGCCCAAGCCGATTGTGTGGATCGCAGGTGGTGCCGACAAAAAACTCACCTTTGATGCGTTGGCTGCGTGTGCTGCCCAACATGTCCAACAGATTGTGCTATTGGCTGGCACTGCCACACCTGCGTTGCATGCGGCACTCGTGGCACACGGCATGGCAGATCGTATTGTGGGGACATTTGATGTTTTTGCGGATGCAGTGCGAGCTGCACAGCATGTGGCTCCGACACCAGCCACCATCTTGTTATCGCCAGGATGTGCCAGCTTTGGCATGTTTCGCAATGAATTTCATCGTGGTGAGGAATTCCGTGCAATAGTGGCAACCTTGCTTGCCGAGGAGGCATAAATGGCCCAGTCAGGTGTGATGCGTATTTGGAATACGAGCACGCCGGCAGTGCGTGTGATTGCGCTCATCAATGTGATGCTTTTTGCACTTCCGACACTCATCGATATGCTCGGGTTTTCATTTGCGGGTGTCACAGTCAGCGATTTGTTGTTGATTTGGGGTGCCAAAAACAACATTGCCATCGCCGCTGGTGACCAGTATTACCGCTTTATCACCATGATGTTTTTGCATGCCGGGTTGTTGCATCTGTTGTTTAACACCATGGCATTGGTTTCGATTGGCACAGATATCGAGCAGTTGTGTGGCACACAGCGCTTTCTCGGTATCTACCTGGTGGGGGGATTTGCCGGCGGTGTCGCATCCTACGTGTATACCGCCAATCCTGCAGTCGGTGCTTCGGGGGCGATTTTTGCGTTGATTGGTGCTGAGCTCATCTATATTTTGCGCAATCGACGGCTGTATGGTGATCAGACCAAGCAGTTACTTGCCAATGTGGGATTCACCGCATTGCTCAATATCGGTATCGGCTTTACGGTGCCAAATATCGATAACATGGCACATATTGGTGGATTGTGTGGCGGTTTCATCTGTGGATTATTGCTGACGCCACGTGTGGTGCCTGTACTCTATGCTGACGGGAGTGTGGTACCTGCCAAGCAGACCTTGTCGTGGGGATGGTATGGTGTGATTGCGGTCATCGTTGCATTGGTTGGTGTGGTGATGAGTGTAGTTCCCGCAATGGATTTGGGGTGACACACATGAGTGGTGAAACAACCGGGAGTCTGAGCCTCAGCGATCGTATCAAGCACAAACCCGACTACCAGTTGTTGGTGTGTGTGGGCATCATGGTGCCCTTTGGGCTGGTGATGGTCTATAGCTCATCATTTGTCGAGGGATTCACCTATCACAACAACGGGATGTACTATTTGTGGCGGCAGTTGTTTGCTGCATGTATTGGCACCCTCGGTTTATTGGTCGCACAGCGTATCAATTACCGATGGTGGCGTGCCAATGCATTACGCCTCTTTGTGGTGGCGTTATTTGTGCTCTTTCTCACCAGTTTTGTGTTGCCTGATTCCATGACCGAAGTCAACGGTTCGCGGAGTTGGATTCGCTTCGGCTTTTTTAGTGTACAACCATCTGAATTCGTCAAATTAGCATTATTGGTCTATCTGGCGAGTTGGTTGTCGCGCCGTGGTACGCGCATGACCAACCTCTTTACGGGGGTGTTGCCCTTTGCAGTGGTCATCGGTCTGGTGACCGCCATGATCATGGTGGGCAAAGACCTCGGCACTACCACGGTCGTCGTCATCGTCTCGGCCATGGTCTATTTTGTAGCTGGTGCGAGTATCATGCACCTGTTGATTGCGGCGGTCATCGGCTTTGTGATGTTCTTGATTGCCATCAACGTGGCCGCATATCGCCTCGAGCGCATCAATGCCTGGCTCGACCCTTTTGCCTACTATAGCGGAGCCGGCTTTCAGCCATTGCACGCACTCTACGCGATGGCATCAGGCGGCTTGTTGGGGACGGGACTGGGGCAATCGCGCCAGAAATATCTGTGGTTGCCGCAATCATACACCGATACCATTTTGGCAATCATTGGTGAAGAGCTCGGTTTATTGGGGACCTTGTTTGTCATCGGTTGTTTCGTCTTTTTAGCGTATCGTGGCTTTCGAATCGCAAGTGCTGCGCCTAACACATTTGCAGCCTTGTTGGCCACTGGATTGACACTGTGGTTGGTCTTTCAAGCGATCATCAACATGGCAGTGGTCACCACACTCGTGCCATTTACCGGTATCACATTGCCGTTTATGAGTTATGGTGGCACATCCCTGATGGTCAGTATGATTGCGGTAGGCATTTTGCTGAATATTTCGAAATATACTTTGGCCGACGAAGAACGGCCAAGTGTGCTGAGGTTGGCCTATGAGCGCTTCCAACAAACAGTCACCACTTTTCGTACTCTCGGGTGGCGGAACGGGTGGGCACGTCTATCCTTCCTTGGCGGTCGCCGCAGCCCTCGCCCGCGTAAATAGCACGGCGCGCATCGCCTATGTCGGCAGCCCAGATGGCATGGAAGGTGAACTGGTGCGCCGCGAGAGCACGTTGCCATTTTGGCAGGTTGATGCGGCGGCGGTGCGTGATCGTGGGCGCCTGACACTCGTGGCCAATGTGTGGCGCCTGCTCCGTGGTGTCGGCCAAGCGCTGCAGCTGATCTGGCGTGAGCGCCCAGCCGCAATTTTTGGTACGGGTGGGTATGTCTGTGTGCCCTTGTTCGTGGCAGCATGGCTGATGCGTGTTCCCAGTGCCATTTATCTGCCTGATGTCGTGCCTGGCCTGGCAGTGCGACTGCTTTCACGGATTGCCACCGTCACATTGGCAAGTATTCCGGATGCAGCCGCGCATGTCGGGTTGCCTGTGGCAACCTTGGCGACGTGGCAACCTAGCCGCACCGCACTGGTGGTGACCGGCTATCCGGTGCGTGCCGACATCCAGCAGGGTGCCCGTGAGACCACGCGTGCGATGCTGGGCATCCACGATGACACGCCATTATTGCTCGTCTATGGGGGCAGCCGCGGAGCGCGGAGTATTAACTTTGCGGTGGCTGCACGACTCAACGATATTTTGCCCCATGCAGCCGTGTTGCACATCTGTGGCCGTGAAGGTGACGAAGCACCACTACGCGCCATGGCTGCCGCCCTGCCACCTGCGCTCCAGGCACGCTATCATCTCCACCCCTATTTGGCCATGGATGGTGCGTTGACGATGCCCGCAGCCCTGGTAGCCGCAGATGTGACTATTTGTCGTAGTGGTGCATCGGTACTTGGCGAATTGCCAGCTGCCGGATTACCGGCCATCTTGGTGCCCTATCCGTATGTGCACCAAGATGAGAATGCCGATTATCTAGTACGCCATGGCGCTGCCATCAAAGTTGCTGATGCACAGCAGACCGATGCACTCTGGCCGGCTTTGGCACCACTGCTTCATGATCCGAGTACGCGCATGCGTTATCAGCAGGCGATGCGACACCTCGCTACTCCTGACGCGGCAACCAATATGGCGCACATCTTACAGCGTTTGGCAGGAGAGGTGTAATGCACTATCACATTGTAGGCATAGGTGGGGCGGGGATGAGTGCTATTGCACACCTGCTGCTCGACCGCGGCGATCAAGTCAGCGGGAGTGACGCACACCACAGCCCGGCGTGGACCGCACTCCAAGCACGTGGAGTGGCAATTACGCTCGGGCATACGGCTGATGCAGTTGCGCATGCCGATGCCTTGCTGGTGACATCTGCGGTGCGTGCACCTCATCCTGAACTCGATGCCGCCATTGCGCGTGGCATTCCCGTGTACAAACGGCATGACTTGTGGCGCCAGTGGTCGCACGAACGGCGCGTGATTGCTGTGGCCGGCACGCACGGTAAGACCACTACAAGTGCCATGATCGCAGTTGCGCTGTGCCATGCAGGACTTACCCCGGGCTATGTGATTGGTGCCGATGTCCCCGATTTGCCTGTGCTTGCCACGTGGGGGCATCCGGATGCCCCTTTGGTCATCGAGGCTGATGAATATGATCGTACCTTTTTGGCACTGACTCCCGATATTGCGGTGATTACCACGGTGGAATGGGATCATGTAGACATTTATCCCGATTATGCTGACTACAAGGCTACGTTTGCTCAATTTGCCAGTCAAATCCCGCAGGCAGAGCGCCTGTTGGTGTGTGGCGATGATGCGGGGGTGCGGGCGGCGATTACGCGTGCAGGGGTGCGTTGGTATGGCATCGACAGCGATTTGGCGCATGACCCAGTAGCGTGTGCGCGTAACCCACTTGATTGGGCGGCATCAGCGATTCACCACGATGCGCATACCCAACAGTTCCAGGCGTGGCACTATGATCGGACACGCTTTGCGATGCGCCTTGATCAACACCTGCAGATTCAATTGGCTGGATTACATAACGTGAATAATGCTTTGGCCGCCTATGCTGCCTGTTGTTTGGCTGGCGCTGATCCGCGCCGAGTTGTTGCTGCCCTTGCTACATTTCGTGGGGCGCGCCGCCGCTTTGAACACAAGGGAACGGTCGGCGCAATTACCGTGATTGATGATTATGGCCACCATCCGACCGAAGTCAAAGCGGTGTTGGCGGCGGCGCGGAGCCGCTTTCCCGGGCAGCGCATTGTCGCCTATGTGCAACCCCATACCTATAGCCGCACGCAGATGCTGGCACCAGCCTGGGCACACGCATTTGCCGATGCAGATGTGGTCTGCATTGGTGACATCTATGCATCCCGCGAACAGGCCATCCCCGGTATCGATGCGGCGTGGTTGGTAGCTCAGATTCCCCATGCGCACGTTGTGGCGAGCGGAGATGTGGCACATAGTGTGCACTGGTTGGTGGCGCATCTCCAACCAGGAGACGTGCTGATTACGCTGAGTGCCGGTGATGGCACCATGGTCGGGTCTGGTGTCTTGCACGCATTGGAGTCACGCCATGGATAATCCGGACATCATCATTGAGTCCGCGGTATCACTGGCGGCGCTGACTTCCTGGCGGATTGGTGGCGTTGCCCGTCATTTGGCCACCGTTTCTTCGGTTGTTGGTCTGCAACATGCCCTGCAGTTTGCCGAACAACAACGTCTGCCCGTCTGGATTCTCGGTGGTGGCAGCAACATCCTGATGAGTGATGCCGGCCTTAATGGCGTCGTGATCCGCATGCGTGACCAGCATCTACACATTGTCGAACACAGTGACCAAGCCCACATCCATATCGGAGCTGGGGCGCAGATGGCTGGCACCGTACGTCGTCTGAGTAAACAGGGGTGGTGCGGTTTGACATGGGCCGAAGGACTCCCCGGGACGGTGGGTGGTGCCGTCTATGGCAATGCGGGTTGTTATGGCGGAGAAATGGCGCAAAGTGTTACAAGTGTTGATATTTGGCATCAGGGTGCAGTACAGACACAACCTGCAACACATTTTGCCTTTCAATATCGTTCGAGTGCCATCAAGGCGCATAATGCCCAATTTATGCGTACAGGGATGCCAATTGCTGACCTCGGTCCAATCGTGGTGGGAGCGACTATTACACTCCAGCGTGGTGATGCGGCAGCACTCGCCACAGCCATGGCCAGCACCGCTGCACTCCGGCGCAGCAAAACACCCCAAGGGTCGTCGTGTGGTAGTGTATTCAAGAACCCACCAGGTGACTCTGCCGGTCGGCTGATTGATGCTGCTGGATTACGCGGTTACACGTATGGTGGAGCTATGGTGGCAGAAAAACATGCCAACTATATTGTGAATCGTGGCCAAGCGACGAGTGCTGATGTGTTGCACATTATGCACCACGTGCGTGCACAAGTCGACCGCATCTTTGGCATCCAACTCGAACCCGAGGTACAACTCCTCGGTGATATGACATTATAGAGGAGTCGTACTGCATGCAACGAACACGTATCGGGGTTATTTTTGGTGGGCAATCGGGCGAACACGAAGTGTCGTTGGTGTCGGCACGAGCAGTGCTCGCTGGCCTTGACCCAGCTCGCTACGATGTGGTGCCGATTGGCATCCACAAAAACGGGCAATGGGTGACTGGTGGTGATGTGCTTGCCACGCTCGAAGCGGTATCAAATACGGCCCTGTTGCCGGGTGGTGGTCAGCATGTGCAGGCACCAGTTGTGCCCGCACAAACCACCGCATCACCCCATCTGATGTTGCGCGGCAGTGGCGAGATTCGGACACACATCCGCGATCTTGATGTCGTGTTCCCCGTGCTCCATGGACCAATGGGTGAAGACGGCACCATTCAAGGGCTGCTCGACTTGGCCGCCATCCCCTATGTGGGGTGTGGTGTGCTTGCCTCGGCAGTGGGCATGGACAAGGCAATGATGAAGGCTGCGTTTGCCGCTGCCGGCTTGCCTGTGGTGCCATGGCGCTTGGTACAGTCCCATCAGTATGCCCATGACGCTGATGCGGTGGTGGCCATGCTAGAGCGTGAATTGCACTACCCGATGTTTGTGAAACCAGCAAATATGGGCAGTAGCGTCGGTATTAGCAAAGCCAAAACACGCGCTATGCTCTACGATGCAATTGCGGTTGCCGCCCGCTATGACCGCCGTATCGTAGTCGAACAAGGCGTGCACGCGCGTGAAATCGAAGTGAGCGTGCTGGGCAACGAAGCGCCAATAGCGAGCCTGCCCGGCGAAATCATTCCCGCCAATGAATGGTATGATTATGAGGCAAAGTATCTCAATGATGCTACCCAAATAATTATCCCCGCTGCGTTGAGTAGTGCGCAGATAGCCGTGGTCCAGCAACTGGCGTTACGCGCATTTCAGGCACTCGATTGTGCGGGACTCGCACGTGTCGATTTCTTGTTTGATGCGGCAGCGGATGTCTTTTATTTGAGTGAAGTCAACACCATGCCTGGGTTTACACCAATGAGTATGTACGCCAAAATGTGGCAGGCGAGTGGCATGGAATATGGCGCATTGCTCGACAAGTTGGTAGCACTCGCCTTGGCACGTGGCGTACGCGGACAGGAGTCACAACTGTGAATTCAGGACGACGGCGCGTGGCAACTCCCGATCCTCCTCCGACTCGCCGACGCCGCGGGGTCCGACCTGGTGTGCGCTTGCAGGTGCAACAATTCATCAAAAGCGGCCGCATCGTGAGTGTGGTGTTGCTCGTAGTGGTGCTGTGGTACACCATGCAAATGATGTGGTCTGATGCCTACGTGGTGCGGAACGTCAATGTGGTTGGGGCCGCTACCATGAGTCGTCAACGGGTCATTGATATGACCGAGTTGGCTGAAACCTCGATTTGGTCGGTACAGCCAGATGCAGTGCGTGCCCGCTTACTTGCCAATCCCTATGTCACCACTGCATCGGTTGAGATTCAACTGCCGGATACTGTTACAATAACACTCAGTGAGCAACAGAGTGAAATTCGCTGGAAAAGTGGGCAGTGGTACCTATTGGTCAACAGCGAGGGCGAAATCCTTGGCATTGATTCGGCAGTGGTGCTGACAGGCACCCTCGTCATCAATGACGATAGCGGACAGAAACTCGTGCCTGGTGATACAGTTGATCCTGACATCCTGGCACTTGCTCGTGATGTTTCATTGCGGGTGCCTGCAGAAACAGGGCTCACCGTGAATCGCGTCGGTTGGGATCCCATTCGTGGCGTATCGTTTCGGGCAGGTGCCGGTGAGCTCATTCTCGTTGGCAGACCTGAGCGTCTCGATGAAAAGTTGGCGTTGTTGCGGCAACTGCGTGATACCAAGGCAGAGTTTGCGTTTGTTGATCTGCGTCCACTCACGGCATATTATCGGCTCGACATCCCCGTGTCTGCGCTCGTGACCGACACATTGGATGTATTAACTGACTCCACGGTTATCACGGCAACGACCACGGTTCCGTAAGTTTTGTACGACGTAGAGGCGAGCATGGCACCACGACACATCGTCGGTATCGACATCGGTACATTCAAAATTTGTACGGTTATTGCCCAAATTGACCGAGATGACCGTATCACGGTGCTTGGGAGTGGCATGGTGCCATCCAAAGGGGTAGATCACGGCATGGTGGTCAACCTCGAAGAAGCAACCCGCGCCGTACAAGCCAGCGTGGAAAAGGCTGAAGCTGCAGCTGGATACCGCATCCAATCAGCCTATGTGTCGATTGCTGGGCGGCATATTCGTACCTATAATCGGCGTGGTGCCACGGCAGTGACGCATGGGCGCGATGGCATGGTCATCCGTGAAGACATGCTCCATGCCATTGAAACCGCACAAGCCGAGCCGCTCCCCACCAACTACGAAGTCTTGCATGTCATGCCCTATCGCTATATTCTCGATGGCAAAGTCGTCCGTGACCCCATCGGGATGCCTGGGTATCGCCTCGAGGTCGATGTGCATGTGGTCGTCTGTGAAAACACTGCCATCCACAATCTCATCAAAATCGTGCAAGATGTGGGCGTGGAAATCGATGACATCGTGTTGCAACCGTTGGCTGCCGCCGAAGGCGTATTGACTAGCGATGATTGTGAAAACGGTGTCGTTTTAATAGAAATTGGTGCAGGAACCACGAGCTTGGCGTTTATCGCCCAAGGGAATACATGGCACACGGCTGTTATCCCAGTGGGTGGGCAAACATTTACCAACGATATCATCATGACATTTCAGATGAGCCCACATTCGGCCGAGCACAACAAGCAAACCCAAGGATCGGCGTTGGCAGATGCTACCCGTGATACTGATTTGATGCGCGTCGAAGGCAGTCGTGCCGCCGAATACATCGAGGTAAGTCGCAAAATGTTTAACCAGTGTATTCAGGCACGTGCCGATGAACTCATTGACTTTATCTTGTATGAAGTAGAACAAAGTATTTACGATGGCGCATATGCGACGGGTATTGTATTGACGGGTGGTGGCGCCAAACTCAATGACATTGACTTGCTCTTTGAGTCACGCTTTAGTGCACCAGTACGCATCGGCCTCCCACGCAATATGGTGGGGGTGAGTGATGCGCTCAACTCACCAGCATATGCCACTGCAGTCGGGCTTGTGCGTTGGGGGTATCGCCACGGCAACAACGATGATGCCGGTCTCGCCCCCGAAGAAGGACGCTGGGTCGAGCTGTACGAACAGTTTAAAGCCTGGTTGCGTGAGTTTTTGCCGTAATTGACAGCGTGTGATATGAATTTGGGTGAAAAATTGTCAGTGAATTTGGGCAAAATACCCATTCAAAATGACAATCTGATAGTGTATAATATCAGGTAGATTACAAAACCGTTAACATGTCCGGCGTTGTTGTTGAATTTATGCTTTTGGCAGTGAACGCAACCGCCCACACACGAGGAGTGATTCCATGCTAGACACCACACAAGATCTCAATGAGCGTGTTGCTGTTATTCGGGTCATTGGTGTAGGTGGCGGCGGGTCAAACGCCGTTGACCGCATGGTCGCAGATGGTGTCCAAAATGTCGAATTCATCACGGTCAACACCGATGCCCAGGCCTTGTTTATGTCCAAGGCACCCCAACGGATTCGCATCGGCGAAAAATTGACCCGTGGGCTTGGTGCTGGTGGTGACCCAACGACCGGCCAACAAGCCGCCGAAGAATCCCGTGATGAGCTTGTCAAAGCGCTTAAGGGTGCCGACATGGTCTTTGTGACCGCCGGCATGGGTGGTGGCACGGGGACGGGGGCGGCACCAGTGATTGCACGATTGGCGCACGAAATGGGGATTCTCACTGTTGGGGTGGTGACCAAACCCTTTACATTCGAAGGCCGTCCGCGCCGTCGTACTGCCGAGCAAGGTATTGAGTCTTTGCGCCCATACGTTGATACGCTGGTGATTGTGCCCAATGACCGATTGCTCCTTGCAGGCAACAAAAACGCCACCATGGTGCAAGCGTTTCAAATGGCCGACAACGTGTTGCGTCAGGGCATCCAAGGCATTGCCGACATGATTAATCTCCCTGGGCTGATTAATGTCGACTTCGCCGATGTGCGCTCGGTGATGCAGCGTTCGGGCACTGCATTGATGTCGATTGGGATCGGTAGCGGCGAGAACCGTATGGTCAACGCTGTCAAAGAGGCTATTGAATCACCACTCCTGGAAGTCACCATTGATGGAGCACGCAGTGTGTTGCTCAACGTGACGGGTGGCGAAGACGTGACCATCTTTGAGGTGCAGGAGTCCGCATCTATCATCGAAGAAGCCGTTGATGCCAATGCCAACATCATTTGGGGGTTGTTGATTGACCCCAACTTCCCCCGTGGTCAAGTCAAAGTCACGTTGATTGCAACCGGCTTCGACGATGAGAAAAAGGCACCATCCGCCTCTGAACCCATTCGGGTGGTGCGTCCAGGGATTGGCGATTCTACCAATGCGGGGGCAGCCACTGGGTCATCGAGTGGCCCAGCAAATGGGCAATCCAACGGTCAGGGACGCCCGCGTACGGGTATTTCGTCACCATTGTCGAGCACTGGCCCACGTGAAGGTCGTACCCCTTCGCAGCCAATTCCTGTGCGGAATCTGCCCACACCGAGTGACGTAGACATTCCCGTGTTTTTGCGTCGTGGTAACCGCGATAAAGACCGTAACTAGACATGCGGCAGAGGGGAAGATGACATGACCAACCAACAACCACGCAACATCCAAGCAGTCATTCGTGTCATCGGAGTCGGTGGAGGTGGCTCAAACGCCATCGATCGCATGATCGAAGATGGCGTCCAGGATGTCACATTTATTGCCGTCAACACCGATGCCCAAGTGCTCCGTAAATCTAAGGCCGACTACCGTATTTGTATCGGTGAACGCCTGACTCGTGGCATGGGTGCTGGGGGTAATCCAACCGTCGGGGAGCGTGCTGCCGAAGAAAACAACGACGAACTTTACGACATCCTCAAGGGCTCCGACATGGTCTTTATCACGGCAGGTATGGGTGGCGGTACCGGCACCGGCGCAGCCCCTATTGTCGCAAGTATTGCCCGTGACTTGGGTATCTTGACTGTTGGAGTGGTGACCAAACCCTTTTCGTTTGAAGGGAATCGGCGCATGCAACAAGCCGAAAAGGGCATTGCACAGATGCGTGAGCACGTCGATGCGTTGGTCGTGGTGCCCAATGATCGGTTGATTTTGAATTACGCCAAAAAACCCAATGTGTCGATTTTACAGGGGTTTCAAATCGTCGATAGTGTGCTACGACAAGGCATTCAAGGTGTCGCAGACCTCATCACCAAGCCAGGCATGGTCAACGTGGATTTTGCAGATGTACGTACCGTGCTAGCAGGCTCTGGGCAAGCCTTGATGTCGATTGGTACTGGCCAAGGCGAAAACCGCATCCAACAGGCCATCGATGCTGCCATGGCATCACCACTGCTCGACGTCGAAATCCGCGGTGCCAAGCGTGTGTTGATGAACATCACCAGCAACGAAAACATTCAGCTCAGCGAAGTCGCTGAAGCCGCATCTACCATCGAAGCGATCGTTGACCCTGATGCCAACATCATCTGGGGGTCGGTCATTGATCCACACTTCCCACCCGATCAAGTCAAAATTACGCTGGTTGCAACAGGGATTACTGAGATGCGCGACCGCACCCGTGATGATGTGATTCCCAACAATCATGCGTCCCACAACGGTAACGGTGCCCTTGGTGGTCGTAGTAACCTGGGCAGTGGCGCGCATGGTACTGCGAATGGCACCAAAGGCTCGATACCGGGTCAGAATGCTGACGGCACCCGCCCACCAGATCGTGGTGCCAGTGGCACACCACAGCCTGATCGCAGCAACGGTGCCAACGGCAATCGTCCACATCGTCAAGATGCACCACCTGATCGGGGTCAGCGCCCATCCTCTCCAGCGTCTGATCGTTCGCCGCTCGATCGCGGTGTACGGAGTAATTTTGGTGAACCACGGCCGTACGATGACCCCAATGTCAGTCTGCCTCCGTGGGCGCGTGATAACCAGAAGCGCAACGACTCAAATAATTAAGCGGCGTCGGTTGATTATCCACCTAGGCACGATGCGGCCTAGGTGGATTTTTGTGGCATAATCAGTGTGAATGACTGCTTTCCCCACTGTTTATGGAGCACAATCAAATGAGTAGCATGTTGGTCACCAATGGTCCAATCTACACCCTTGACCCAGCCCAGCCACAGGTTGCAGCGCTTGGGATTCGTGATGGTGTGGTGTGCGCTGCCGGGACGCTTGCCGATGTACAAGCGCTTCTCCCCAATCCGACCTATACACTTGATTTACAAGGCAACCCGGTGATCCCGGGGTTGACCGATGCCCACGTACACATCATTTCACACGGCTTGTACTTGCGCCAAGTGCGCCTCGATGGGCTCGACGACTTTGAGATGGTCTGTGCACGTATCGCCGATGCTGCCCAAACGTTGCCCGCAAACACCTGGTTGCAGGGGTGGGGCTGGGATCACACCTTGTGGGGTGGCCGGTGGCCAACAGCCGACGATCTCGAATCACTTGTCCCCGGCCGCCCTGCGATTTTTCCGCGCAAAGATGGTCACTCTGCCTGGGTCAATCATACTGCCATGCGCATCGCTGGGATTACTCGTGAGACCGCTGACCCCATGGGTGGGCATATCGACCGTGACGCCAATGGCGATGCCACGGGGATTTTCAAAGAAACGGCCATCGACCTAATCCGCCGCCATATCCCTGACTACAACGACGAAGACCGTATCAATGCCGCCAAAGACTGCTTTGCCGAAGGCTATCGCTACGGCATGGTCGGCATGCATGGGCTGACCGGCATGCGTCGGGATGGCTTCATCCACTTGCGCGCCTTGCAAGAGCTCCGTCACCGCGGCGAGATGCCAGGACGTGTCTTGATGTGCATCGACCCCAACGGCTTCGAACACATGATCGAAATGGGGATTCGTAGTGGCATGGGTGACGACTGGTTGCGCATCGGTCAGTTCAAGTTTTTTGCAGATGGTACCTTGGGCTCTGAAACGGCCGACATGCTGGCCCCGTTCGAGGGTGGCACCAATCTCGGCTTGCCCACCATTACCCGTGAAGAAATCTTTGACTATGTACGCCGTGCCAATCATGCTGGTATTGCCATTTCGGTGCACTGTATCGGCGATGGCGCGAATCGCAAAGTACTCGATGCCGTCCAGTCTGCATTGACCGCACTGCAACGCTCTGGCGAAAGTCTGGCTGATACCTCCAAACGGGTACTGATGGTGCCTAACCGCATCGAGCACTGTCAGCTGTTGCATCCCACAGATATCCCGCGTTTTGCAGCACTGAATGTGGTGGCCTCGATGCAACCGGTACACATGATTGGCGACATGGATACCGCCCAACGCTTGTGGGGGGCGCGCAACGCTGGGAGTTATGCATGGCGTGCACTCGAAACCAGTGGTGCCGTGTTGGCACTGGGCTCCGATGCCCCCGTCGAATCGCTCAACCCGTGGTATAGCATCTATGGCGCGGTCACGCGCCGCAAGCTCGATGGCACCCCGGCTGGTGGCTGGTACCCCGAGTTGGCGCTCAGTCGTATGAGCGCCCTGCGTGGCTTTACCGTTGGTGCCGCCTATGCCGCCAACAGCCATGCCCGCCAAGGTACACTTATGCCTGGTATGCTCGCCGACTTGGCCGTGCTCACCCATGACCCATTTAGCTGTGATGCTAGTGAGCTGCAACATATTACGTCCCGCTTGACAATGATTGAAGGTCGCATCGTCTATCGCAACGGTTTCTAACTGATGCGGTAAATATCATGTTTCGATGACCGCTGACGGGGCGCCATGCCATGGCGTCCCGTCATGCCCTGACCGGCCGATACGCTGCTCTTGCGTCATGCCACAACTGCACGGGTGCGTTGCACCGATGCCATGCCGTAAGCAAGCGGCCCCTGATCACTGACTGATGCGATAAAACATGCACCGGTCGGGGCGTCATTCCATGGCGCCCCGACGCACCGGCGCACGGCGCCGGTGGATGGGTTACATGCACTCCCCTCCACCAGATATGACGGGGGCGGGCGTCAAGGCAAAACGCCACCAGACCCCTCCAACGTCATGCCACGACCGCGAAGCGGTGGTGGCATCTTTTCGTCAAGGCTAGAATATACCGGTGTTGGCTGCGGAAAAGATGGCACGGCGGCGTGGCCACCAGATATGACGGGGGCGGGCGTCAAGGCAAAACGCCACCAGACCCCTCCAACGTCATGCC
>JBKCGB010000042.1:0-8654 GCA_046303375.1 Roseiflexaceae bacterium
GCGCGGCAATGTAATCAACACAGATGATTTAATTGAGGCGTTGAAACTGGGGAAAATTGCTGGTGCAGGTCTCGATGTGCAACCCGAAGAGCCGTTGCCAGTATCGCATCCATTGTGGGATGCACCCAATGTCTGGATTACCCCGCACATCTCTGCGTCTTCACCCAAAACGCGTGCTCGCATGATGGAACTCTTTCTTGAGAATTTAGACCGTTTCGTGCAGCACCAACCCCTGCACCAGGTGGTCAATTATAGCGAAGGATACTAATGTGTTTGTGGGCGTCGATGTCGGTGGTACAAAAACAGAAGCAATCGCTGTAGATACGCATGGTGAGATACGCGCCCTCGTCACTGCTGGCTCCGGGAACTGGGAAGGAATCGGGCTCCCAGCAGCAGCACATCTCTATGCGGATCTCATTGAGCGCTTGTTGGCAGTTGCACACTGCTCGGTGCTTGATATTACTGCACATGCCTGGGGCGTTGCAGGGCTCGACTGGCCTTCTGATGATAACCGACTGCGCCCGCTCATTGCGCCGCTTATTCCCCACGCACCATGTATGCTGGTCAATGATGCATTTTTGCCATTACGAGCCGGTTCGCGCTTTTCTTATGGCGTCGGTGTGATTGCAGGTACGGGGAGCACTGTGGCAGGAATTGGCCGTTCTGGGGCACAATACCGCACGTTTGGCTTGGGCAGTATGTGGGGGGATTTCGATGGTGCACAAGGCATCGCATATGCCGCATTTCAACAGCTGGCGCGCGCCTATTATCGTAATCAACCGCCTT
The DNA here is from genome assembly GCA_046303375.1 of Roseiflexaceae bacterium. Classification (GTDB taxonomy): domain Bacteria; phylum Chloroflexota; class Chloroflexia; order Chloroflexales; family Roseiflexaceae; genus UBA965. The sequence continues at coordinate 787 of JBKCGB010000042.1, forward strand.
CACCGTTGTTGCATGCCATGCTGGCGTGGTCTGGATACTCATCATTACCTGCAGTTGCTGAAGCGCTCTCGCGCGATGAATTCACGCAAAACATCGCCACATTTGCACCTGTGGTCATGCATGCTGCCGATGCGGGTGACGAAATCGCTTGTACGGTCATCTCGGCGGCCGCCTCATTGCTTGCTGAGAACGCAGGTATCGTTGCAGCACAACTTGATTTGACTGCGCATGAGTTCGATGTCGTCCTTGCCGGTGGGGTTGCAACTGGTGCAGCCCCTATTTTTCATACAACATTTGCACGGGCACTCGCACAGCATGCACCTCACGCAACGGTTCAGACGTTGAACTGCCGCCCCGTGGTGGGTGCCGTCTTGTTGGCAGCAGATATAAGTGATACACGCCTGGCACCTACACTCCAGTCGGCACTGGCATCAAAGGAACTGCAGTGATACAACTTGGTCGTTTGATCTGCATCACTATAATTGCAGCAATCCTGATTTCGTGTACAGTACTCTCGCCTGCGGCAGCTACGGCGACAACTCAGCCGCCACGCCCGTTGACGCAGACACCGCTGCCTTCACAGACGCCCACCATGGTGGCGCTCAGTCCCACAGCAGCGGTTCCTGAAAAACCAGCGGCGTTACAGATTCGCTTGATTCACGATACGACCACTAACCCGCAGGGGATGGTTGATATCATCACTACTACGGCACAGCTCACTCAACAACTCGTCACTGTTGATGTGCGCAGCCCGGATGGTACCTACGCCCTCGCGCTGGACGCTGATCCGACCGTTGTGCCTGATGTGTGGATTGGTAGTGAGTATGATTTACAGCAACTAATCCGTCTCGGGGTTGTGGCTACAGATACGGTGACCATGCGTGTTGCACACTACTCATACATTGATGATGCCTTGACACGTAATTCGGGCTCTGCGGTGTATCCGTTGGCATTACGCAACTATCTGGTGAGTATTGGTAATAGTGAGTTTCTTGATACATTGCCAGATACCACTGCTGATGTGATGGGTATTGGTGCAAGTATTCGTGGCCGTGTCCGATACAAAATGGCATATTCATGGCCAGAAGGACGTTGGTTTGCCATGATGCTCGATCAACTCGGTGCAGCGCGCGAATTAACCCAGACCACCTCCATACTGCCAGAAGACATGCTCACGACCGCATTTTCTTCGCTCGACGAAATGCGCACTTTGGGACCACGGGACGCGACTACATATGTAGAAGCCACCTCTGATTTTATCAACTGGTATGTGCCATATACCATTGATGGTGATACAGCCATACGGCGTTATGAGAAATATGCTGAAGATTTGCCACTTCGATTCGCTGCGCCACCAATTTATAGCGCAAGCGGTGCCCGGCTGATGCCAGCAGTTGACGTGGTCTATGCCATCGTGCCAGCTGGGTTATCAATTGAACGACGTGCCGCCGTAGACGTATTCGTACGCGGGTTGCAGGCGCGAGATGCACAAACAGCACTCTTTCGCACAATGCGTTGGATTCCGATAGATCGGTCGTTGATTGAATCAGGTGAACTTGCAAATGATCCATTGTTCATTGCGTTACAACCGTTTATGCCTGTGTTCCAAACACAACTGTATGATGAAATTACTATTTGTCGTTGGGATGCCTACGAGCAAGTATTGCCTCTCGTGCTCTTGAATACGATTCGAATACAAGCCGGTGTCACTGCGGTGAACAACGCATTGCAAGCATGTATCATCGAGTCGTAATCTGTATCAGTTGTCAACGATGGCGAGTAGTGCTATAGTCTGTAGTGGAGTATGCGATGATTAACACACTACAACAACTGCGTCAACAAAGTGGTCTTTCCATGGTGGATGTGGCAGCACGTACAGGCATTCCTGTGCGTGATATTGCTGCGGCTGAGCATGGCATTCGGGCACTTGATCCCGCGCAAATGGCGTTGGTGAGTGAATTGTATCAAGTCACAAATACCCGCTTATTGCGCATTCCCAACAAACAGCGTACCTCGCCATACTTGTGGATCCTCGGCTTGGGCACCATCTTTATGATTGCATCAGCCATTGTCATGCTTGGTGGCTCACTTTTAGTAATGAGTATGCCTGCAACGCGCATGATGAGCGATACACGCATTATTTCGCGACATCATGATGATCCAGATGGTGCGAGTGCTGTGTTACGCCAACGCCTCGTACAGATGGCGTTAAGTCCTGCAATGTCACAGCAAATCATGTTGCTCGATGCTCAAGACGTCGGCACAGTAGCTGCACCAGTAGTTGTACCAGAAAGTCATCCCATGGCAGCGATAGCCTCTAAACGTGGTCTACCTGGAGCTCCTTTTGGTTGCCCGGTACGACCCGAAGTAGGCAGTGTGGTCATGACTCAGGGGTACGGTGTAGGAACACACGCACCAGCGTCGATTTGGGGTGCCGTGGATTTGGCCGTGGATGGCAATGGTGATGGGTACGCGGATCCTGCCGCCACCACAGGTGCGCCAATTGTCGCATTGCATGCGGGGATTGCTCGCGTTGTGCCCAACAACTGGTTGGCTGGCAACTATGTGCGTATCAGCGATGGGATTAATGGTTGGGCGACTGCGTATGCGCACCTCAGTAAACTCAACATTGTTTCTGGTCAGCAAGTGGAAACAGGCGATGTCATTGGCTGGGTTGGCACGACTGGCTATTCTAGCGGTCCCCATTTGCACTATGAGGTCTATCAAAACGAAGTCAACATAAATCCTCTCTCAATCCTAGAATGTTGGTGATACAATACAACCAGTACGCAATGGAGCGGAACCAACTGGTTCCGCTCTTTTTTGTAGGAGCTGGATACCATGAATCGTATTCTGGTGACTGAACCACTAGCCGAAGAAGGGCTTGCGCACTTGCGTGAGCACGCCCACGTCGATGTACTTACAGCGCTCACCCGCACAGAACTCCTCGCCACCATCAATCAGTACGATGCACTCGTAGTGCGCAGTGCCACCAAGGTCGACACCGAGCTCCTGACTGCAGGGGGTAAATTACGTGTGGTAGGTCGGGCTGGTACCGGTGTTGACAACATCGATGTCGAAAGCGCAACGCGACGCGGCATCGTAGTGGTCAATGCCCCCGCATCCAACAGTGTTGCAGTAGCCGAATTGGCCATCGGATTGCTCCTTTCGCTGGCACGCCATCTACCTCATGCGCATGCACACGTGGTTGCAGGTGGGTGGAATCGCTCCAAGTACATGGGGCGCGAAGTCCGTGGCAAAACACTCGGGCTAGTGGGATTTGGGCGCATTGGTGCAGAGGTTTCTCGGCGGGCTCGTGCACTCGAAATGGACATTATCGCCTACGACCCCGTTGTCTCCACCGAACGTGCCTTGCAGTTGGGTGTAACACTCTGTACACTCGATGAAGTATTGCAACAGAGCGATTTCATCTCGCTCCATGTGCCACTGATTGATGCAACCCGTCACATGATCAATGCACAACGCTTAGCACTGATGAAGCCAACAGCGGCTATTATCAATGCGGCTCGAGGTGGTGTCATCGACGAAGCCGCACTCTATGATGCCCTCCAGCAAGGTCGCATCGCTGGAGCTGCGATTGATGCCTTTGAAAAAGAACCACCCACTGATTCTCCGCTCCTCGGACATCCCAAGGTCATCGCTATTCCGCATCTGGGTGCATCAACAGTGGAAGCACAAGCACTCACTGGAGTGGATGTGGCCGAAGGAGTGCTCGACGCGTTAAATGGCCTTTCACCACGCTACGCTGTCAATGCACCCTACATTGCTCCCGAAGATATCGGTGTGCTTGCACCCTATGCGGCATTAGCGCGGTGTTTAGGGAAATTGAGTATCGGCTTAGTCAATGAGCCAGTCCATCGCTACGAATTCATCTATGCAGGTGAGCTTTCGAATGTGAATACGGCACCGCTCCGTACGGCGTTGCTTCAAGGCATTCTGTCGGATGTGAGTGAGCAACGTATTACCGCTATCAATGCGCCGATTATCGCCAAAGAGCGCGGTGTCAGATTCAACGAACGTACTATGCCGGAAGTGGAGAATTACGCTGGAATGCTCGCACTACAAGCGTACACCGCAAGCGGAATTCGCACCTACAGTGGCACCGTGTTGCGTGATCGTCCATACGTGGTTGAGCTCGATGGATACTGGGTCACCTTCGAACCCACTGGTTCGCTCCTGTTTACCTATCATCGTGATCGCCCTGGCATGATTGGCATGGTCGGCACACTCCTCGGAGAATACGATGTCAACATTTCGAGCATGCAAGTTGGGCGTTTGGCTCCACGTGAACAGTCTTTGATGGTATTGACACTCGACGACACGGTACCGAGCGAAGTTGTCATGCGGCTTCAAACAGAAGCTGATATTGAGCGTGCTGTTGCAATTGATGTCTGACGTGCACTCATTCATAGAAATACATACGCCTGCACATTTTTTGAATGTGCAGGCGTATGTATTAAAACGGTGGGGCTTAGACGGGTGTGTTATGCGATTGAGGCACTTCGAGTCGCTCGCTTTTACTGAAGCGGAGCTGCTTGCCGTTTTCATCGACTTCCGCAATGACGACATCACCTGCCACAAAGTTGCCCTTGAGGATTTCACGTGCCATGGGTGTTTCGATTGACCGTTGCACGGTGCGGCGTAGCGGCCGTGCTCCGTAGGCCGGGTTGTATCCTTCACGCACCAACCACGCTTTGGCACTCGCGTCGAGGGTTAGTGTGATTCCCTGCTCGAGTAAGCGCTTTTGTACATCACCTGCAATCAGGTCAACAATGTGCGTGAGTTCCACTTCACTGAGTGGGTGGAAGATGATGATGTCATCGATACGATTGAGGAACTCTGGGCGGAACGCTTGTTTCATTGCCTCCATTACCCGCGCTTGCGCCTGTGCTTGGTCGTTGCGGTCCGCTGTGCGCACGAGTCCAATACCCTTTTGTTTGACATGTTCAGTGCCAATGTTCGATGTCATGATGACGATAGTGTTGCTGAAATCTACGGTGCGCCCTTGGCCATCGGTGAGGCGTCCATCATCAAGCAGCTGCAACAGCGTGTTGAATACATCGGGATGTGCTTTTTCGATTTCATCGAATAGCACCACCTGATATGGACGGCGCCGAATACGCTCGGTGAGCTGACCTGCATCGTCATAGCCAACATATCCAGGAGGCGCTCCAATCAGGCGTGATACCGTGTGGCGCTCTTGGAATTCAGACATGTCGATACGTGTCATTGCTTCATCGCTGTCAAACATGAATGCAGCAAGCGCCTTGGCAAGCTCTGTTTTGCCTACACCAGTGGGACCAACGAAAATGAAACTCCCGATTGGACGGCGAGGGTCGGCCATGCCACTCCGTGCTCGACGGATGGCGTCAGAAATTGCAACAATTGCTTCGTGCTGGCCGATCACGCGCTCTTGCAAGCGGGCTTCCATGTGGACCAATTTCTCACGTTCCCGCTCGAGCATGCGTGCCACTGGTACGCCAGTCCATGACGACACGATTTGGGCGATGTCTTCTGCATCCACGGTTTCATCGATGTTTGCAACACGTTTCCAAGCGTCACGCTGACTTGTGAACTCTTGCTCGAGTTTCAAGAATTCGGCACGAATCACCACAGCGCGCTCATAATCACGGCGCTGGCTTGCATCCTCCTCAGCGGTGCGTAGTTCTGCAAGCTGTTGCTCCATCGTACGTAATTCTTTGGGCATCGAAAAGATGTCTATTCGGATTTTGGCCGCGGCTTCATCAAGTAGGTCGATGGCTTTGTCCGGCAAAAAACGATCCATGATGAATCGGCTCGACAAGCGCACAGCGGCCTCGATTGCATCGTCGCTGATGACCAGTTGATGATGCTCCTCGTAGCGGTGCCGTAACCCACGCAACATTTCGATGGTGGTCGCGACATCCGGTTCTTCCACAAACACCGGACTAAAGCGTCGTTCGAGTGCCGGGTCTTTTTCGATGTGTTTGCGATACTCATCAAGTGTGGTAGCCCCAATGACCTGCATCTCGCCACGAGCAAGTGCCGGTTTGAGCATGTTTGAAGCGTCAATTGAGCCCTGCGCGGCTCCTGCCCCCACCACCGTATGCAATTCGTCGATAAAGAGGATGATTTTGCCATTGCTGGCACGAATTTCATCCATCACGCCTTTGAGGCGCTCTTCGAATTCGCCGCGAAACTTTGAACCTGCCACCATGGCACCTAAATCGAGCGACAATACCAGCTTGTTGAGGAGCGGTTGGGGCACATCACCAGACTGGATGCGCTGTGCGAGACCTTCTGCAATGGCCGTTTTGCCCACACCACTTTCGCCCACGAGCACCGGATTGTTCTTGTTGCGCCGACTCAGGATGCGGATGACACGGATGATTTCTGCGTCGCGCCCGATGACGGGATCGAGCTTGCCTTCGCTTGCAAGCCGCGTCAAATCTACGCTGTACTTCGAAAGGACTTCGTATTTGCTTTCGGCATTCGGTGAATCAGAACGCTGTGTGCCGCGGATTTCCATGAGTGCTTGGTAAAGCCGCTCTTGGGTGATGTTGAAGCTCGACAAAATACGCTGAGACGCTCCATCACGTTCGTTGAGGATAGCGATGAGCAGATGCTCGATGCCTGTAAACTGATCGTTGAGGCGTTGCGTTTCTTCTTCGGCACGCTTGACGAGCCGTTGAGTGCGTGGCGTGATGTAGACCTGGTTGCCGTAGATGTTTTGCCCATATACCTTCGGTGATTTCTCGAGCTCATATTCGACCCTTTGGGCGATTTGCTCGATATCAACTGCGAGTTTGGTAAATGTTTTGCTTGCTAATCCGTCACGCTGACGCAACAACGCCAAAAAGATGTGTTCAACATCGAGTTGCGTGTGATGCAAGCTGCTCATGATGTTTTGGGCTTCTTGGAACGCTTCCTGGGCTTTTTCGGTAAATCGTTCGAGTCGCATGTGTTACCACCTTTCGGTTGTCTAGGGGAATGTAATGGGTGACAACCTATAGGTAGTATAGCATTTGTGTTTTTGATTGCTATTTGAAAAATATTAGAAAGCCACACATTCTTGGTGACTTGTGGAGCATTGTTTCATGCCAACTGTGCAGCGATTTCTGCCGCTAAAAAGGTGAGTTGTTCGCGGAGTGATGCCCGACTATGCCAGCCACGTCCATCCCAGACAGTGCCACTCAAGTCGTCGGCACTATACAGTATTTGGCCAAATCGTACGGTGCGACACTGTGCACCCGCTAGAACCGCCGCTGTTTCCATCTCCACAGTCAAACATCCTTCTTGGCGCCGTCGTTCTACCTTTGCTGGGGTTTCGCGATAAAACGCATCTGTGGTCCACGTGGGACCGACCACATACGGTATACCTGTGTGGTCGAGTACCGTGGTGATTACACGATTGACATCATGTTGTGCATCAATCCAGCGCGCTGCTGCCGCATAGTGATACGAAACACCTTCTTCACGCAGTGCTTTCGACGGCACAACGACATGACCCACTGTTAACGCGTGCTGGAGCGAGCCCGCACCTCCCACTGCGATGAATGTGCGCCCACCGTGTGCGATGACTTCTTCGAAGAGTTGGGCGGCCAGCGGTGCACCTACGCCTGGGTGCATGAGCCCGATCCGTGCTCCATTTGACATGGTAAGTTCGTACAGTGGGTGTAACCCCATTTCGCTGCGCATGGCATGCACTTGATGGATTCGCCCAGTGTCACGCAGTGTTTCAATGATTTCATAAAAGAAACACAGCACGATCGTCTGTGGGATGTCGACTGGCGGGCACTGCTCGTCTGCGTTGATCAGTGCCCGTGGATTTGGGTCAAACTCGAGAATTGGTGGTAGATGGCGTGTGC
>JBKCGB010000043.1:0-48413 GCA_046303375.1 Roseiflexaceae bacterium
AAGCACCCAACGCTAACCGCCCGTGATGCATGTGCATCACGGGCGGTCTGTTTTTTCTCATACAATAGAGATGTGAACCCACCCAAAACGAAATGAGGATGCGATGATTGCCCCGAGTATCACACTCAACAACGGTTTGCACATGCCACAGCTGGGTCTGGGCACGTGGCCACTCAAAGACGACAATGCGGCACCCGTGATTGCTGACGCTATTGCTGCTGGCTACCGCCACATCGACACCGCTTATCGCTACGGCAACCAGCGTGGTGTGGGGCTTGGTATCACGCAGAGTGGGATTGCGCGTGAGGAGTTGTTTATTACCACCAAGCTGGATGGCGAATTCCAGGGTGGTACCAAGGCGATCGCTGGGCTCGACGAGTGTTTGCGCCAACTGGGCATGGAATACGTTGACCTGTTGCTCATCCACTGGCCCTTACCACAGCGCAACGAATATGTGGCCACGTGGCGTGCTTTTGAGGCGCTGGTGGCAGCAGGCAAGGTGCGTTCGATTGGTGTATCCAACTTTAAGCCGGCACATCTCGACCATCTGCTGGCCGAGACGAGTATCCGCCCAGTATGTAACCAGATTCAGCTCCATCCCCTGATTACGCGCTCCGAGCATGTGGCCTATGACCGTGCCCACGACATCGTGACGGTATCGTGGAGCCCACTCGGTCAGGGCAACAGCTTGCTGACGCATGCCACACTGGCAGCGCTGGCGCAGAAATATGCCAAAACACCGGCACAGATTGTGTTGCGCTGGAATATTGAGCAGGGGTTGGTGCCCATCCCCAAATCATCCCATCCCGAGCGCTTGCGCCAAAATCTGGCCGTCTTTGACTTTGCACTGACCTCCGCCGAAGTCGCAGCGATTTCGGCACTCGATGATGGCAGCGAGCGCCGGGTTGACTCGGATGTCGACGGGCATTGATATTTTTGGTAGTCATAAAGGAACTCACATGCAATACGCGACGAATCAATACGAGGGGATGATTGCCGAGACCATCACCATCCCCGGCCAACACGGCGATCTGATTGGCGCCTACGTGGCACGCCCACTGGGGCCTGGTCCCTACCCGGCGATTGTGGTCATCCACCACATGCCAGGCTGGGACGAGTGGTACCGCGAAGTGACACGCAAATTCGCCCATCACGGCTATATCGCCATCTCGCCCAATTTGTACCACCGTGCTGGGCACGGTATCCCTGAGGACGTGGCCGCCAAGGTGCGCGCTGCGGGTGGTGTCCCCGACGACCAGGTAGTGGCCGATGTGGCGGGGATGCTTGCCTACGCCAAATCGTTGCCCAACTGTTCGGGCAACGTGGTCGTCTTTGGCACCTGCTCGGGGGCGCGCCACGCCTATTTGTGTGCCTGTCGTACGCCCGGCTTTGCGGCCATCATCAACGGTTGGGGTGGGCGCGTCACGATGACGGCGCAAGAGCTGAGTGCCAATCAGCCAGTTGCACCGGTCGACTATACCAAGGATTTGACCTGCCCCGTGTTGGGGATTTTTGGTGAAGAAGACCAATTCCCTACGCCGGCGCAGGTGGCCGAGCTGGAGCAGGCCTTGGTCACACACGGCAAGCCGCATGAATTCCACATGTACCCCAATGCTGGGCACGGCTTTTTTATTATGACCGCCCCGCCTATCGCCAAGAGCAAGCCATGGATGGCTGGAAGACGATTTGGGCGTTTTTGCAGAAATATGTGGCGTAGAGGAGCCTGATATGTGCACTATGATTGCAACACAGATAAAAGTGGCTGGCAGTGCCAAAGGCAGCAACGGCTGGTTTACGGTGCGTGAAGTCAACGTATCGTTCGATCATCCCTTTGAGGCGCCCTTTGAGCACGCCCTCAACCTCGACTTCGTCAATGAGTCGATGGGAGTGGGCGCGCGTGTCGCAGTAGAGCTGGATGTGGACTCCGCGCGGCAGTTAGTCGCCACCATCAGCGAGATTCTCGCCAAAGCCGAAGCTGGTGGCTATGTTACGCCGGGGTCGCGAGCAGCGCATTGACGCGTGGTTTGACATCGCGGGCAATTAGCTCGATGGCACTGAGTAGCTGCTCGTGACTGAGTCCCGCATTGTCCATCTGGAAGCTGAAACGGTCGACGCCGCCCAATGCCTGACTATGGCGCACGATTTTGGCGGCCACTTCGGCCGGATCGCCCACCAGCAGGGCGCCAAGGGGACCGTTTTGGGCGTCGAAGCGTGGTTTGGTCACTGGTGGCCAGCCACGCTCTTTGCCGATGCGGCTAAACGTCTCGGCGTAGCCCGGGTAGTAGTCGGCGACCGCTTTTTCGCTGTCTGCACCCACATAGCCGAGTGAATGCAAGCCGACGCGGCACTGCGTGGGTGGGTGGCCGGCTTCGTGCCAAGCGCGCCGGTAGAGGTCGATGAGTGGGCGGAAGCGGTGTGTCTCACCACCAATAATCGCTACCATCAGCGGCAAGCCCAGCACGCCGGCACGCACAAAGGATGCTGGCGTGCCGCCTACACCCAGCCAAATCGGGAGCGGGGACTGAATGGGGCGTGGGTAGATGGCCTGAGCCTGTAGGGCAGGGCGGTGTTTCCCCGTCCATGTAATCACGTCGTTGTCGCGAATCTGCAAGAGTAGGTCCAGCTTTTCGGCAAAGAGTGCATCGTAGTCGTTCAGGTCAAGGCCAAACAGTGGATAGGCTTCGATAAACGAGCCGCGCCCAGCAATGATTTCGGCGCGGCCATGTGAGACAAGGTCGAGCGTCGCAAAGCTCTGGAAGACACGCACTGGGTCAGCCGCACTCAGCACGGTGACCGCACTGGTGAGGCGCATGCGCGTGGTGCGGGCCGCCGCCGCTGCCAGGATGACTGTTGGCGCTGAGTCGAGGAATTCTGGACGGTAGTGTTCGCCGATGCCAAAGACATCCATGCCCACCTGATCGGCGACATGCATGCGTTCGAGCAGTTCGCCGAGGGCGTGGCTGCTGGCTTGTGGTGAATAGTGGTCGTGCTGGGTGCGTGCCGCAGCAAAGCTATCAATTCCGATTTCCATGGTGTCCTCATCCAGGTGCTTCATTGGCGTCATCATAGCATGGAACCAATTCGTGCTGTTGTGTGTGGCATGCATCAGCCCGCTCATTTTCCCGTATGATAGTGGGAAACACTGTACGCAAAGGAGTCCGCTTATGACCCGTCATTTTGCGATGCGCATGCAACATGTGCAGCTCTCTGCAGTCGACGAACTGTTGATGCTCGGCTCCAAGCCGGGGGTGATTGCATTTGGGGGAGGGTACCCTGATGCGAGTCTTTTCCCCTATGACGAATTACACATGGCAGCACAGACGGCTATCCTCGAAAATGGTGCAAGTGCGCTGCAGTACTCCGTCCCCATAGGTACTCCCGAGCTGCGTACGCAGATTGCGCAGCACATGACCACCCACGGCACGACCTGTGGCATGGACGACGTGCTGGTGCTCCACGGCGGGCAACAGGGGATTGATTTGGTGGCCAAGCTCCTCATCGACCGCGGCGATATCATCATCACCGAAAACCCGACGTTTGTGGGAGCACTGATTGCGTTTAATGCATATGAGCCACGCTATGTGGGGGTGGCGATGGACGAAGACGGCATGGACATGGATGCCCTCGAGCATGCCCTCAAACACAATACCAATGTCAAACTCATCTACACCATGCCCGATTTCCACAATCCGACGGGGGTGACGATGAGTCTGGCACGGCGCCAGCAACTCATTGCATTGGCCAACACGTATGATGTGATGATTCTCGAGGATTCGCCGTACCGCAGTATTCGTTTCGAAGGAGCCGATTTACCCACGCTCAAAAGTCTCGATACGCAGGGGCGAGTCATTTATTTGGGCAGTTTTTCCAAAATTCTCGCCCCCGGCTTGCGCTTGGGGTGGGCGGTGGCTGCCCCGGATATCATGCACAAACTGGGATTGCTCAAAATCGCCGTCGACACGCAGTGCAGCACGCTCAACATGGCGATTGCCTCGCTGTTCATGGCCAATTACGACCTCGATGCGCACATTCAGCGTTTGCGTCAGCACTACCGCCATAAACGCGACGTCATGCTCGACACCATGCGCGCCACCTTCCCGGCATCGATGACCTGGACACATCCGCACGGTGGGTTATTTACGTGGGTCACATTTCCGCAACAGGTGGATGCAACTGCGTTTATGCGCGAAGAAATGTTGCCCAAAGCGGCAGTCGCCTATGTGCCAGGGGCAACGTTTTTTCCGGTGACTCCTCAGCACAACTATGCGCGCATGAACTACTCGTCACAGCCTGAAGCACTGATTGAGCGAGGCGTGACTGCGCTCGGGCAGCTATTGCATCAGTATCTGGTGAAAAACTAGCCGACAATCGCCTGTACCGTCGCCGCCAAGTCGCTTAAATCAGCGAGTACGGCATCAGGGTGGTGGGCGGCGAGATCGGCCACGCTAAACGGCCCGGTGGCCACGGCCACCGTGCGCGCGCCGTGCGCCTTGCCGCAGGCGATGTCGTTGGGCGTATCGCCCACAATCACCAAGTCCTGCCCCGACATCGCGGGGGTCAAGTACTGATGGGCGCGTGCGAGTGCATAGCGTGGCAGCTCGACACGTTGGTGGTGGTCGCTGCCGTAGGCGCCAGTGCGCATATCGATGAAGTCACGCAAATCAGTCAAGGTTAATTTGAGTTCGGCTACCGCCTGCATGTTGCCGGTCAGCACGGATTGATGAAAATCAGGCGCATGCTGGAAGTACTGTAAAGCGGCGGGCACGCCCGGGAGTACCCGCCCACGGGCTGCCATTTCGGCACGCCGCGCTGTCAGCTCTTGCATGTAGGCATCGGCAAAGGTGGGGAGCAATGCGGTGATGTCGGCAGGGTCGCGCTCGGGGAATGTTTCGCGGATGATTTGTTGGTCAGTTTTACCGGCGTATTCGCGGCGGTCATTGCTGTTGGGGCGGCCGTAGACATGACTCATGGCGGCACGCATGGCTTCACCGGCCACACCGCCGCTGTAGAGCAACGTGCCATCAATATCCCACAAAATCAAACGCATACGTGTACCTTTTTACAGACCGCCAAAATAACGCAGTGCGAGGCGGATTCGGTCATCGATGGAGTCTGGTGCGCTAGCAGGGATGCTGGCCACGGCGGCGTTGGCTTCGGCAATACTATAGCCCAGTCCCATCAAAATATCGATTAATTCGCTATCACGCCCACCTGTGGCGCCTGTGCTACCAGCAAGGATACCACGTGGGTCGATTTTGCCTTTGAGCTCGAGCACCATGCGTTCGGCCGTTTTGCGCCCGATGCCAGGGACCTTGCTCAGGCGCACCACGTCACCACTGGCGAGGGCAGTGCGCAAATCGTCGGGGCTGAGGCTTGAGAGCAAATTCATGGCGACTTTGGGGCCGATGCCGCTCACCGCCAGCAGCTGGTCAAAAAGTAGGCGTTGCACCCACGATTCAAAGCCGTAGAGGGTCAAGGAGTCTTCGCGCACCACGAGGTTGGTATACAGGGTGACCTGGTCACCATCGTTGAGGCGGGCGAGCAGTGGTTTGGGCACATAGACCATGTAGCCGACGCCATGCGTATCAACAATCACATAATCGCTGCCACTGGCCGCAATCGGCCCTGATACCATGGCAATCATGTGCGCCTCCTATACAAAAGACCCGGCCGTCGGCCGGGTCTCGAAATGGAGCGGGAGACGAGATTCGAACTCGCAACCCTCTGCTTGGGAAGCAGATGCGCTACCATTGCGCCACTCCCGCCCATTGCCGTTATTGTAGCGGGTTGGGGGGGCGCTGTCAAGGATGCGCCGCCAACATACCCCGCATAATGCGCTCGAGTTCAGCACAGTGCTGTTGCCACGAAAAATGCGATACCACACGGGCACGACCGGCCATGCCTAGGCGCTGAGCATGCGCAGGGTCTTGAATCAGCGCCGCCATCGCATCGGCAAGCGCATTGACATCACCTTCGGCGACGAGGAGCCCTTCGTGGTCATGGCGCACAATCTGATTGAGGGGTGTGATATCGCTGGTGATGACGGGGAGTGCCATCGCCATGTATTCGTGAACCTTGAGTGGCGACCAAAAGAATCCTGCGGCTCGGAGGGCTGGGTGGGCACTGGTATCAAATGGGGCAATGCCGATGTCGGCATCCGCCAAGATACGTGGCATCTCAGCATAGGGTTGTGCGCCGGTAAACACGATGTCTGGGTGATTTGCCGCCAGTGCACGCACCTGTGCATACTCAGGACCATGACCCACAAACACAAAACGTGCCTTGATGCCACGCTCGAGCACGAGCCGGGCTGCCTGTACCCCGTGTGCGACCCCATGCCATGCCCGGAACGAGCCGATGAAGATGACCGTCGGTACATGGTCGGCGGCGTGTGGCGTCGTCCGTGGCGTGAAGCGTTCGACATCGGCGCCCCATGGTGTCTCGTGGATGCGTGTGCGGTCGATTTCTGCAGGGATGGTGGTATGGAGTGGGGTCACTATGGCGTCAGCCCAGCGGCATTGCTGTGTCGCCCAGCGCCGCATCGGTCCCCCGAGGCGGTCATCGATTTGGCGTTTGCGGATACTAGGCGGATCGACGATGAGGGCGTTGACTTCGAGCAGTGTGGGGCATTTGAGCAGGCGTGCTGCCAACATTCCCGCCCCCGCAAAGTTGTAGTAGCGCTCCATGATGATATCGGGTTGCAGGCGTCGCGCAAGAGAAACAATCGTTGGTGTTGCTAGCAGTGACAGTGGTTTGGGGATGTCGATATGATGAATCGTTACACCGTGGATGTGGTGCACTGCAGGATGCACCAGCTGGCGTAGGTCGGTATGATGCTCGTTGCTGACCGCTACCACATGCACATCGTGACCGCGCTCGTGTAAGCCACGGGCAACTTCGATGGCATGTGTGGAGCCACCAAGGTTGCCCGGCACAGGAATACCGCTTGCAACATACAAAATCTTCATGGAGCAGCGAATTACATACGCTCGTAGCGCTCAAGGTCGAGCACAATACACAATGCACCTTCGGCAGCCGTAGCGACTGTTTGTTGAGCTTTAACCACCGATGTATCCTCGACTCCGACCAGCAGCGTCGTATTACCGCGGCGCAAAAAACCGCCACTCGATGCCAAACGGGTGACTCGGAATCCTTGCTCCACGAGTGCATCTACTGCAGCATCTGCAACAGCGTCTTCGGTCACAAATACGAGTAATTTCATTGTGGTGCTCCTTTACGGTTAGACTGAACCAGCATTACGGATACGCTGAGTCATAGGCATGGTATAGGCGTGACAGATGGCGACTGCGACTGCATCTGCGGCATCGTCTGGCTTGATGATCTGAGGCATCCGCAAGGTGAGGCGTACCATTTCTTGCATCTGCTTCTTGTCGGCACCACCATAGCCAGCCACAGTTTGTTTGATGACAATTGGCTTGTATTCGTAGACACTCAGCCCAGCGTGCGCTAGTGCCAACAGCGCAACTCCGCGCGCTTGTCCAACGGTCAATGCCGTGGTCACGTTTCTGGAGAAAAAGAGCTCTTCGACAGCACCACTATCCGGTTTGTGTGTGTCGATACATTCGCACAGCCCTCGGTACAGGATGAGCAAGCGTTCGGCCTGTGGCATCCCTGCAGGTGTGGTGAGTGCACCACATGCCACCAACGTCACCGTGCTGCCGTGTTGTTCGATGATACCCCAGCCCATGATGGCGGTACCCGGGTCGATGCCAATAGTGCGCATCATTCGCCTGCAAACTGCTCAGCCAGCTCGTCGGTAATGTCGAGATTGCTGTAGACTTTTTGCACGTCGTCGAGGTCTTCGAGGCGTTCGATGAGCTTGAGTGTCTTGAGTGCTTCGGCAGCATCGGCCTGGACAAGCGTCTTGGGTCGCATCACCTTTTCGGCGGTGGTGATGGTCAGCCCAGCGGCTATGAGCGTATTGCGAATAGCGATAAGTTGTTTGAAGTCGGTGTAGACTTCGAGGATATCGCCACTCTCTACCACATCATCGGCACCGGCATCGATGGCAAGCATCTGAGCGTCTTCGCTGGCGATTTTGCTCCCACTCAGATCGATGACAATCATGCCCTGCATATCAAACATCCAGCTGACCGATCCAGGTTCACCCGGATTGCCACCAATTTTGGTAAAGGCGGCACGGACTTCGGATGCAGTACGGTTGCGGTTATCAGTTGCTGATTCAATCAAGAGCGCCACACCACCTGGTGCATATCCCTCGTAGGTGATTTCTTCGAGTTGGGCTTCGCCACCTTTGCCCAGTCCGCGGTCGATGGCGCGTTGAATGCTGTCGGTTGGCATGTTGCTGCCACGAGCACGGTCGACGGCAATGCGCAAGCGAAAATTAGCGTCAGGGTCACCTGACCCGCCATCACGGGCGGCAATGGCGATGTCTCGTGCAAATTTGGTAAACAATTGCCCACGGCGCTGATCAAGCACACCCTTGGAACGGCGAATTGTGGCCCACTTGGAGTGACCGGACATATACATACCTCAATTACACAAATGCTCATCGCATTATAGCACAGCCAGCCTAGCGTCTTAACGTGGCAAATCGCCTCGTCGTGCTGTTTACTCTACACCAAAAAACCACCACGAGGACCCCCTCGTGGTGGTTGCTGGCACACTGGCTTAATTGTTGATGGGTTGCGTGTTGGTCTGCTGTTGTACGCGTACTACGAGACTCTTGAGGCGATCGCCGTCGAGTGATTCGTATTCAATCAAGGCGTTTGCCATATCATCGAGTACTGCACGATTGGCAGACAGGATGGCGCGCGTCTGCTCGTAAGCTTCGGCCACGATGCGATGCACTTCCTCATCGATTTTGCGAGCGACGTCTTCGCCATAGTTGCGCTGTTCGCTGATTTCGCGCCCAAGGAAGATCATCTCCTCCTTTTCGCCGAAGGCGATTGGTCCGAGTTTGCTGCTCATACCAAAGCGGGTCACCATGGAGCGTGCAATACGCGTGACCTGCGTGATATCACCCGATGCCCCGGTGCTGACCTCTTCGATGCCGAAGACTATTTCCTCGGCAACACGCCCACCAAGTGCGGACACCAGCTGCGCAGTAAACTGCGATGCTGTGGTGTAGCGCAGGCTGTCTTCCTCGGGGAGGAAGAGTGTATACCCGCCGGCACGTCCACGTGGGATGATGGTCACCTTTTGGACCATGTGGGACTTGGCCATGCCTGCAGCTGCAATGGCATGCCCAGCTTCGTGGTACGACACCAGCAGTTTTTCGCGTTCAGACATCACCCGGCTACGGCGTTCGGGGCCGCCAAGGGCCACACGCTCTACCGCATCGGTCAACTCCAGCTGGCCAATCTGCTTTTTGGAGCGACGCGCTGCCAAAATGGCCGCCTCGTTGATGGCGTTTGCCAAATCGGCACCCGAAAACCCAGGAGTGAGTTTGGCAACCACACTCAAGTCGACGTCGTCAGCAAGTGGCTTGCCCTTGGTGTGTACCGACAGGACTGCCACGCGCCCCTTCATGTCGGGGGCATCGAGTACAACTTGGCGGTCGAAACGACCGGGGCGCACCAAGGCCGGGTCGAGCACATCGGGACGGTTGGTGGCTGCGATGACGATGATGTTTGTGTTGGAATCAAAACCATCCATCTCGACCAAAATCTGGTTGAGGGTCTGCTCACGCTCGTCGTGCGATCCGCCAAGACCAGCGCCACGTTGACGCCCGACGGCATCAATTTCGTCGATGAAGATGATACACGGGGCATTGCGCTTAGCCTGGTCAAACAAATCACGCACACGTGATGCGCCCACACCCACAAACATTTCGACGAATTCCGAACCAGAAATCGAGAAGAATGGCACACCGGCTTCACCGGCGACGGCACGTGACAGCAGGGTTTTACCCGTTCCTGGCGGACCAACCATCAACACACCACGTGGGATGCGTGCGCCGAGTGCCGAAAACTTGTCGGGAAACTTGAGGAATTCGACGATTTCAGTCAAATCCTGTTTGGCTTCTTCTTGGCCGGCCACATCCGCAAATGTCACACTCGGCTTATCACCCGAAAACATGCGTGCGCGGCTTTTGCCGAATGACATGGCCTGGTTGTTTGATCCTTGTGCTTGGCGCATGAAAAAGACGAAAAACCCGATCATCAGGAGTACTGGCAAGAAGACTGACAACAGGTTGAAGAGACCGCCCCATGCAGGAGCTGCACCAATTTTGACATCGACCGTGTCAAGCGGCACATCGGCCTGCACCAATAGCGTGGTGATGCTGTCGCCACTCTCGATACGTGTACGTACCTGTTTGCCGTCACGATAGACGACAATCAAGTCGTTGCTGCCAGATTGGACTTCGAAGCGATCGATACGTCCTTCTTTGGCATCGGCGAGCACAGAATAGATGCCCCGTTCATCGGTGACCGTTTGTGCACTGCTGAAGTAATTGAAAAAAAGTGCAAGGGCGGCCACAAGAATCACGAGGTAAACAAAGCTGTTTTTGAGCCAGCGATTTTCGCCCATAATACTTCTCTATCTAGGAGGTACACTCCGTGGTAGGTGGGGCTCTGATACGACCAGAGGAAAACACACTACGTGTTTGGTGTTGTGATTATATCATTGTCATTTTCATTGGGGCAAGGATTTTTGTGCCAAAAACACGAACTCTTATTGAAATCTTATAATTGACACTCATGCCACCCTGTGGCAGTGACACTGGAAGGAACTCCTCCCAGTGTCACTGCGTGTGTTAGTGCGTATATATTTCTGGTTTAAGCACACCAATATAAGGCAGATTGCGGTAGAGTTCGGCGTAGTCGAGCCCGTATCCAACTACGAATTCATTGGGAATGTCAAATCCGAGATAGTCGACAGTCAAGGTGACACTTGGGTCGCGGCGTGCTGGTTTGTTGAGCAGGGTACAGATACGCATGCTGGCAGGGTCACGTTTCATCAACTGTGCATGTAAATACGCCAATGTTAAGCCACTATCAATGATATCCTCCACAATCAGTACATGGCGCCCAGCGATATCCATGTCGAGGTCTTTGAGCAGACGCACCACTCCACTCGAATGCGTGCCATGTCCGTAGCTCGATGTCGCAATAAAGTCAATTGCAACAGGGATATCAATGGCACGACACAAATCCATCATAAACATGGTGCACCCTTTGAGCACCCCGATCATGACGAAATTCGATGTATCACGGTAATCGCGTGAAATAATCTGCCCGAGCTCCTGAATGCGTGTGGCAATTTGTTGCTCACTCAAGAGGACCTGCTTAATGGCGTGATGCATGAGTTCTCCCTGTTATGTATGTCGGTTTGTTTCATCATACCGTAGAATCAGTCACCATGACACACGAAATCTGCAGACTTGCGCTCCCAACTGTCACGCAAAATGCTGGGTGAACGCGGATGCCAACCACCCACACCACCGTATCACCACAACACACCAATGGCCACGTATCTCGTTGTGATACAGGAATCTTTGCATCCACAAACACATCTTGCACTCGGCGATGTTGCCCATGCCCGATGCCGATGCGATCACCGGGTTGGCGTGTGCGCACCACATAGTCATGGTGTGGGTGCAACTGTACCTGCCAATAATCGCGATGCGCAGTGTCAGCATACTGTGCGCGTACTTGTAGCGTAAATTGCTCACATGCAATGTCATCTGGTGCAGTGAGTTGGTGTGGTGGTGCATGGTATGCGGGAGCTGCCCCGGGCGCGGGTGGAGTGCCTAGCCCGACCACTCCGTTGTACAGACATACCCGCATCGGATGTGGCAACGATACCTGTGCAGGGTTCTGTGTGAGTACCGCCTGTCGGATGGCTTCAATATGCACCCACGTGACTTCACGGAGTGTTGCATAGACATGCATAATCGCCTGCCGGATAAGCGCACGTTGTAGACTCACATGCAGCGTCGCAAAGGTGGTGTGATGCATTGTCAGCCATCCCGGTGAAACCACAACCACGTCTGCCCAGTGCTGTGTGGCCATCGCATCAATGTACGCACTATCATCGCCTGCAATCGCCGCATTTTGCGCGAGGAGTTGTGTGATGTGTGGTTGCTCTTGGCGGAGCTGTGGCAAGAGTTGGGTGCGTATGCGTACACGGAATGCGGATTGATTGTGATTGCTCGGGTCTTGGCGTGGCGTGAGTGCTGCAACCGCACAATAATCAAGTATGGTCGCTCTGCTGATGTCGAGCAAGGGGCGCACAAGTGCGGCGCGCCCAGTTAGCGCGCCGGGTGCCCACGCCGCCCACGGGATGTACGGGCGCATGGCGGCCATGCCATGGGGGCCACTGCCACGCAAGAGGCGCATCAATACGGTTTCGGCTTGGTCGTCTTGGGTGTGTGCGACGACCACGATATCAGCGTCACAGTCGACCGCATATGCTGCCATCCGCCGGTACCGCACCACACGTGCTGCTTCACTGAGATTGTGGTAGTGGGGGGCTTCACTGGCGATATCAGCGCGATCACAGCGCACCGCCACACCGAGTGCCGCAGCAGCAGATGCCACAAATTCGGCATCTGCTGCTGATTGCGCACCACGCAAGCCATGATCGAGGTGAAATACTGCGAGCTGGGTACGCGTAAAAACATGACATAATGCGTGGAGCAACGCCAACGAGTCTGGCCCACCAGAGACAGCCACCACGATGCGCTGCGCTGAGGCGAGCAAGGCATGGTTGGCCAAGTGACGCACCATTGGATGATGGCGTGTACTCATGGCTGAGTGGCAACAACGAGCGTTACAATGGTCAGCTGTCGTTGTTGTGTAAACGGTGTATCTACGACGCTGGTCTGTGTACCCTGCACATCACTCCAGCCATAGATGGTCACCCGATTATTCGGCAAGGCACTCATCGCTCCACATGGGCCGACGATTTGTGTGTAGATGCGCTGCAGATTAAAGGTCGCATTCGGATCATCGGTTTCAGCGCAGGGAAACTGCGCACTGTCCTGCGGGTCAATGTTGATCTGCACTGTTTCACCACTCGCCACACTACCAATATGCTGGCTTGATGTGTCGTAGACGACCACCACATCCTCGAGGGCGAGCCCCGTCAGTGTAATGGTGCCTGCAAGTGTCGTGTTGCGTTGCAGCAGGGTGTGTTGTACATCGAGTGGACGGGGCTGCAGACGAATCCCCATAAAGTAGTTGATGTCGCCAACATTACTCGTATAGTCAGCTTGATGTACGGTGGTATCCATGGCCGCCAGTGAGATCGTTGGTACTTCGTTGAGTTCAATCAGTGTTGTTGCTACCGTGTTTTGTACTGTCACGCGTTGGCGTTGCGGTGTATAGATGGCCGTACTACTTGTGCTGACCGCATCCGGGTTTTGCTCATCTTGATGCACCACTACCAGCTCATATGCGAGTGTCGTATTCCCACGAATCGCCCAGTTGCTGATCATGAGTACTCCTGTCACCAACAGGGCGGTGGCGGGGATGGTAATCCAGGCCAAATCGGGAGTGCCACGGCGTTTGAGGAGCATGTAGGTGACCGGTGCAATGAGAACAATATAGGTCACCACAATCAGAAAAATCACCAATGGCGAGAGCTGTGTTAGTGCAGGGATGGTCACCCCATTGGCCAATACCTCGTTGTAAATACCACTCGCTGGAAAGGCCGCCGTACTCAGTGACAATGGGTATGTTGGCTCGATGACTGGTTGCCAATACCACGCCTGTGCTGACCATCCACGGGTCGCATCAAATGGGAGTACCGTGTGAAAGACTTCACCTCTGCCCACGCTGCGCTGCCACAGCAGCGCCTCATGGTCGCGTACTGCCAACGCATTGTGTATGCCACGTGCCACTGGCACCCGAAGTGTGGCCGGCCAGTCATCAGGCAGTGCTGTGGCTGCCACATCGGTGCGTGTGTCGATTTCAATCGCACCCAAGTCACGCCAACCGTCTGCCAGTGTGCCTGAGACAACGATACGTCCACCGAGGTGGAGCCACGCTCGGATGGCACCTTGTTGTGCGGCAGTGAGTTGCAGTGGATCCGCAATAAACAGCGTGTAAATGCCGTGCAGTGCAGCCACAGTACTCGGAAATGCTTGCGGTGTGACGGTACGCACGACTGCTGGGATAGCACCATTTGCGAGTGTCGCGGTATTGAGCTCCGCAAGTAAATTAGTATCGTCAGCAATCACCACGCTGAGTAGGTCTGAAATCGGTTCTGCATTGATGATGGTACTGCGCAGGATGCCGTTGGAATCACGTACACGTGCCACGATGTTGCGTGCATAACCAGGCATAATCGTAGTGAATTCAATACGCTTTTGGCTCCGGGCAGGGAGCGTGATGTCGTGATACCAGGTTACAACTGTCCCACGGTCCGCAGTAATCGCCCATTCGAGCCGCACGTCGCGGTCAACATCATCACCGGTCACGGTGAGTACTACGGGTGTCAGTCGCATGACCGCATAACTGTTTGCAAAACCGACTTGTGCAGTGATATCCACACCTGCCGTGGTCTGTGCATGGACAGGTTGATACCACGGCATCAGAATCAACACCATGCACCACACAACCATCGCATAGAGATGCTTCATCGCCGATTACTCCTGCGCCAGTGATGGGCATTGGCTGACCAAGGTGAGTACCTGGTTGAGTGTTTGTGCAGGGGTGTGATGATCCCCGTTGATGATGATGGCATCGGGGGCAGGGAACATAACGTGCTTGTCGCGTTCATCGCGGATGCGCATTGATTGGGTGAGGGCAGCTACATCTACCGACTCGCCACGGGCGGTGAGCTCGGCAACACGCCGCCGCACGCGTTCCTCAAGTGAAACCTCGAGGTAAATTTTGAGTGGTGCTTCGGGAATGACAACAGCGCCGATGTCGCGCCCGACCATGACCACATGTCCCTGTAGTCCAATTGCACGTTGCCGGGCGCGCATGATGGTGCGTACCGTGGGATGAGCAGCCGCCAGCGAGACGATTTTTTCGACCTGTTGATCGCGGATCGCCCAGGTCACATCCTGGCCGTTGAGGAGCACGGTATATTGGCGCCCATCGTGTTGTGTGGGCGCAAGCACTGCAATCTCGCATGACTCTGCCAATGCCGTGACTGCATCGCCCTGTTGTGGATCTTGCTGTGCATCAAGCACCGCACGTGCCAATGCACGGTACATGACACCCGTATCAAAGTAGATATACCCGAGCGTCGCTGCGAGGTCGGCTCCCAATGTGCTTTTGCCGGATCCTGCGGGACCGTCGATGGTGATAACGTTTGGTCTCATCATGATGAAATACCCACCCCTGCAACTGTCGTATGCGTATTATACTCTGCATGCGCGTGCAAGGGGAGCACCAGATGCGATGTGCGGCTCGGTCCACCCAATGCCGTATGCCACAGGCACAACGTGCCTGTGGCATACGGCGCTCGTCTTTTTACCGCACTGCAATCGATGATCCACCCTTGCGTGCTGATGCTTGGATGGCGTCCCACAGCTTGGCCATACGCAACCCGACTTCGGGTGGGCATGGGTTGGTAGCACCTTGGCGCACGGACAGGAATTGCTCCCATACGCCTAGTGATGCGGCTGTTGGTACTGTTTCTGGCGGGGTATCGCCGTTGTACTGCACCTGCAACTTTTCGCCCCAGACACCCGTGTATACGATGCCTTTGTCGCCAAAGACGCGAATATCGGAGTGGCATGACGGCATCGCTTCACCACAGCCATGGAGCGACACGAGTACACCCGATTTGAGGCGGGCAATCACCACACCCAACGTCTCGACTGGGCGCCCCTGGTTGTCGAGGTAGGCAGCTACTTCGGCGACATCTTCACCGGCCAAGTCGACGGTGGTATTAAGCAAGTGTGCCCCCGTGTCAAACAAAAAGCCACCACCGGCGATGTCGGGGATCTGGCGCCACGTGTTGACCGTGTTGACGCCCCAGTTTTGCCACACCACGCCACTGATGGTTTTGATGGTGCCAATTGCACCACTACGTAACATGCTGACAGCGGTACGCACATTGGGTGATAGACTGCCGGGGAATGCCACCACCAACAACTTGCCGGTACGATTGCGCGTGGTAATCAAGCTTTCCGCTTCGGCACCATTCATCACCATCGGTTTTTCGAGCAACACATCGATACCTGCATTCAGACAGGCAGCTGTCTGGTCATGGTGGTATTTGTGTGGCGTGATGATGAATGCGGCGTCAATCTTGCCTTTGTGGTCGCTGAGTAGTTTGTCGAGATCGGGTTGGTTGGCAGGTACGGGCAGATTGGCCGCCTCAAACATGGCAGCTGTTTCTTCGTAGGCCTGCGAGGAAGGCTCACACACCACACTAATTTTGGTGGTGTCTTGCATTTTGATCATGTTGCGGATATGGTGACGCGCCATCCCACCACAGCCAATCATGACGGTGCGAACCTGTGACATCGTTGTCTCCTTGAGTGATAAACGGGCTTCATGTACATCCTACACGAAAAAATAGCGCTGTGTGAAAGTTTATCCGCGCCCCACATAGGGCATATTGGTTGCCATGATGGTCTGGAAGAGTACATTTGCTGAAAGTGGGAGATTTGCCATGGCCACCACTGCCTCTGCCACATGGGTGACATCCATCAGTGGCTCGACAACCACCGCACCATGGGCCTGCATGATGCCCTGTGCCATGCGCTCAGCCATATCAGTAGCCGCATTGCCGATGTCGATTTGTCCCACTGCAATCTGGTGTGTGCGCCCATCGAGGGACGCCGCTTTGGTCAACCCCGTCACTGCATGCTTGGTGGCGGTATAGGCGATTGACTGCGGGCGTGGCACATGCGCCGATATCGAGCCGTTGTTGACGATGCGCCCCCCCTGCGGTTGTTGGTGCTTCATGATGCGAAATGCCTGCTGCAGGCAGTAAAACATGCCGTTGAGATTGGTGTTGACCACTGCCTGCCACGCATCAACTGGTAGCTCGTCGATGGGGACTGCAGGGGCACCAATACCCGCATTATTGAACAAAAAATCGAGGCGACCGTAGTGTGACTCCACCTGCGCAAAGGCCGTGGTAACCGCCGTCGGGTCAGCCACATCGCATGGTACCACCAACGTATGGTGGTGGGGCGCACACATCGACTGGGTGACCTGTAATTCAGTCTGATTGCGCCCCAGCAACGCCACATGCCATCCAGCTGCCACTAGGGCGACGGCGCTGGCGCGACCAATTCCACGACTTGCTCCCGTGACCACGGCAATTCTCGGTGTTGACATGTGTCCTCCTCGTCATAACACGACACCCCCACGAAGCGTGTACATGCTTCGTGGGGGTGTGACATGGCTGTTTACTTGCTTGGTTTGCGCAAAATAAAGAAGTAGTAGGGAGCATCGGCTGGCGTCGGCGCATCGTATATGGGGCGCAAAATCGGCTCCCACAGCCAGTTGATGGTAAATGGGGCTGCAATAATCCAGCGCCCGAGCAATTTGCGTGTAATCAGTGAGGGGGCCGCCAAGTAGTGGCTCAAGTCAAACAACTCGAGGGCTCGATCGCTGAAGTAAGGGCGGCACGATTCGACTTCAAAGCCGATCTCGCGGAAGAGTGCGCTCCACTCGTCACGGCTGAGCATGTTGACATGCACCGACACCTTGTTGAACCAGCGCCCGTAGCGCATGCCGTCGAAGCCGAGTGCGTTGAGGATTTTGGTGCCGAGTAGCTGTGATGGGAAGCGCCCACCAACCACTGACGCCACAAATGGTGCCCCTGGTTTGAGGGTGCGATACGTTTCTGACAGCGTTTCCCGCAAGGGCACCACGTGTTCGAGCACACAGTTGCTAAACGCTGCTGCAAATATTTCATTGGGGAAAGGCAGATCTTTGCCATCGGCCACACTCAATCCCTGGTAAACGTTGCGTCCATAGGCTTCGTGCGTATCGCTGATGATGGGGTCGATGCCGTAGATGACCTTGCCCGGGAAGGCGATTTCGGCAAAGGTGCCATCTCCACTGCCCACGTCGAGGATGGGTTCAGGTAGGTCGGGGGCTGTTTCGGCAAATAAGCGGGCCTCGATCATACGAATCATCACACGATGAGGTGGCAACGTCATCAGATGGGGCACGAGAAAGTCACGGGTCTGGGTCGTCATACTGATTAATTCCTCGCTGAAAGGTGGGCAAATAAACGTTCGTATGCGTCAATGGTGAGCGGCGTGCTAAAGCGTGCTTCGACTTCGGCACGGGTACGGTGGTAATGACTCGGGTCAGCCAAAATGCGCAATAGCGCATCGCCAAGAGCGGGTGCATCACCAATCGGTACCACCAGTCCCATCCCCGTCTGGATGACGGGTTGGCGTACACCGGGTAAGTTGCTGGCCACCGACGGGGTGCCGAGCAACATGGCTTCGACCTGCACCAGTCCAAATGATTCGGTGGAATTGAGGCTGGGGACGGTGATGACGTCACAGGCCCGGAAAAAGGTAGCGAGCTCGCGTTGGTTGAGCGTCCCCAAAAACGTCCAGTGCTGTTTGTACTGCTCAAATAGTGGTGCCAAGCGTCGTGCATAGGCTTCTTCACCGAGTACCTGCTCAAATGGCCCCGCAAACAGCACGCGTGCATCGGGGTGCTGTGCCACGATGGCTGGCAAAGCCCCTAACAATACTTCGACACCCTTTTCGGCAGCCAAGCGCGCCGCCATGCCAATCACCGGACCGGTCAAGTTGTAGCGTTGCCGAAAGGCGGCGACATCGTCATCGCTACTCGCCATGACTTCTACAGGCGGTGGGATCACCGTCACCTTGGATTTGAAGCGTGACAAGTACGGCGAATGAGTGGCAAAATCGTCTGTGTAGGCCACAATGCGTGTGGCGAGTCGGCCCGCCATTTCGTTTTGGAATTGTACGACACGGTCGACCACGCGGTTGAACCAGCCTGGTGGTAACTGCAAATCGCAGTGGTAGGTGAGCACCACTGGTTTGCCGAGCAACCAACCACGGGTAGCGAGCCCTGGGGCATCGAATTGCGGCAAGTGCAGACTCATCACGTCGTGGCTGAGTGCGAGCTTGGTGGCTTCAATGCCAAACGTGGGCATGATGACACCCTTGCTGACCCGGGCAGCCACTGGTACGCGAACCACATGTACGCCGTTGAGCGATTCGGTGCGTGGCAGACTTGGGTCGTATTGCGAGGTGAGCACCGTCACATGATGTCCACGTGCGGCAAGCCCAATCGCCAAGCGTTCTGCATAAATGGTCAGACCGCTAGTGTAGGGGCGATAGTAGGTCAAGGCGAGGAGCACACGCATGGCGATTACCGTCCCTCGATTTCAGCACGACTATCCGCCACCCATTGCCACAAGCGCTCGATACCCTGGGTGGTAGAGACCTGTGGTGCCCAATGCAACGCTTGCTGCGCTTTGTCGATGTTGAGGATGCAGACTCGCTGGTCGCCTGGGCGCCAATCCGCAAAGCGCGGTGTGGCCACTGCCCGACCGTTGAGTGTGTCGAGATGTGGGTGGAATTCGCGCCAGATTGAGATGGTGTTGTCGGGTCCACCACCGATGTTGAATATTTCGCCAGCCACATCGTCGATACGCACGATCGCACTGCGGTAGGCGTCGACCAAGTCGTCTACGTACAACAGGTCACGTACCTGTTTGCCATCGCCGTAGATACTCAGCGGGCGCCCCAGCTGTGTCGCAATGATGAAATGTGCCGCCCAACCCTGGTCTTCGACGCCAAACTGGCGTGGCCCATAGATGGCCGATTGGCGAAAGACGACGGTGCGCAAATCGTAGATGCGATGATAGTCGCGCACATATTGGTCGCCTGTCCCCTTAGAACAGCCATACGGGGAATGGAAATCGAGCGGTTGGGCCTCGGTGACGCCACGTGGCAGGTCGCGGTAGCGGTAGCGTGTATCGTCTTCGACCACCACGATATCGTCCATGCCACCATAGACTTTGTTGGTTGACGAGTAGAGCAGAATCGGGTTGCGTCCCGATGCACGGGCTGCTTCGAGGACATTAAAGGTCCCCAGCGCATTGATGTCGAAATCTTCGCGTGGGTTGACTACCGATGTGGTAACCGCAACCTGTCCAGCCAGATGTATGATTGCATCGGCATCCGCTAGCGCATCCGTCGTGCTCCGTGCATCACGGATGTCACCCTTGCGCAAGACCACTTTGTCTTGGCCGAACTCTCTGGTGAGCCATGCTAAATTGTGTGCGGCACCTGGGCGTGACAGGTTATCGTAAAGGGTGACTCGATACCCATCGCGCAAGAGTGCGGCAGCGAGATTGGCGCCGATGAACCCAGCTCCACCGGTAATCAGAATGTGCATGCGACCTCTCACATGTAAGCGATAATGTTGTCATTGTCACTGTGTACGACCGACGGTAATACACAAGGATGCGTTTGCGTATATCATACCATAGCCCTATTGAATGATGACGCATATAATACTGACAATATGACATTATCATGTCAATATGGTCTTCAGTTATGATGAATGCGAGCATCATTTTGTTCATTTGAAAGGGCATTACGACAATATATAGGAAATGGCATGGTTTTTTAATCTCGGCGCAGGAAAGCCGTGCAAAATATGGGCTATAATGTGGGTAATTAGAGTGAGGAGATTGTTGTACATACGAAATGATTCCAGATTCGCCACATCCCAACCGAGATGAGGTGCATTGTGGTCGTGTGTGCACTGCATGAGGAACTCGATGAATACTACGCTTGCACTATTCCGTCGGCATATTCTGCGCTGGATGATGTTGCTCATCATCGTGCTCATTGGCGCTTATTTTCGTCTGAACGGGTTATTTGCCTGGGACGAGCCGTCGTTTCGACTCCATCCCGATGAACGTTTTCTCACCGAGGTTGCAAGCCAGATTCGCTTGCCCAATTCATTTGAGCGGTTTATTGACAGTGGGCGTACGCCACTAAATCCGCGCAACGGCAACTACAAATTCTTCGTATACGGCATGTTGCCCCACGAAATCACACGTACCCTGGCCGTATTGCTGACGCCCCCAGACCGCTTACCACCGCAGTCTACTACTCCCAACAATGAAGGCACCAATCCCGAATACCGCCTTTCAACGGCATTTCCGCAGTCTATCCGCGAATTGATTAATCCGGATGGCAAAGACTTCACCATGGAAATCCACCGGGTAGGGCGGTCGGTTTCTGCGTTTTTCGATCTGCTGTCGTTGTTGATGGTGTTTTTGATTGCACGGCGTCTATACGGCGAAAAAGTTGCCTATTTGGCGGCATTGATGAGTGCTGGTACGGCTACCTTGATTCAGCAATCGCACTTTTTCACTGTGGATGCGACGAGCACGTTTTTCATCTTGCTCACCCTTTACTATGCGGTGCGTATCGTGCAACGTGGTGGTGTGTTCGATTATGTGGGGGCTGCCATTGGGGTCGGTGGTGCCATTGCCTGTCGTATTACATTGGCCACCGTTGCAGTGGCTGTCATCGTGGCTGTGCTTGCCCGACTACAGCGCGCCTACGTCAACGAACAGCGGCGTGCAATGGTGCGTGATGTGGCATTGGTGGTGATGTGGGGCATTTTGACGCTTTTTGCGGCGCGCACATTTGGCCCAGACATGTTTGCCGGTACCATGCCTGACAGTGAGCCGCGCATGATTTTGGGCAATGCGCTCGGGCCAGATGTCATGTTCCTTGATGAATTCTTCCATGGCAAGGGCTACTTTGACATTCGCCCTGACGACCGCTTTTTGCAGAGTATGTCGGATATCAGTCGCTTTGCTTCTGGCGAAGTCGATTGGCCCCCCACCCAGCAGTGGGCGGCGCGACCACGCTATGTCTTTGCTCTCTACAACATGGTATTTGCGGGTATGGGTGCACCGTTAGGGGTGGCAGCGTGGCTCGGCTTTGTGGTAGCCGGCTATTACCTGTTGCGCCGGCGCATGATGGAGCATCTCATACCGTGGACCTGGGTTTTGTTCTTTTTTGGTTGGCAGGGTGGTCTCTTTTTGATGACCATGCGCTACTATTTGCCCATCTACGGGATGCTTACCATTTTTGCGGCGTGGCTGGTCGTGCATCTTGCAAGCTATCGGCTGACGGTATTCAACAAACTCATGCACTGGATGTGGCAACCCGGTGACACACAGCTCCACTTCCCACGCGCGTTGGCGATTGCCCGTGGTGTATCGTACATGGTTGTAGTGCCCATGCTCGTGGTCACGATTGGTGCATTAGCGTGGGGGTACGCCTTTACGCGGATTTATACTGAGGATCATACGCGGGTGGCGGCATCACGCTGGATTTACGCCAATATTCCACCGGGTTCCGTTATCAGCTCTGAATCATGGGATGATGGTCTGCCGCTCGGACTCGATGGGCGCAGTGCCGATCAATTCCCCGGTGAAGCCTTTCCCGTCTATGCCGAAGATGAGCTCTCTAAGTATTTTGGTGATGGCTCTGCTGAAAACGAGGGGCTGCTCAAACAAATCGACAATGTCGACTACATCATTCTGAGCAGTAATCGCGTCTATGATACTGCAGGGCGCTTGGTGATGCGTTATCCCGCACTCATCAACTACTACAAATCATTGTTTGACGGCTCGTTGGGGTTCGAGTTGGTGGCAGAGTTCCGCTCGTCACCGCGTCTATTCGGGGTTGAATTCCCCACTGCCGTTTGGGCCGAAGAAGCGTTTAGCGTCTACGATCATCCCCGTGTGCTGATTTTCAAGAAAACAGAGCGTTACACCAGCGAAAACGCCAAGGCGCTGATTTTCCGGGGTGTCGTCTTTGACGAAGTCTACAAAATGACCACCATCCGTGCGAGCAAGGCGATGACGGCGCTGCATTTCACCGATTTGCAGTGGCCCACCTACCGGAATGCTGCATCGTGGAACGAGCTGTTCAGCAATTTCACCACCACCACACTCCCCTGGTTATGGTGGTGGTTGGCACTTGAAATCATGAGTCTGGCCGCCTTCATCTTGTTGCGGCGCGCCCTCGCAGGGTTGCCTGATGGTGGCTTTGCCATCGCCAAAACTCTCGGTTTATTGTTGATTGCATGGCTCGTCTGGTTGGCTGGGACGCTACACGTGTTGCCATTCAATCGCATCGGTGTGTGGGTCGTGGTGCTGCTCGCACTTGTGGCTGCCGCGGTGGTATGGGTGCGTGAGCGTACCCATTGGCACGCATGGTGGATGCAGCGGCGTTTCTTGATTGTGACCACGCAAATCGTCTTCATGTTGGCGTATCTCGCCTTCATTGTGGTGCGCGCACAAAATCCCGATTTGTGGCACCCGGGGCGTGGTGGTGAAAAGCCAATGGATTTGGCATTTTTGACCGCAGTCGTGCGAAGCCCTACCTTTCCACCATACGATCCGTGGTTTGCTGGTGGCATGCTCAACTA
Organism: Roseiflexaceae bacterium; assembly: GCA_046303375.1. Taxonomy (GTDB): domain Bacteria; phylum Chloroflexota; class Chloroflexia; order Chloroflexales; family Roseiflexaceae; genus UBA965. Next base: position 23,364 of record JBKCGB010000043.1, read on the forward strand.
TTACTACTTTGGCTTTGTGATGGTCGGTGTCTTGGTGCACATGACTGGCATTGTGCCATCGACCGCCTATAATCTCGCCGTGCCGACGATTTTTGCATTGACCGCTGTGGGTGCATGGGGCGTGGCATTGGCGCTGCAAGGCTCGTTCCGTACCATCCATGCGCATGCGTGGCGCTGGTGGTTGCGTGCCTTGCCGTACACCGAGCGGCGCAAATTGGTAGGAGCGTTGTTGGCTGCCCTCTTTACCGTAGTCGCCGGCAATTGGTCACAAGCGTATTGGCTATTGCCTGGGACGGGTGTGAATCCACCGGAGTCGTGCGACAAAGGCACGTCGTATGCTGCCCAGCAAATCTGTGGTGGTCGCGAAGAATGGGCATTTTGGGATGCCACACGCGTGGTTGCTATCAAAACGGGTGATGGGGTCATCAATGAATTCCCCTTCTTTACCTTTTTGTTTGCTGACTTGCATGCGCATATGGTCGGCTTGCCACTACTGATTGCAGCGCTTGGAGTGATGTTGGCTCTGATTCGCCAGCGTACGCACGTACGTGCCTTGTGGGCACGCTGGCGTGAACGCTGGTTGGCTATTGCGCTGTTGGGGCTGATTAGTGGCGTCGCATATGCGACAAACACATGGGATTATCCCACTATTCTCGGCATGTCTGTCGTCACCTTGTTGTTGGTGGCATGGCGTGACGAACAAATTCGCCCCAATTTGATGCAACATATTACTGGTGTGATTGCTGGGGTTGTCGTGCTCTTGCTTGCATCACGCGTAGCCAATTGGCCATTTAGTCAGTGGTTTGCCAGTGACTATACGGGTCTTGAGCGGTGGACCGGTGCGCAAACCCCGGCGCGACTGTTGGTCGAATTATCAGGTATGTGGCTGTATGCGGCGTTGAGTGGTGCGGTCGTGCTCATCATCCGGTTGCGCTGGCTCCCAACCACAATCACCATAGGGCTCGCAGGCACATTGCTTATCACGATTGTGCTAAGTATGTTGCGCAATATTCCGGCATTGTACATTGAACTGATTGCGATGAGTATTGGGGCAATTCTGCTTATCGCATTGATGTGGCGGGCGTGGCAGTGGGAATTGCCACAGTGGTCGTTTGGGCGGGCGCGTGTGGTGCAACTCGAACTGCCCGTATTTGCGGATATTGAACGGCGACCCCCTCCGCGAGTGCCCACCATCTCCCTCGAAACGATTTTCTTGACTGTCATGGTGATGGCCGTGTTGGGTATCTCTGCCCTGACCGAGGTGTTTGTTGCCAAAGGCGACATCGGCCGCATGAACAGCGTCTTTAAATTTGGTATGCAGGTGTGGGTATTTGGGGCGATTAGTAGTGGTGTCATCATTGCATGGGTATGGCAATATCTGCGACGCATCTTCCCCGCACAGCAGCGCATCTGGCAGGCGATAACTGTACTGTTGGTCTTGGCATCATTTGCCTATCCGGTGACTGCCACGCCGGCGCGTCTCGGTGATCGATACGACACTACCATTCCAGCGACACTCGACGGCGAAGCATTCATGTCGTCACCAAATGCGACCTGGAGCGAAAACGGGCAGAACTTTGATTTTAGTGAGGATGTGGCGGGCATCAACTGGATTCGCCAAAATGTGACTGGTGTGCCCATTCTGCTCGAAGCACATGCAGAGGCATACCGTTGGGATGCGCGTATTGCCACGTATACAGGTCTACCCACCTTGCTGGGTTGGCCGTGGCACGAAACCCAGCAACGTAGTGTGACTGATGTGGGTAACGTGCTGAATGCACGGCAAAACGCAGTACGGCGCTGGTACAGTGAGCTCGACAGTGCCAAGACGTTTGAAGAGTTACAAGCCTATGGGGTCGAGTACGTCTACGTGGGGCGCATGGAACGTGCGCTCTACGGTGAGCAAACGGGTGTCGCCTTTACAGAGCTGGCGAATACAGGCAAAATTACCGAGGTCTTCCGCCAAGGTGAGACAGTGATTTACCAGGTACCGCCAGGTGACCATGCTCCAGGGGTGCTCAAGACAGGTACACTCGCCAAGTTACCACCGGCACCACTGCCGCAAGCATCACTCTTGCCAGTGACAAATGAGCGGCTCGCCGAAGTCACGAGCCCAGGGTGGAACCCCATCCAAAACCAGATCGTCATGGTCATCTTGTGGTTGCTCGCATGGTATGCTATCGCCCTGTTGGGGCTGGCACCTGCCATGTGGCTGGGTCAGACACAGTGGGTCTGGTCACGGCTCATCGGATTGCTGCTCATCGGGTATTTCTTGTGGATGCCGGTGAGTGCACGCATCATGTACAACTCTACTACCGGGCTTGGTATTGCGATTGTTGTGACGCTGTTGGTGAGTGTGTGGGCGCTCACGCGCATCGGACTGCGCCAGCTCCCACCCCCCGAAACTCCAATCATGCGTTGGTTTTTGTGGCGGGATGTACCAGGTGCGATACGTATGGGGGTGCAGTATATTGTGTCGTCACTGCGGGCACAATGGCGCGCAGTGTTGGCATTTGAAGGAATATTCCTCGGGAGCTTTGCGGTCATGGTGCTCATCCGCATGGTTAATCCCGACTTGTGGCATCCAGCGTGGGGTGGCGAAAAGCCGTTCGAATTCGGCTTGCTCAATGCCGTGTTGCGTAGCCCCGTGATGCCGCCCTATTCGCCGTTTTTCAGTGGCGGCACCATCAACTACTACTACTACGGCTATGTGTTGCTATCGCTCCCTATCCGGTTGACGGGTGTTTTGCCATCAATCGGCTACAACCTCGTGTTAGCGTCGTTGTACGCCTTGGTCGTGACTGGTGTGGCCGCAGTGCTCTGGCAGATAACGCAGCGCCGCTGGGTGGCGCTCATTGGGGCATTGGCCATGGGCGTGTGGGGTAATCCCGCAGTATCGTTGCAGATCGGCTGGTCACGTGGCATTCTGCCCGTCATCGAGTCGTTGCAACGCGAGGGATTGGCCGGCCTCGGTGCGCCAATTGGTGACTGGTTTATTGGTTCGAGTCGTGTGATTCCCAATACCATCAATGAATATCCTGCATGGAGTTTCTTGTTTGGTGATTTGCACGCCCACGTTATCGCGTTACCCCTTGCCATTTTCATGGTGGCGTTGGTCTGGCACGCCCTCACCGAAAAACGCATCGCCGGCGTATGGTGGTTGTTGACCCCCATCGTCCTCGGTGCCATGGCCATCACCAATTCGTGGGATGCACCCACTGCCGTACTCTTGTTAACAGGCGTGTTGATTCGCCGTGTGTGGGTCGCAGATCGTTGGTGGATGGCAGTGTGGGCCATCGTACAGGCAGCGGTGATTACCGTGAGTGCCTATGTCGGTTATCTGCCCTTCTTCCAGCAGTATGTGCCGCAGGTGGGTGGCATTGCACTCATCACCACGCCCTCGCCGTGGGATGCGTGGTTGGCGATGTGGGGATTGTTCGTGTTGCCAACCATGTTGGTCGTGGTGTTGATTGCGTGGCAACATCGCATCATGCGTGTGGTGTGGCTTAGCGTGTTGCTTGGTGTCGCCTTGCTTGGTCTGCTGTTGCCTATGGCCGGTGATACGGTTGCACTCGTGTTGCCCTATATCGGCAATCCGCGCATCTGGTTGGTCATTGTGCTCTTCGCCTTGCTTCCATTCTTGTTGCGCCGGCAGCCCGATCATCGCATCTGGTTGGGTACATGGGCTATCTGGATTGCCTGGGCGATTGCCCTGGGTGTGGAAGTCATCTATGTGCGTGACCATATGGATGGTGGTGATTGGTACCGCATGAATACCGTCTTTAAGTTTGGTGTACAGAGCTGGCTGTTGCTCAGTGTGGGCATTGGTTTGTTGCTACCGAGGATCTGGCAGCAGCTCACTGCCACACCACCTGCTGCTCCACCAGCTCCTCAGTCTGTTCCTGAATCAACGCTTGAATCAGCTTCTGAATCAACTCCTGTGCCCACCTCCTATCGTGGTCTGCGGGCGGTGCTGACTTCCGTGGTAGTTGCGTTGCTTGTGCTCCCCGTGGTGCTCGGATTGGCATTCCCATTATTTGCTGTACCCAATCGGATGGCATATCGCATGGACGCAGATCAAGCATGGACGCTCGACGGGCTCACGTTCATGGAAAAAGCCAGCTATACCGCATATGACCGTACGATTAGCTTCATGAATGACTATCGTGCCATGCAATGGCTCAACGAAAAAGTCGACGGTGTGCCAGTCGTATTACAGTCGAGTATCGAGTTTTATCGTGATTATGGGGTGCGCATTGCCGCAAACACCGGCCTCCCCACTGTGGTCAGTCCGCTCCACGAAAGTGAACAACGCGACGGGGATATTGTTGGCAAGCGCGACGCGGATGTGATTGAGTTCTATCGCACCACGGATCCTGCTGTCAAGCTGCAAATTTTGTCGCGCTATCGGGTCGGTTATGTGGTGGTGGGTCCTATTGAGCGTGCCGCATATGGCAAAGAAGGCACCGATGCAATTGCCACCGTAGGCTCGCTCCGTGAAGTCTTCAAGGCAGGCGAAACATCCATTTATCAAGTATCCCCGAACATTGCGCAAATCCCACCGTTGCCCAGCAAAAATGGCAATGCGGATGCTCCTGCGGTGGGCTTCCCTTCGGCACCTGAACCAGTCCTGGAGGACTTGAGTGGTCTTGAGAGTCAGTTCAGCGAAGACCCCGGCAATATTGACGTGATGATCCAGTTGGTCGACGGTTATCGCCGCCAGCTCCGCTTCGAAGAAGCAGTGGCTGTGGCGAGCCAGACCCGTGATGCTCACCCCAACGATGTCATGATTTTGCACATGTTGGGCGATGTGGCCATGGAAGGACGTTTGTTTGATGATGCGATTGCGGCCTATCGTGACGCGGTAGTTGCCAATGAATCACCGGGCAATGTCAACAAGCTGATTTCGGGCATGATTAATGCGGATCGACTGATTGATGCACTCAAAGAAGCAGACGATGCCATTGCCAAGTATCCCGACTTCTTGGATTTCTATATGTCACGTGGGCGGATTAATGCCTTGTTGGGCGAATCAGAGGCAGCCAAGCAAGACTATCAGACGTATCTCGACAAAGCACCTGCTGATGCAATATTCCGCAAGGATGCCCAGCAGGCCATTGATCAACTCTCACGATAAACGACTATGCAACACCGTATGCGGTGTTGCATAGTCGTGATTCGATGGATGTGAAGGAGTCAACACTATGGGAGAGATACTCCTGCAGTATTTGGCCACCATGGTATGTGTGGTGGTCGGGATCCCTTGGGCAAAGTATCTATTTGCAACCATGCCCCAGAGTATGGTTGGGATGGCGCGACCACTCGGATTCGTGATTGTCGGTGTGGCGCTCTGGACTGTCGCCATGATTGGCCTCATCCCCTTTAATGGGGGTGGGGTGCTCGTCATGGCCGCACTGATGGCATATGTTGGCTGGCGGCTGTGTGGTGGCATCGACAAAGCGTGGGTAGTGGCGCAGTGGCGGAGCTGGGTCTTGAGCGAAGTATTTTTTCTGATTGCATTCGCCATGGTCATCTTTATTCGTGGGCACAACCCGGATCCGTGGGGTACTGAACGTCCCATGGATTATGCCTTTTTTAACAGCGTCATGCATAGCCCGAGTTTCCCGCCGCTCGACCCATGGATGTCAGGTTTTACCATCAACTACTACTATGCGGGGTACGTGTTGGCTGCCATCCCGGCAATGCTCACCGCCAATGACCCTGTGGTGTCATACAATCTCGCACTTGCGACCACAGCGGGCATGAGTGCTGCTGCGGTGGTGACTGTGGTCGTGAGCATGGTGCAATTGTGGCGTCCAAATGAGCGTCCCGTAGCACGGGGCGAGATTCCCATTGTGGCCACACTTGCGTTTGTGGCATTGCTGGTTGCTGGCAACATGGGCGGTTTCTTGCAGATTGTCTCCGGTGTGCCAGAAATCTTGGCACTCGAGTCTGGCGATATCGTGAATGCTGTCCAAAACGGCCTCGGTGCGCGTGAACCTGTGCCGCTGCGGCACACGTTTAAAGGGTGGGAATATGATGGTACTAGTCAAGTGGTGCCGCGTGATACGTGGCAAGACTTCAACTGGTGGAATCCATCGCGTGCCATTTGGGACAACAACCTGAGTCCTGATGGTAGCAGTGAACGGCGCTATGCTATCACCGAGTTTCCCTTCTTTTCGTACTGGCTCGGTGACATGCACCCGCATGTCATGTCGTTGCCCTTTGTGCTACTCTTGTTGGCGCTGATTTTGCGGCGTGCCCATGCTCCCATGCCCGATGTGCTACTCCCTGGGTTGCTATTGGGACTACTCTACCCACTCAACAGTTGGGACTACCCCACATACGTGCTCTTGTATGGGGCTGCGCTGGTATGGCAGAGTCGGCAGGTGGGGCGTACATGGCGCGAGATCGCCATCGAGGGTGTCAGCGTGGTTGGGGCATCGTATGCATGGTATTTGCCATTTCATCTGACTTTTTACTCGTTGGTGGGGGGCGCCGACCCACTGGTCGACATCCCGCTGATTAGCACATTGTCACAGTTTTTTGGCTTGGCCCCCGCACGTACCGAGTTTCACGGGCTCTTTATCATGTTTGGGCTCTTTATGGTGCCCATCGTGATTGCATTGTGGCGGGTGCTCCGTACGCGCAATGAGCAGATCTTGTATGGAGCCACCATGCTCGTGGCAGTGGTCGGCGCATTCACGGGATTTACCACGTTGGCGGCTATTCCTTGGCTGGCACTTGTTTTTTACATCGTGAGTACACGTGACGATTTAGCTGCGCCTGTTGCCATGTGGCTTGCAATCGCCACAATCGCCGCCTTGTTGTGTTTGGCTGTCGATGTCGTCTACATCCGCGATGTGTTTAGTTCGCGCATGAATACCGTCTTCAAGTTTTATTATCAGGTGTGGGTACTGTGGAGTATCGCCGCAGTAATCGCAGGGTGGTATGTCTGGCATACTGGGACGCGCCTGCTGCGTGGTGTGTTGGCCGTGCTCGTTGTGCCACTGCTGGCAGCGGCGCTCGTCTACCCGGCAGCCACTATCGGCAAACAGCTGTTCAATGCGCGTGAGCTCAACTTGGCTGGTCGCACCCCGCGTGACAACGCAGATGGCGGACCGGCGTCGATTACGTGGCTCCGTGAAAACGCGCCACAAGGCTCAGTGATCATCGAAGCCATCGGTGGGCAATACGATATCGAAGGCCGTGGATTTGGTGGTGTGTCTGCCTCCACTGGTCTACCAGCAGTGATGGGGTGGCCTGGTCACGAAGATCAATGGCGTGGTGGACATACCGAAGCGCGCCAACAAATCGGCGAGCGTGAACAGGATGTCCGCACCATCTATAGTAGTGGTGACGAAGCACGCGTACGCGAACTCATCGCCAAGTACAAGATTCGCTACATCTATGTGGGACCAACTGAACGGTTTGTCTACGGCGAGGAAGGACTTGGCTTGTTTGATGTGATTGGTACGGTGGCCTTCCAAGAAGGGGAAGTCACCATTTACGATGTGAAATAAAGACCTCACCGCCTGCCACAGATGTGGCAGGCGGTGGTACTAGGTGAGCAGCCGTTCTTGGGTGATGCCACGAATCCCCACCGCACGTATGATCATATCCACGATTTCTTTGCGACCAGCCACGGTATGCGCAAAGTCGAGATTGTCGGTGGGTACGTGCAATACCGGACAGCGCTCGAAGCGGCGCATCCAATCATCGTAGCGCTCGTTGAGCCGCCGCAAATAAGCCTCGGGGATATTCATTTCGCTCGGGCGAGCACGCTCACTGATGCGCGACTGCAGTGTTTCTACGGATGCTTGTAAGTAAATCACCAGTGTGGGGGGCTGAATCCGTTGCACGAGCGTGTTGTAGAGGCGCCGATAGGTGCGAAAATCACGCTGAGACAGGATGCCCTCCTCAAAGAGCCCTTTCACAAAGATTTCGTAGTCCTCGTACATGCTACGATCCTCAATCACTGAGCCTGGGGTATCGCTGATTTCGAGGTGTTGCTCATACCGTTGTGTCAGGAACCAAATTTGCGAATGGAACCCCCAGCGTGCCCGATCGTTGTAGTAATCGTCGAGGTAGGGGTGGTCTGCCACTAATTCATAGTACGGTTGCCAGCGCAACTCTTCGGCGAGAATACTCACCAATGTGCTTTTGCCGACACCAATGTTGCCTGCGACCGAAATGTGAATGTGGCGTGAGGTGTGGTGCGTGTGCATCTTGGTAGCTCCCATTGCGCAGTTATACCTTGGATGTGCGCCAGTTGCCTTGGCGAAAGCGCAAATACGCTAAGATGGACTGAGAAAAGAAGTCGACCCCCATGGCGATCCACACCCCCGTCAGCCCAGCCCCACTGCGCAACAAAAAGTAAGAAATCGGCAACCGTAGCATCCATGTGCTGATAATTTTGGTGTAGAGGGGCCAACGCGTGTCACCCGCCCCCCGTAGCGCCCCTGAAAAGACAAAATTCGACCCCATGAATATCTGAAAGGCCCCCGCAATTTGTAGTGGGATAGTGCCAGCACTAATGACTGCCGCATCATTGATAAAGAGACGGAGCAACACACCAGGCAAGGCGACCATCAGCGCGCCAAGTACGAGCATGATGATGGAGTTTTGCCGAAATGCTTCGTATGTGGATGCTGCGGCTTCGTCGGGATCGTTGGCGCCCAAGCCTTGCCCAACCAAGGCTGAGGCCGCAATACCATAGCCCCAACCAGGCAAAAAAGACAACGATTCAATGCGAATAACCAGATTGTGGGCAGCATAGGCGGCGGTACCAAGCTGGGTAATCATGCCCAGAAAGATAATCAGTGCCCCCTGAAAGACGGCCTGTTCACCAGCAAACGGTAGCCCTACACGTGTCACACGCGTGATCATGCTGAAATCTGGCCATAGCGGTTGATCGAGGATCAAATTGGCACGCCCACGCAACAAGACGGCAATGACTGCCACACACCCAAAGGTGCGTGCCACGGCTGCCCCCATGGCTGCTCCTTGAATGCCCATGACTGGCAAGCCAAATTGTCCACCAATAAATAAAAATGACACCACCACATTGATGATGTTGACGCCGATCATGATGTAGAGCGGCGTGCGTGTGTCACCGGCTCCACGTAAGGCAGCTGTGCCAATCATGTTGATGGCCGTCGGGACTGCGGCATACCCCATGATGCGCAAAAAATCCCCACCGAGATTGGTGACGGTGGTATCAGCACGATACACACCAATCAACTGGGTGGCAAATAGTTCACAGATGATGGTAGCGATGATACCCGTAATCAGTCCCAGCAAGAGCGATTGCCGCAACGCGTTGTTGCCCATGGCACTGTCTTGGGCACCGCGCGCTCGTGCAGTCAGTGCCGTACAGCCGGTACCGATTGCCATAAACAGAATGGTGAGTGTCCAAAACATTTCGGTAGCAAGCCCTACGCCTGCAAGTGCGGTTGCACTGCCATAGCCGAGGATGACTGCCGCGGTGGCTGGGAGTTGGCCCACCAGCACCACATCCATTAAACCGACGAGTGTGTTGAGTACCTGTTCACTGACAGCGGGCATGGCGAGTGAAAAAACGCGCCGTTGGCGTTCGTGATGACGTTGCATGGAACCCTCGTAGAACCAGAATGCTTAGGCATTGTATCACTGCACCAACCAATTTGCGCATCGTGTCAAAAACGACTTGACATGAAACAAATGTTCGCATATAATCAGAACAGATGTTTCGAACATATGTGTTGATGTTGAGTTTGATGATACAGAGGAGGATACAATGGCAGTTCGCTCACAAGAAATGCGCAATCCCACGATGCGTCTTGCGCGCCCCAAAAACATGGGGCTGCTGTTGCGCCGCTGGGGCATGCCAACCCTCTCAGTAGGATATATTTCCGCTGCCATCGTAGGTGCCCTCGTACTCTACATGGCGCTGAGTGCACTCGTTGGTTGGGGCATCAGCAAATATGATGACATCCGCTACGGCACGACGCGTACATTCCACACCGATGCGATCATTGGGATTGATGATTCGCCGACCAACCCGACGCATTTTGTTGCCATGAACATCAACCGCCAGGTGGTCGTCATGCAAATTCCCGGTGGAGACACAAGCAAGACGCGTATCATCAACGGGCCATATCTCTTTGGCAGCAACGAGGATCGTACTCCCGTCCTGCTGACATTCAATGATGTGAATGGTGATGGCTTGCAGGATATGATTGTCAATGTCAAAAACGAAGCACTCATCTACCTCAATCGTGGTGACCATCTCGGTTTGATGAATCCAGACGAGCGGGTATCAGTATCGCTCGACTAACGCGCCTTATTCCGACGCGGGGCCCCTGCCCGCGGTGATGTTCCCCGCCATTGCCGCACTTCCCGCGTGATAGTTCCCCCCTCGCCGCTGCCCTGGCGAGGGGGGGCTTGTATATTACATCTGATTCGACACACGTTACACCCTGTATTGGGTGTGCTATGATGGGGCAGCGTTGTGCCACTGCAGGTGCACGTAACCAGCACACAACAGCAGTTGAAATGAGCGATACGATGAGTGCAAGTGAGACATGGCAACAGCGCTGGCGCCAATGGTGGGTACAAAGCCGCGAAGCGTTGCGCACAATTCCAGCTGCATTTCAGATTATTGTGGCTGCGGATCGGATCGGCACCGTGTTGCTCATCATCAGTGCCGCACTCAATGCGGCGATACCAGCGCTACAGGCGTATGCAGCCGGGCAAATCATTGACAGTATTGCGCACGGGATTGGTGGCAGTGATGCGATGGTGGCCATGTATGCCAGTTTGCCGTGGATACTGCTCGAATTTGGTCTGATTACGCTGACGTTTGTGGTTGGGCAAATCCGGAGCTTTGCAGAGCATACCATCAATGCGCAACTGTCGCACTACATTGCGACCCAGATGATGCGCAAGTCGATTGAGCTCGATATGCACTACTTCGAAGACCCCACCTTTTATGATAGTCTGCAGAATGCACGGCGCCAAGCCGAGTTTCGTGCCATGGCATTGGTGACTGGTGTCTTTGCAATTGCGCAGCAGTTTGTTACCCTTGTGTCGTTTGTGGTACTCATCATTCACTTCCAACCCTGGATTGCACTGATTTTATTTGGTGCGACGATTCCCGCATTTATCGCACAAGGGCGCTACAGTCGGCTCTTTTTTCGCCTACTGACTCGCCGTGCTCCCGAGTTTCGGCAGTTGCGTTACCTCGAAGAGCTCGTGACCAGTGATAAGTCCATCAAAGAAGTGCGGTTGTTTGAGCTGGGTCCAGCCATTATTTCGCGCTACAGCAATACCTTTATGCAGTACTTCAACGAGGATGTGGCCATTGCACGGCGCCAATCGATATTGGGGACGCTGTGGGGGTTTGTGTCAACGTGTAGTTTCTATGTGTCGTATGCGTGGGTCATCTGGATGACATTGGTGGGGACGTTGACACTGGGTGGGCTGACATTTTATACCACCATCTTGCGGCAAAGCCAGAACACCTTTCAAGGGCTCTTTAATAGTGTGAATTGGTTGGTGGAAAACGGCTTGTTTATGACTCAACTCCTTGATTTTATGGCCATGCAACCCAAAATGCCAGTGAGTAGTACACCCGTACCGTTCCCTGCGCCGCTCCGTGATGGGATCAAGTTACATGATGTGTCATTTAAATATCCCGATCGCGATGAATGGACGTTGCGCCATATCTCGTTGCATATTGGTGCCGGTGAAACATTGGCATTGGTAGGGTTGAATGGTGCTGGCAAAACCACGCTTGTCAAACTGCTCACACGTTTGTACGATCCCACTGAAGGCACAATCACCGTGGATGGCATTGATATCCGTGAAATTGCTCCAGCAGATTTGCACGCACATATCGGTGTCATCTTCCAGGATTTTGTGCGCTATCAGATGACACTCAAAGACAACATCGGCTTTGGTGATATTACGCATCAAGACGATATGCAGCGCATCGCACGAGCTGCGCACCAAGGCGGTGCTGCCGAAATCGCGACCCAACTCGCCCACGGTTATGACACCACACTTGGTCGTCAATTCACCGATGGGCGTGAATTGTCTGGTGGCCAATGGCAAAAAATTGCCCTCAGTCGCTCTTTTATGCGCGAAGGCGGTATCTTGATTCTCGATGAACCAACGGCAGCCCTCGATGCGCAACACGAATATGAAATATTCCAGCGCTTCCGTGAATTGACGCAAGGCCGCACGGCCATCTTGATTTCGCATCGTTTTAGCACGGTGCGTATGGCAGACCGGATTGCTGTGCTGGCTGATGGACAGATTGTAGAGCTAGGGAGCCATGCCGAATTAATCGCAAATAAACAGCGTTATGCAGAGCTTTTTGAAATGCAGGCACAAGGGTATCGCTAGCATGGTGGCGGGCATGGTATGATGGTATAAAATTTGGTAAAAATTACATAATTTTGCGGCATAAGACGTGATATTGTTGATACTGTGGGAAAGAAATAGGTATAAAGGTGGCTTGAAATGGGAGATCAACACAACGAAGCAAAAAGCAAAACCCGCATCATTACCATCATGACCGCGGTCAAAAATCGACTCAAACAGCACAACATCAAATTGGGTTCGGGGCGTGACGAGGTGCTGAGTGAGATGAATACGCCCAAAACACAAACGCTTGTTGACATGATTCGTGAGCGTGGATGTAAATTAGCGGGTAACCGATTTGCTGACATCTTCATGTCACGACCCAAGCGGTTGGTCATCCCTGCCACAGACGAGTTTATCATCACATTTGAAACCATTCTCGAGATCGATGCACGCCTACTCACTGCGCATGAATTTCTCGAACTCTGCGATATGTTGCGCTTTCCAGTGTCGATGATTCACGGATTTGCGAAATATTTTGCCACTGACGACTGGCGCGCTGCCTTGCAACTCTATCATCTAATTCCGGCACAAAGCAGTGAAGAGCACGCGATGCTCGGGCGTGATGAGCTGGTCGAACAAATCATAGCCTATGTGTGGCAGAATCGCAGTGAAGGACGGACATGGCGTGGCCATGTCATCCTGAGTGGTGCATCTGGTGTTGGCAAAAGCACGGTGGCCAATGCCGTTGTGCGTCGATTGCTCGTGATGCACAAAGGTCGTATTCCGCTGGTGAATATTGGGAATGCGCTGACGAGTATGGAGCAAGTGCTGTATGCAATTGGAGTGGCGCTCAACCTCAAGCAACGCAACAATGAGCCGTGGTACTTGCGTCTCAAAGATGTCGAATTTTTTCATCAGGGCATCATCATCCTCGACAACGTCAATGGTAATGATATTCTCCCTGCCGAGACGATTCTCAAAAATCTCGTCATCATGTTCCCAGAGACACAGTACATTATCACCACGCAAGTGCCCGGTTTGAGCAAAATGCTCCCAAGTGTCAACGAATTCAGCATTACTGGTCTTTCAATGAGTGATTCGCAGGCGTTGTTCTGGCGCATCTATCAGCAAGCCGAAGGCCGTGGACTCGAATTCGATGATGTAGCACAGACCATCCAGCAAACCAACGGCTTCCCCATGTTGTTAATTGCTGCCGCAAATAGTGCGGCTGGCGGGCATATCGGCTTTCCAAATGATGTCTATGCCAATGTGGTCAGCGGGCTAGGGGTTATCCCCGAATTACTGTTGCAGGTGATGTCGCTGGTATCGTATCCCATCAGTATTCATTTCTGGGAAACCAACCGGAGCCTGTTGCAAATTCCCGCAGACAAACATCCACAATCGTATCTGCACATGCTTGAACGGCGCCAGCTGATTACCCGGCAACGCAGCGATGGCTATATCATCCATGATGAGCTCCGCCACGCTGTACTTGGTGCACTTGATGCTGCCAAGCAACGCGCATTACTCGAGCAAATTGGGCGACAGCTTGCATCACGTGTTGAGCTGCATGATAGTGATAACGATGAAGTATTTGTAAATTTGACTGCCTTTGATATGTTGGCGGTATTGCAACTTATCCAAAAAATGGAACAGCAGCAGCTCGATGATGTGGTCGTGTTGGTCTGTGTCAACTGGCGCATGCAGTGGATTCGTTCGGGGATGTCTGCCGAGCTCTGTGCGGTCAGTGAGGCGTGTCTCTACCGAATCGGTGACAATCATCCGATGACCTGTGAACTCTTATTCACAATTGGTAGTTTTTATGGGCATCGTGGGATCGTTGAAAGCACGGTGCGATTTTTGACACAAGCCATGCTCAAAGCAGAACAACGCAACTCACGTATGGTGCTGGCGTTTGCAGCGGTCGAATGTGCATTGCTGGGGGTGTCACAGATCGGTGTCGGTGAATCAGAACGGTTGTTATGGCGGGCATTGACCTTACTCGTTCCGCTCAATTTGACTGGATGGGTCGCACGTTGTCACGATATTTTGTCACATCTGTATATGCTGAATGGTGACATGGTAAAAAGCCTGCATGCCAGTGATGAAGCATTACGCATGTTAGGTAACACCGATGTTTCGTATGGATTAGCAGATGCGTACTCGAACCGCGGCCTGATTTTTATGGTCATGGGTGACTATGTGATGGCGCGGCAGGTCCTCAGCCGTGCAGAATGGATGCTCCAAAAACTCAACGCACCCAACAGTCATGCGGCCGTGCATCTGCGTATTGCTGCGGTGGCATCGTTGAGTAATGCGGTGGCGGATGCACGCTATTACTTGACACGCGCGTTTCGCCAACTCGAACGCACTGGTGGGATGAATGATCTCCTGTATGCAATTGATATTTGCTCGGGAATTATGCTAGCAGAAGGGGACGGTATCGGCACCCTGCAACTTTCACAGGCATGTAGCATCATGCGTGAAAACCACAATCTGCCCCGTGGTGTTACCTTTGACAACATTGTCAAACGGCATTTGCAACACGCAGAGCTGAGTACGAATGGTCAATTAGTGCCACCATTACCCACCAATATTGATGAGTTGTTGCATGTGGTGCGACGTGTGCTCAAATTGAGTAACCACTAGACGTTACTGCGGCAACATCCAGCGCACAAGCTGTTGTTCGATGGTAAACGTCATCCAAGTGGTAAGGCTGATGTAGGCAAAATAGGCAAATACGGTCATCACCAACACATGCCCCGCACGGTACCGTTGCAATGCGGTCGTCATCACCCCTACGCCGACGGCCATGAGTGGGGCAATAAAGATGAGAATCAGTGTGGGATGAATGTACCAGACAGTGCTCACGAGGGCAAGCATTGTCGTGGTGGCGATTCCCGCAATTACCGTGATATGCAGCTCGGGACGTGTGGTGACGCGCGGTAATGCGACTCCCAATAACCCGATTACAAGGATGATCCAGCGATAGTGGTCGTCGATGCCTGCGATCCATAACGTATACAAAGCGTCGAGACGCATCGGCGTAATGCGTTGGAGCACGGTTTCACGCTGATCGGCCATCAGGACGAGATATTGACTGTAATAGAGCGTAATCATTCCTATTGCCACCACAATCCAAACCCATGCAGCATGGCGCATGCGCCCAAGCACCCACTGAAATCCTTGCATCACACTCATGATGAGAAACGCACCTACATGGCCAGTAATTGCTACCACGGCAAAGATGCCTTGGATGATGCGTTGCCTGAGGGTGGCTCTGTCGCCGGCGATGATCGTCATAAACACAAACCACCAACTGGCCGATTGCGCCAATGCGTGTGCAACCCACGGATAACGATGAACAACATATGCCTGTGGAAAAAAGAGCAAAACAAAGGCACTGTGAGTGGCGACATGCCGGCCGAATCCTAAGTGCAGCATGAGCCGGACGAGTGCGAGTGCGAGGGTGGCATCCACCAACAATGCCATGGCACCCACATAGTAATTGAACGTCATCACGGGACTCAGGATCAACATGAACGGTGCAAGCAACAGATATACTGCTGGTGGGTATGGGTATGTGGCTACGTAACGCGGTGTTGCCCTATCGGCGTCATTGTTGTCTGTGTATTCTAGGTAGATGTCACCGTAGATGACATGCTCTAATTGACGGGCATGAAGCATCCGATCAACGCCGTCTGCTCCGGGTGCACTATAGACCATGATGCGTAGTGCAACCGCCAGCACAATCATGCCCCAGATCCATGCATCGGCGAATCGAGGGTGGGATGCGAACCAAAACACCCCCATCATACCAACGAGCCACAGACTGATGCCGTTGGCCCATGACAGCATCTGGAGTGGATAATGTGCGAGTGCATACCATGCAATAATCCCGGCAAGTCCGAGTAGTCCCACCCGGATGATTGCACTGGTACGCAGGCGTTGACCAACCAGTACTGCCGCCCCCAGCCATAGGCTGATGGGGAGCATCATGACCCACCACAAACGCGTGCTCTGTAGCGGCAAGGGTTGATACCCGCGCACATCGACGATGGCTGCACAAAATTGCTGCAGATACGCAGAACGCACCGATGATGTGTCGCATGTGATCTGCAGCTGTTGATATGCGGGGATATATAGGGTATAACGGCGCAGCTGCCCTGGCATGGTCAGCGGCACGCGGATACGTGCTGAGACCAACTGAATCTGTGTAGGTGCATCCTCGCTGCGGGTGATGATGCGTATGCGGACAATCCGTGGTGCAGCGAGCACTGGTACACCGATATCACTGCCATTGGGTATTTGGCGAAACCAGGTGTCCGCGCCCAAAAATGTATACTGCTCACGTACACCTAATTCCGTGCCAAAACTACGCACTGGGGAAGCCCCAATTGCAATATGCCATTGTTTGGTGTCACTGTACAGTGCAGCATAGCTACACAGCAACACCATTACCACAAGTGCGTACCACCATTCGCGTACGATGCGCATGCCACCGATGCGCCAAACTCTATTCATCAAACATCCTATGTGATGGGGTTGTAGTACACACCTACATGTGTGTTATATGCCCAACGCAACACGTAGCAACAGTGTAGCAGAAAACAGCCAAATGTATCATGTTGTGTATGAACTATGGCAATGGATGATGGATGTGCTTACGACGTCAGCTGAATAATGGCATCACGAATGAATGTATCATCGCTTGGGGAAATCGTACGCATGTCAAACCACACGGCATCTGCTTGGACGCGGCCAATGATTGGGATGTGGTGGCGCCGAAACGTTGCTGCGAGGTGATCAGGATGCGTATGCGGGCAAACAAGTGCCCACGAAGGTAATAACTCACCGGGGAGGGCTCCGCCGCCAATAGTGCTGTGTGTGGGGCGCACATGCCATGGTGCGGGGAGCTGTGCAGCGATGTGTGCCGCTCGTGCTGCTACAGTGGCTGCGGGCATGCTAATCATGCGCCACACTGGGATATCATTGAGCGCTGTTTCATTGACATAACTTAAAAGCGTCGCATGCAATGCGGCCAGTGTCAGTTTGTCCGGGCGCACAGCACGCATCAATGGGTGGCGTGCAATCGTCTGGATCACATTGCGCCGCCCAACGATGATTCCTGCTTGCGGCCCACCGATTAATTTGTCACCACTAAAGCAGACGACATCTGCACCCGCCTGTATCCGGGCTTGAATCAGCGGTTCTGCCAGTAATCCATATGGAGTCACATCAAGCAACGAGCCACTTCCCACATTATCAATCAAAAGGATGTGATGTGTCTGTGCCAAGGCAGCGAGTTCAGCAACCTGTGGCTCGTGTGTAAACCCTTGGATCCGGAAATTACTATGGTGGACGCACAAAATAGCGGCTGTGCGTGGCGTAATCGCCTCAGCATAGTCGCGTACGTAGGTGCGATTAGTTGTACCTACTTCGACGAGTATGGCACCACTCTGTTTGAGCACATCGGGAATACGAAAACCGCCACCAATTTCAACTGCCTGACTGCGTGACACAATGACTTCACGGCCATTGGTAAGCGCTGCCAGTGTAAGCAGAATAGCAGCCGCATTGTTGTTTACTACCACAGCGCTATCGGCGCCAGTCAGCTGTGTGAGCACGGGTGTGACATGGCGGTGTCGGTCACCACGTTGTCCTGACTCAAGCTCGTACTCGATCGTTGCACTGGCTGCGACTTCAGTGAGTGCGTGTTGGGCCGCACTGCTGAGTGGTGCGCGGCCGAGATTGGTCTGCAACAAGACTCCCGTCGCATTGATGACACGCCGTAGACTTGGTTGTGTGACCTGCATCACTGCAACGCTGAGTTGGTTCACCATATCAGAAAAACTGGCTGGCATGTGCGCTGGGTGTTGGCGCCATGTGGCAACCAGTTGGCGTGCCTGCGCCACACAGACTGCATGTGGTGCAGTGTGCGTCGCAAGTAGCGCAGCGACGAGGCGTTCAATGGATGGTAAGCGCCGATAATCAGTCATAGGCCCAACACATTTAACGGCCACAATGGCAATGGTTGCCCCGTCAACATGCGCCCCAGCAAGATGGCAGCGACGACAGCAACGGCGATGCCGATGACTGCTAACAATGAACGCACCCAACTCCATGGATCTGTGGGTGCATCAAAGACGAAGAGGCGCTCAGTGCCAGGGACGATGCGCAATTGGGCAAGCCCCCACTGCGTGTCACGGCGACCACTCGTCAAGACGCGCCGACTACGCGTTACAGCCAAGTCGAGTGGCACATCGTCGATAATTGCGTTGTAACAGGTGGCAGCAAAGCGCACAATCGTGTCTGGGCGGCTAATCCCACTAAATGTAATTGCCGCATTGATCGTTTTGCTCATGAGCAATGCCGCAAAGAGCTGGGGCATGGCACGAATTTGTGGCTCGCCATTGGCTGCACCGGTAACGCACAACAACCCGACATCAGGAAACTGTGCCATCAGGTCACTGAGGGTAAACACATCAATGCTATCAGCAAACCGAATAGAGACCAAGTGCGCTGCATCGAGAAACACATCCCCCACAAAATGCACCACGTGATATACGTGCTGCGTGAGTGCATGCTCAATATCCGCAATAGTGTGGACTTCAACGATGCGTACCGCGATACGCCGTGCGTTGATTTCGTTGGTTAATAATGAATAGATACCGTTGTACTGTGCAGTTTGTTCAGGCGCCACCAGCATCAGTACTTGTAAGGCTCCATCGACCAGGATGGGTGGCGCCGGTTCATTTATCGAAGAAATGCGTACCAGCGCATAATCTTCGTTGATGGCAGGGGCCCATTGGCGGGTGCCATCGATCACTGCCCACTCCCACGGTAAGGCGGCGAGTTCAGGAACGGCGATTTGGAGCTGTATTTGGATGCGTGCATCTTCATCGTGTGAGGCACGGGCTTGTGCAATTAAAAAATCACGCACAGTTTCGGGAAAAAGAATTGCTCCCAAGGCACGGCCAAGCTCGGCTGCATCACCGAGTGGCTCGACATGCAATGGTTGCAAGAGGCGCACGCCGCACTGAATCAGCTCATCGGGAATATCAATCGGTATCGCCACATTGCGCGACGGTGCAAACACATACAGCACAAAGCCGTCTTGTTCATCGGCACCAATTGAGATGTGAAATGGAACAATTTTCATAACTACCGTCGCTGTAAGGCGTGCTGATATGCCGCAAGTGTGCGCTGCGCAACCACAGGCCAGTCAAACTGGGTACGCACGATGTTGGCTCCAGCCGCGCCCCATGCTGGCCACATTTGTCGTGCCGCGAGCATCTGCTGTAGCCCAGCACGTAGTGCGACTGCATCACCCGGTGCTACCAGTATACCATTGACCCCCGTAAACAC
Organism: Roseiflexaceae bacterium; assembly: GCA_046303375.1. Taxonomy (GTDB): domain Bacteria; phylum Chloroflexota; class Chloroflexia; order Chloroflexales; family Roseiflexaceae; genus UBA965. The sequence continues at coordinate 43,083 of JBKCGB010000043.1, forward strand.
TTTGTCGGGGATACCACCAGCCGCACTCGCTAAGACGGGGCGTTGGTGAATCATGGCTTCGAGTGTGACCAGTGATGAGCCCTCGTAGAGGGTCGGATGCACAAAAAAATCACTGGCTGCGTACATGTTCTGCAAATCATTGTCACTCATCCGACCTGCAAATGTTACATGTGCCGCAATACCAAGCTGCGCCACTTGCGTTGCCAATGCATGCCGCTCTTTGCCATCACCAACCAGCACCCAGCGCCAGTCTGCAGGGAGCCACCCCGCCTGATGCGCCTGTGCCAGCACGTCTGCATAGACGTGGTACCCCTTGTTGCGTTCTAGTCTGCTCACACTCAACATGAGCAATGAGGCATTCTGACCCACCGTATGCCTGAGCGCATGCATGCGTGTGGCATCGACTGGAGCGAGATTTTCGGCGGTATCAATGGCACTGGGAATCACCACTGTTTTGTCCGCAGTTACCCCTAAGTAGTGTGGTAAATCGGGGGCAGTACAGGCATCGGTTGCAATCACATAATCGGCCATGCGATGCCCTGCCGAATAGAGCGTGCGAAACGGTACATAGGCCAGCCATTTGAGCCAATCAGGGGTGCGGTACTCTTCAAGTCCGTGCGGATTCGCAAAAAACGGAATCTGGCGTACGGCCGCATCATGCCGACGTAACCACGCATACCCAAACGCACATAGTCCTTGACTGTGCACCACATCGTAGGCGCCGTTGCGTGCTGCTGCCACCGCGATACGCCCTAGTTCCATGCTGTAGCGTGGGTAGTTGATTTGCCTGCCCAGAATGGAATTCGCACGGAGGAGCGGTGTTGTATAGTCGTAGCGCACCGTGTGTACACGCATCTGTGTCGTCAAGCTCGCCAGCTGATCTGGGTTTGGGGCATCCTGCACATACAGTGTAATCTCAACGCCCAGTTTGGCGAGATGCGTGGTCAGGTGATACACATGACGTTCGATCCCACCGTATCCGTGGAGTGGCCAGATGACACGAGCAAGCATGGCTACACGCAACGGTGCACTCATGCGTGACCTCGTACTGCCTGATAAACGTCGAGGATGTGTTTGATGACCACATGTTTGTCAAAGAGTTGCTGGGCACGGAGCTTGGCTCCCGTTTGCAACTGGTGCCGCCAGCCACTTTCATTGTGGAGGCGTTGTACGGCATCCACAAAACTAGTAATATCGTTGGCAAAAACTCCTGACCGCTCGTGCACAAATATTTCACTCGTACCACCGGTTGGCATTGCCACAATCGGCGCCCCACATGCGAGTCCCTCAAGCAAGACCCGGCTCAGTGGTTCGTCCCACGACGAGGGAAACCACAAACTTTCACAGCGTGACATCAGGCGCAATACGTCGTCGTGCTCGACCCAATCGAGTTGCACATACGGGACTTTGGCTGCTTGGGCCGCCGCGGCGATGGCATCATCGAGTGGCCCTTTGCCCGCCACGACGATTGCTGGCGGTCGGATGCGCAGAATCAACTCGGGGAGCATTTCGGCACCCTTGTTGCGTTCGAGTTTGCCCACAAACAAACTAAACCGCTCTGGGAGATGCGCAATCGTTGGTGCCTGTGCAGTAATCTGCGCAATAGCCGCACAATCAACCATATTGGGGACCGCTACCACCCGACTGCGTGGCAGATATTTACTCAGGCGGTCGCGCATGTATTTCGATACACCAATCACCATATCTGCGTGTTGGAGCAATTCGGCACGTTGGCGCATCTGCCATACATAGGCCCCACACAACAACCGCTGTTGTGGCGTGGCACGACGTGCTGCCAACGTTTGCCACATTTCACGCCAGTGCCGTTGATCACCCATCATCTGCATCCCCGTCGCCTGATAGTCCCATGGCCAGTGGTCACGCACGGTGATGATGACTTTGGCGCCAAACTGACGAAATGGCATGGCCGCTTGCGCAGCGAGGATGTGTTGCGCATGGATAATCGTCTGGTGCGGATTGACCATCGCTTGTCTGATGGCGCGTTGCAAGCGCGGTATGACCATGTATTGGCGCACGATATCGCGGAGCAACGGGGTCGTCATGCTTGGCTGTGCCACATTAATCGTGGGCACGTCGTCCACATCATACCGATGAAAGAGTGCCGATTGACCGACCCGTGGTACCACCGCAGTCACATGCTCACCACGCTCTTGAAGTGCTAATGCGAGGGCATGCGCACTCCACCCTGCACCTCCACATTTGGGTGGGAAGACATCACTCGGCATAATGATACGACGTTGACTCTGACTCATGAGGCACCTCGTGCTGCGGCCACAAATTGTCGGACACGTGCTTCATCCACGGGTTCAGCAATGTCACCCGCGTATTTGATACTCGACCCCACAATCACGCCATCTGCAACCTGCATAAAGGCGGCAATGTTGTGTGCATCAGCACCACTGCCAATGATAATGGGTCGGTCACCGGCAAGTTGTTTAGCCTCGCGCACTTTGGCCACATCAGGGGCATCACCGGTCATTCGTCCGGAAATGATTAACGCATCCGCGCCAAAAAAGCGCGTCCATTCAATGTGGGTCGCCAAATCAATGCCGGGGAAGCGTACGGAATGTTTTTTGTCGACGTCTGCCAAGATTTTGATGTGCTCGGCGTGTAATTCACTCCGCCGGCGCATTAGATCAGCAGCACACCCCTCATCAATGCTCCCCGCATCCCAGACGCCTGCACCGGTAAACATGCACACTCGGATGAAGTCAGCCTGTGCAGCCAACGCAATACCGAGGAGTGCAACCCCACCGTTGTGGACGAGATTGATGCCCATTGGTAACGGGCATACGGCGCGAATGGCGGCAGCAACCACCGCATGTGCAGCGATACTTTCGGGTGGGATGTGCGCACCAGCCCGAAATGGGATATCCCACATGTTTTCGACGATTAATCCGTCACATCCACCGGCAATGAGTGCCTTGGCATCTGCAACCGCATGCTCAATAATCGTCTGCATCCCATATCCGTTGTACCCTGGTGCCCCAGGCATGGGCCAGCAATGAACCATGCCGATAATCGGTTTGGCTGTGCGAAACATATCCGCAAGTGAGTCAATTTGTAATGCGTCGAGCCGACGTTTCCATGCTGGTGGCATACAACATTCCTCGTGTGGACTAGCGCGCCGCGCATACTCGTATGGCGTTATTGTACCACTCTGCCTCATCTTCAGGTGTATCTCGCTGCGTGAAACCGGCGCTCCATTATTGTGTGGGTGGCGTGACAGTGTGGTCATCGAGCCAGTCGGGGAGCGCAATGGCATGCTGATGCAATAAGGCACAGACCTCGGCACGGGTGGGCACAATGTCGGCCGCACCACGCCGACGTGCAGTCAACGCTCCTGCCGCATTGGCTACTGTCAGCGCGTCAGCGAGTGTGGCCCCACGGGCAAGTGCATAGCAGCACACCGCAACAAACGTATCTCCACACGCAGTGGTGTCAATGGCATCGACCACAAAGCCCGGCGCATGCCACGTCTGGCTCGCTGATACGGCGGTTGCCCCGGCTGCTCCTCGTTTGGTGATGCAATACTGTGCATACGATGCCACTGGGAATTTGGCGAGCGCTTGCATCTCTGCGTCGTTGCCACACAATAACGTTAATGCATGAGGAAGCTGCGCCATGATGCCATCGAATTGGGGGGTGAGTGGCTCACAGACATCAATCACCGTATGCCACCCCTGCTGTTGCGCATGCCGCAAGGCGCTTATGCTACTCTGGCGCTGGGGATCGCTGAGCAAGGCATGCCCACAGACCATCAACCACCCCGCAGGTGTCGGCCATTGTGTGGGTAGTTGCCAGTACTGATTGGCACCCCGAAAGCTGAGAAAGGTGCGTTCACCACTGCTGGTCACAGGGATGACGCATAGCCCAGTTGCGATTTGCGCGTCGTGTTGGATATCGTGCATCTGAATGCGCACACCCGTGGTAAATTCTGTGATTTGGTTGGCTGCAGCATCGGTGCCAATACGCCCCCACAACCGCACAGCTCCACCCATGCGTGCCACTGCGGTTGCTGCATTCAGCCCCGTGCCGCCGTTGCTCCACGTCACCGTGTGTGCCAATGCATCACCCCCTTCGCAGGGCATATGCGAGACCGCCATCATTACATCGACGTTGATGTCACCGATTACAATCACCATGAAATGTACCCACTCTGCCACGTGTATTACTGTATGCCTATCATACACTACGTACTTGTGCTGTCAGGGGGATGATACGCATATACATATGGTTCATGTGTTATTTCATACAAAAAAATTCTCGTATTGACATTTGATGCAAAACTTCCATAATACAAATATTACGTAAGTATAATTTTATCGTTTCTCCATGGGCACTCCGGTACTACTCAACTTTGTCATACCACAAGGAGGCTATGATGCGTTTTGTATGGCTGGTCTGGATTCTTGCGAGCACGATTGAGTGGTCTGCATCCCCACTGCTGTTCTCCCCCGTGATTGCTCAACCAGATATAGTCCCACAACTCACCCCACCTGCAACCATGACCCGCACTGCCACACCGACGCGGACTGCCACCCGCACTGCCACTACCACCAGGACTCGCACTGCCACCCGCACTGCCACACCGACGCGGACTGCGACGCGGACGCGCACTGCCACATCTACGCGATCAGTGACACGGACGCGCACTGCCACACCGACGCGGACTGCGACGCACACTGCCACTGCCACTCGCAGCGCCACACGCACTCGCTCAGCCACCGCTAGTCGGACTGCAACCGCGACGCGCACTGCGACCCGGACAGCCACTGTCACCCGCTCAGCAACGCACACACGCAGTATGACCAGCAGTGCAACTGGCACGGCCACACGCACATCGCTACTGACCAATAGTGCAACGGCGACGCACACCCCGACACCCACGCCAACAGCGAGTGCAACGGCGACGCACACCCCAACACCCACGCCGACAGCGAGTGCAACGGCGACGCACACACCGACACCCACGCCAACGGCGAGTGCAACGGCGACGCACACACCGACACCTACGATTCGCTCGGTGCGTTTGGCTGCAGGTGCCAATCATTCCCTGGCGATACACAATGGACTCATCTACGGCTGGGGGAATAATCTATATGGTCAGGCACCTGCCACACAACAGCCAGCACGTGCGGTCGTAGCGATTACAGCCGCCAATAACCACGCACTCGCCTTGCTTAATGACGGCACAGTTATTGGGTGGGGCGATAACCTGAGTGGTCAACTCGATATTCCAAGCAATTTACCGCCAATTACTGAAATCGACACAGGTTCCGACTTTACGCTTGCAGTCGATCGCAACGG
>JBKCGB010000044.1:0-13454 GCA_046303375.1 Roseiflexaceae bacterium
CCCTCATGCATGCCCCAGCCCTTGCTGAGCACCATGTCTTCGCAATGGCCAAAGTAGGGTACATTCAGCATTTTGATGTATTCAAAGACGTTGCGCATCACCGCAGGGTCACTGACCGGCACCCCATCGTCGCTAAAGCCGATGGCACCGGCCTCGACCAACTCGCGCAGCGGGCTGAGCTCTTTGCCGGCACGGGCGATGGTCGCCGCTGCGATGGGCAGGACCTCGGCATGGCCGGCGCGGTGCGCCGCCGCCAGGATGTGTTGTACCACGGCCACGCTATCGATGGCTGGGCGCGTATTGGGCATACAGGCCACTACGGTAAAGCCACCGGCGGCGGCGGCACGGGTGCCGGTTGCGATGGTTTCTTTGTGCTCCTCGCCTGGTTCGCGTAGGTGCACGTGCAGGTCAATCAATCCCGGGGTAATGAGTTTGTGGCTGGCATCGATGACGGTGGTGCCTGGGGCGGTGCGTACATCGGCGTCGCTGGGGAGCTGCCCGTCGAAGCGGGCGCTGACGACGCCGTTGTCGATGAGTAGACTGCCCAGCCCCATGTGACGCGTATCGGGGTCGATGATGGTGCCATTGACAAGCAAAATAGGCATGTGATTGGTTCCTTTTATACAGTGGGAGCTTCGCCAGAAAGCCGATACAACAAGGCCATCCGCACGGCCACACCGTTGGTGACCTGCGTCTCAATCACTGAGCGGGGGGATGTGGCAGCCTCGGGCATAATCTCTACGCCCTCGTTCATTGGTCCCGGGTGCATCACAATCGCATGCTCGGGCAGGCGGGTCAGACGTGCCTCGTCGAGCCCGAAGTAGGTGCTATATTCGCGCAGTGCGGGGAGCAATCCAGCCTGCATGCGCTCCTTTTGGATGCGCAGTGCCATCACCACGTCGGTATCGGGCAGCAGGTCGTCGAGATTGTAGTGGACCTTGAGTGTGGGGAAGGTGGCTTGCCAGGTGCGTACATCGCCAATCAATGTACTCGGCCCACACAGTGTGACATGCATGCCACAGCGCAACATGCCCCAGATGTTGGAGCGTGCCACGCGGCTATGCACGATGTCGCCCACGATGGTGACGCGTAGCCCGGCGAGCGTGCCTAGCTGCTCACGGATAGTAAAGAGGTCGAGCAGGGCTTGTGAGGGGTGCGCATGGCGCCCGTCGCCGGCATTGATAATTGAGCCCTTGAAGTGTTGGGCGGCTAGGTATGGCGCCCCTGATTCGCCGTGACGCATCACGATGATGTCGGCACCGAGAGCCTGGATGGTGCGGATGGTGTCGATGAGTGATTCGCCCTTTTCGACGCTCGAGCCTTTGGCTGTCATGCTCATGACTTGTGCCGAAAGGGTGCGGGCGGCGAGTTCAAACGACATGCGCGTGCGCGTGCTTTCTTCATAAAAGACGTTTACCACAGTGCGCCCGCGCAGAATGGGGACTTGGGGGACGCTACGGCCGAGGATTTCTTTCATGCTGGTGGCTGAATCGAGGATGTCGGTGATTTCTTGGGTCGAAAAATCATCGAGGTCGAGCACATGTCGGCGCTTGCGCGTGTCGCTCGGCGTCCATGGCACAAAGGGTGAAACAGCTGGAATACTCATGCGTCACCTCGCAAGATCATCACGGCGTCATCGCCACCGTCGACCTCGTTGAGGCGTACGGCCACGTCTTCGCTGGTAGCGGTAGGTAAACTTTTGCCGACAAAGTCAGCCCGAATCGGTAGCTCGCGATGACCGCGATCGACCAGCACTGCCAGCTGGATGCGCTCAGGGCGGCCGAGGTCGGTGAGCGCGTCGAGTGCGGCACGAATGGTGCGCCCCGTAAAGAGCACGTCATCGACCAGTACCACGATTTTGCCTGTGATGTCGACAGGGATGTTGGTGTGTTGAATCTGTGTTGATGGGCCGCGCAATTCGAGGTCATCGCGGTAGAGCGTGATGTCAAGCGCACCGATGGCTACGGTGCGGCCCTCGATGTGGTTGATGGCGGCGGCGATACGTTTGGCCAGCGGGATACCACGGCGATAAATGCCGACGAGTACCACGTTGCCGACCCCGCCGTTGCGTTCGCCGATTTCGTGGGCAATACGCGCAATGGCGCGCCGCACCTCGTCAGCGGTCATGATTTGGCGTTCGTTCATGGCGTGCTCCGTGCATAAAAAAAGCGCCACCACCCATTGGGTGTGCGCATTGTGCGGCGAGTCTGCCGTGACAGATTGATTGTGTAGAGTACATGGATGTGTCCTTTGCAACCTCACGGGATTGCATTAAAGGTCTGCGTGTATGCTACCGAGTTTTGCGTGAGATGTCAAGCGAATGAAGGGGCGAATATTATGCGCCCGGACACCGATGGATGTCCACTCTTCATTCTTTGAGGCGGGCAATCTCAGCGTCAATATCTTGTTCGGTGATTTCTTTGGGGGGTGTACCATATGCCACGCGCCATTGGAAGAACGCAGCAATCCCCATGCCCAAGATAGGCCACATCGGCCAAAAGTACCCCATACCGGTCAGCGCCCAAATAATGATGACGAGGAGCGAAACACCACCCCAGACGGTTAGATACTTTTGGAAGTCTTGTTGGTCTTTGAGGCGCTTGCGGATTTGGTCGCGGTACGGCATTTCCTCGGGGTTAGGAGAATGAAAATTACTCATGATACGCCTCCATGAAGATGTGCAAACTTCAATACATACAAGTGATTATACAACGAAATGGTGTATTTAACGTAGGCACACCAGCAATTGTGCATTGTGCATTCTCCATTCTCCATTCTGCATTGTGCATTGTGCATTCTCCATTGTGCATTGTGCATTCTCCATTGTGCATTGTGCATTCTCCATTCTCCATTCTCCATTCTCCATTCTCCATTCTCAATTCCTATGTTACAATCGGGCGGTGTAGAATGCGTGTTACAGGAGAAATTGTGATGCGACCCAAAATTACGATTATCGGGGCTGGTTTCGTCGGCTCTACGTCGGCACACTGGATTGCCGCCAAAGAGCTGGGTGACGTCGTGTTGCTTGACATCGTCGAGGGTGTACCGCAGGGCAAAGGCCTCGACCTAGCCGAAGCAGCCCCCATCGAAGGCTACGACCTCAAAATTATCGGCTCAAACGACTATGCAGATACTGCGAATTCAGATGTGATTGTGGTGACGTCGGGTGCGCCACGTAAACCAGGTATGACGCGTGAAGACTTGATTAAAATCAACGCTAAGATCACGCGCGACTGTATTAGCAAGGCGGCACCGTTGTCACCCAATGCGGTCATCGTGATGGTCAATAATCCCCTTGATACTATGGTGTATTTGGCCAAGCAGGTGAGCGGTTTCCCCAAAGAGCGTGTCATCGGTCAAGCTGGTGTGCTCGATGCCGCCCGCTATCGTACCTTTATCGCCATGGAGACGGGCGTTTCTGTCGAAGATATTCAGGCGATGTTGATGGGCGGTCACGGCGATGAAATGGTGCCGTTGCCACGATTTACCACCATCGCAGGTATTCCTGTCACCGAATTCATCAAGGCTGAGCGCCTCGAGGCGATTGTGGATCGTGCCCGCAAGGGCGGCGGCGAAATCGTCAACCTGCTCAAGACTGGTAGCGCCTACTACGCTCCATCTGCGGCGACGGTGATGATGGTTGAGTCAATTGTGCGCGACAAAAACCGCGTCTTGCCGGCTGCCTGCTACCTCGAAGGCGAATACGGCCTCAACGATATTTATTTCGGTGTGCCGTGTGTGCTCGGTGCCGGTGGCGTCAAAAAGGTCATCGAATTGCCGCTCAACGCAGATGAAAAAGCCTTGGTCAAGGCCAGTGCCGATGCCGTGGCAGGCTCCATCGCCGCCCTCAAAGGCATGGATCTCGACGCCTAAATCCAGCTCACGTTCTATCATGCCACGGCGCATGTTGCGCCGTGGCATTGTTGTGTCCCAAACCGCAGAGCCATGCTATGATTCGTTTTATAATACACAACAGACCCCATAACGAGGAGCATTGCGATGATTCATGTACTGCAAAACGATACGTGGCGTGTTGGTGTATTGCCGCAGACTGCGGCATCATTGGCTTTTGCGCAAATCAAGCGCAACGGGGTGTGGCATGATTTTATGCGGCCTGTAGCGTCTGACAAAATGGACGATGCCTTGGCATGTGCCAGCTATTTGCTGGTGCCGTGGTCCAACCGTATTCGTGATGCGCGTTTTACCTTTGCTGGGCAATCGTATCAGCTGCGCCCAAGCTATCCCGACGGGACTGCTATCCACGGTGCTGCCCGTCACTACCCGTGGCAGGTTGTGCATGCCGATGCCACACGCATCGAGTTGCGTTTTGATTCACGTCAACACCGCGACGTCAACTTTCCGTTTGCCTTTGTGGCATGGGTAGAGTATGTACTCGATGGTGCCGACTTTAGCACGCGGCTCGGCGTACAAAATGTCGATGAGCGCCCCATGCCAGCTGGTTTTGGTACGCACCCGATGCTGTTGCGTGCCTTGACTACGCCAGATGATTTGCTCGAACTACAGTTGCCCTTTGCCAAGGCCTACCCACTGGTTGATTGTTTGCCGACAGGAGCGCCCGAGCCGGTGGACGAACGCCTTGACTACCGTACCAGGCGTGTGGCTGGGCAGGTGTTTGTGGATGATTGCTATTTCGCACGTGATCCTGGCGCACATATCCAGCTCTATTATGCGAAATCGAGCACGTCTGTGCTCCATTGGATGGATCACGCCTATTCGCATGCAGTTGTCTACATGCCGCCCGGTCAACCGTTGATTGCGCTTGAGCCGGTGACCAACGGCAATGATGGCTTTAATCTACTGGCGCAGGGGGCGCAGACGCACGGCGTGTTTGTGCTGGCCCCAGGGGCTGCACGTGAGGCCATGTCTGGGTACGTTGTTTCATAAATGTCTCATGTATGGCTTATGAAACTGATGTATGATTACGGTGATTACACGTTTCACTTAGGACATCATGCGCTTTCGTCACTACCCGTTTGCACATGTTTATAATTTTCGTGACCTAGGTGGTTATCGTACCTATGATGGTCTTGAAACCGCCTATGGTGTCTTTTTTCGCTCGGATTCGCCGCACTTGATGACAGAAGCTGACCGTGACACTGTCTATGGTTTTGGTGTGCGGTCAGTGGTCAGTTTGCAATTTGAATATGAGCTAGGCCTGCACCCTAATCCGTTTCTGGCCGATGCCCGATTCAATTGCAGTAATTATCCTGTTTTTGCCGATTTTCACGAATACGCAGTCAATGTGCAATTAGGCACATACAAGCTGTTGTTTGATTCCATACAGACCAAGCAACCCATCATTTGTCAAGTGCTTCGCACGTTGATTCACACTCCCCATGCAGCGTGGTACTACTGTCGTATTGGGAGCGAGCGTTCTGGGTTGATCTCGGCACTGCTCTTGGATGTCGTTGGCGTCACACATGACGTGATTATTGCCGATTATACGCGTACGACCATTTATGCGGCACCAATCATCGAGCAGTTACGACGAGAAATCGCTACGCACTTTCCGGACTACAGTGACAAAGTGTATGACATCATATGGCCACGCCCTGAAACTATGCAGTACTTTCTCTTTTTGTTGCAGCAGAAATACGGCAATAGCGAGGGATATTTGCGGCATATCGGGATTACTGACAAAGAAATCGCCCAGTTACGGGCGAAATTCGTGGTAGCCGCATCGTATATGTCGTGATGACTAAGAGTTGCAAATAATTGGTAAATCGTTGATATGACTGCCATTGACGGCGATACGCAGCATAAAGTCAGCAGCGTTCGCACGTGATACACGGGCATTAAAGGTGCGGTTGTTGCTGTCAACCACATATTGTCCCGTAAACGCCTCGTCGCCCAGCTGATGCGTCCGTACAATGCTCCATGCGAGGTTGCTATGGGCGATTTCATGCACAAGTGCCTGCGATATACGAGCAAACCGACTCGCACTCGGCGACAGCAAAAGAGTCTGCAATCGCCCAGTAAGGACACCGTGTCGACTGTTGGGCAGCTGTACGTGTGTGTCACACATACCCACAAATCGGGTGACTCCGTGCTTTTTCATACCGTTGATGATGTTGTGCGTTATTTCGAGTAGCGTGTGTTCTGGTTCGGTTGCGCCAAGCGCAATCGTATTAATCACGGCATCAGCATGTTGCAGTCCACGTTCAACACCGAACTGATCGCGTGCATCACCGATAATGACCCGTAGCCGTTCATGTGACAACGGTAATTTGTTGGGGCGACGTACAAATGCTGTGACATCATGCCCCATGCCAACTGCTTGCCGCACCAGATGATTACCGGTACGCCCACCTGCACCAAAAATCACCAATCGCATTGTGTGTCACATTCTTTGTTGACCGTATTTTACCCATCTTACATGAAAGGTGACTATTAACGCAAATAGAGAAAGAATCTGATGTAATGCACAGAGATACAATATTGCATCAAACATGTATAAAGTGATACACAAAATTACATTAAATACGAGTAATTCCTGCAAAAAAGTGGAAAAAATATTACAAAAAAAGTTGGCGCGTATAATAGTTTGAATGAATGCCAAGCTGATTATTGTATGCCTTTTGTAAATACGGTCGTTGATATGCCATATGTACGGCGTGATAACCGTGCAATTCATGTGTGTCAGTATCCGATGAAGGAGATAGTTGTACTATCGTGGTACATGTTTCCCAAATGTTTATGGAAGTTGTAGTATGGTGGCATATTGTACACGGTTGCGTAGATGGACATAGAACGTGTGCGTGATGTATGCATGCTATGCAGTCTTGGTGAGTACATGTACAATGGGAGTGATGATATTGTGATGCATGGGGAGTGGGGCGGGGTATGGAAGTCTACTACTGCGGACAATGTCGCATGATGATTGCGCCACAGGCACGATTCTGTAGTGTGTGTGGTAGTGCAGTGCGTCCACGTATCACATGGGTGCGTCGCGTGTGGCCACAGATAGCGTGGATTCTGCAGCGTGTGCTTGCAGTGTATGTGGTCTGGATAGCGTTGCGAATTGGTTCCCCGGTGGCGTTAGTAGTGATACCTGAATGCCCACCAGCCCCTGCACGTGTGGGTATTGCAGCCCGTACAATGGGCGAGATTCAGCCCTTGGTCGGTGTGGTTGGTGGAGAACCGTTATTTGTGGCGCGGGCATGTGTGCCGTTGACTATATGGTATGGAGTCATCCCTGCACCTGCATGGGCGCAGGCGTTGGTACAGCGTGACCGTACAACGTGGCCAGGACAGTTGCTCGCCCTCTTTGACCAGGGCGTCACCACTACTGAGCAAGCGATTATTGCTGGTATACGCACTGCTATCACTGGCGTGCAGCAGTTTCTTTTTGATACACGTACATGGTAATTTGCATGGCAAGAAATCGTGAGCAATGATCAATCCAATGTTAGATATCGGACGCGTGCGTTCGGCGCTCCGTGCACTCGAAGTGCGCCCAACACGTGCCATGGGGCAGAACTTTCTCGTCGACGGTCAGGCGCTGGCACATATTGTCGCTGCTGGTGAAGTCGATACCACGACGTGTGTTGTCGAAGTTGGGCCTGGGCTGGGTGTGCTGACATGGGAGCTCGTACAGCGGGCAGCGCACGTGGTCGCAGTCGAACTCGACAAGCGACTCATTGCCCGCTTGCACGATGAGTTTCGGGATGCAACCAATTTGACCCTGGTCAATCAGGATATTTTGCGCACGGATATGGCGGCCTTGACGGGTCGTCGCTCTTATCATGTGGTGGCCAATCTGCCGTATGCAATCACGTCGCCCGTGCTCCGTCATTTCCTCGAAGCTACGCACCCACCAGAGGTTATGGTGGTGCTGGTCCAACGTGAAGTCGCACAGCGGATTTGTGCTGAGCCAGGTGACATGTCCGTGTTGGCACATGCCATGCAGATTCGGGCCATACCTGATATTGTGACCATTGTGCCGCCCGAGTCGTTTATGCCAGTGCCAGCCGTGCATTCGGCTGTGCTCCGGTTGCGCCGCCGCCCTACACCACTGGTTGCGCCGGACGAAGAAGCAGCCGTGATGCGCGTGCTCAAAGCGGGATTTTTGCATGCGCGCAAGCAGCTGGGCAACAGCCTTGCCAGTGGTCTGGCATCACACCAAATTCACATCACGCGCGAGCATGCGCAGACCCAACTGGTAGCTGCGGGCATTGACCCGGTGCGCCGTGCTGAAACGCTCACGATTGCGGAGTGGGTTGCTCTCACACGTCAGCTCGGATATTAGACGTCGTGTGCGAGAATTGGCGCGAGTCGTTGTGTGCTCAATGAGGCGGGGAGTCGTGCGATGAGCAGATCGCGGAGCGTACTGAGTAGCCGACTCTCTGGCCCCAACACCATGCCTGCGGTGCGAGATTGTGTGACTATTGCTTCGACGTACTGTTTTCGTGCCTGTTGATAGGCCAGAAGTGCATCGGGTACATCATCGTAGTGTTGGAATGACTTGGCAAGCACGAGGGCATCTTCGATGGCTTGGCATCCCCCCTGGCCAAGGTTGGGGGTCATGGCGTGGGCTGCATCACCGAGCAGTGCTACGCGTCTGTCAACCCAGGTCGGCAAGACGGGGAGGTCGCAAATATCGTGTTGCAGGATGGCTGTACTCGGTGTGGCCGCAATTATTGCAGAAATCGGGATTCCCCACGTGGCAAACAGCGCATTGAGATACGATTGTCGGTCACTACCTGGAATCATCTGTGCTTGTGGTTGGTTGCGTGTGGCGTACCAATAAATTTGATTTTCGGCGAGAGGGGTAATCCCAAACCGCACCCCTGCACTGCCGAGCCATTCACCCCAGCGTTTACCGATGCGGTCATGATCAAAATGGCAGACACCACGCCAAGCAGTATATCCAGCATAACGTGGTCTAATATGGGGAAACCACTGTTGCCGAATGGTGGAATGGATGCCATCTGCGATAATGAGTGCAGCACCGTGGGTATGAGTGCCATTGCTCAAATGTACCGTGACGCCGGTATCGTCTTGGGTGTAGTGGGTTGCTGCGATGCCGTACTGTGGTCTCACAAACAATGCGTTACGCAGGATATCCATCAGTATGGCACGATGCATGACGATAGTCGGGGCACCGTAGGTGGCTTCGATATCCTCGGTGTGCGTAGCTACCAGCGTTGTACCATGTTTGTTGTGAATTCCACCTGCCCGATGCGGCGTGCCACGAGCACGGATTGCTCCTCCCACACCAATTTGGTTGTATACTTTTACCGCATTGGGCCAAAGCACAATCCCTGCACCAACACTTGGGTATGTGGCGAGTCGCTCGTAGACGGTGACGTGATGTCCACGGAGCTGTAGTGCGAGGGCTGTTGTCAACCCGCCGATTCCTGCCCCACTAATAATGATATGCATGCCTGGACCTATATATATATTTAGGCATGAAGCCGAATTGCGTTCCCAGCTGTTAATTGTACCCTATCGACTCGCTGTTCGTTGGCGGATTTGAGCGGAGTTGCAGTCCGAATGGTGACCACACAATCATTGCGTGCGTTGATCGTGCAGGAGACGATGCGTCCGGCATGCCACTCTAAATCAACGCATATACCACCACGTGCGCACAGCCCTTGGACTGACCCATTTGCCCAAGCTGATGGGAGTGCAGGGAGCAGATGGAGTGTGCCATCATGGCTCTGTACGAGCATCTCTGCAATAGCAGCAGGTGCACCAAAACTGCCATCAATTTGAAATGGTGGGTGCGCACCAAGCATACTCGGGTAGGTGGAATCACGCAACAGGCGATGCAAAATCGCGAGTGCCATATCACCATCGTGGAGTCGTGCAAAGCAGGCCGCCACCCAGGCTGCACTCCAGCCGGTATGCCCACCACCATGGGCGAGCCGCACATCGAGACTGGCACGGACTGCCTGTGCCAAGGCCGGTGTCGCAAGAGGAGTAATCTCATCACCGGGATAAACCCCGTACAAGTGCGAAATGTGGCGGTGACCGAGCTCGAATTCGGGTAGATCATGGCGCCACTCTTTGATACGCCCTTGAGTATCGATGAGTGGTGCAGGCAACAAGGCTTGGGTCTGCCTGATTTCTGTGACCCACGCAGCATCATCCTCGCCGAGCATGTGGGCAAGCTGGAGACACGCTGTAAATAGGTGGCGTGTCATGGCGATATCGGACTCACTTGATACGGATACGCCGCACGGCTGACCATCGGGTGCCACAAAGACATTTTCGGGTGATGTAGATGGACTCGTTCCCATTGTGCCATCGGGTTGCGGTTGAAGCCAGTCAATACAAAACTGCGCTGCACCACGTAATGCGGGGAGTGCGTGGTCACGTGCAAATTGATGGTCACCGGTGAACTGCACGTGTTCCCATAGATGTGTGGCGAGCCATGCCGCCGAATAGGGCCACATAAACCATACGGCTTTGCCTTTGACGGGGTTGGCGGGAGCCCAGATATCCGTGTTGTGATGCGCCGTCCAGCCTCGGCAGCCGTAACTGGCAGCCATGCGTGCCCCATCCTGCATCAGATTTGCAACAAGCTGGTGGAGTGGTGCTTGGCATTCGCTCAGATTGGTGGTATGTGCGGCCCAATAATTCATCTGTGTGTTGATGTTGATGGTGTAGTTGCTACTCCAGGGTGGTACCGGATTATCGTTCCAGATGCCCTGTAAATTGGTAGCTTGGCTCCCCGGGCGCGACGATGCAATCATCAAGTAGCGCCCAAAGTGGAGCAAGAGCGCAAGCAAATCGTGGTCGTCGGGTGGTGCAACCACAGGATGCATCTGTGTGGCATGCGCATGGTAGCGAATGGCGTCATCGTGTTGGGGTGGTGGCGATGTGTGTAGTCTGCGCAGGCGTTCGTCGGTGGGTAAGTCGGCACGACTCGCCCCGAGGGTCAGTGCCATGCGCCCATACAGAGCCTGATGATCGGCCACATGCCGTTCCCAGTGACGATTCTGTGCTGCAGCGCTACTGAGCGTGTGCTGGGCGCGTTGCACCGCATCAGCAGTTGCTGGTTGGTCAAAGCGGACAAAACTGGTGGCTCCAGCCACCATAATGGTGACCGTACTCGCATTGCGGATGGTGAGCGCGTGATGTTCGTAGCTGATTTCACCGTTGTGGGCTATCACCTCTGCCACGATAACAGCACGCATTCCTGCTCCTTGACCGCGGATCGGTTCTGGATCTTTGACGTAGTTTGGCTCAACGTGCAACGGTGCTGCAACGTGTAGCCAGAGCTGGTTGGTGCTCTGTGCATGCTGTGTTGCAAAGAGACTCTGGAGGGAGAGTGTGACTGTTAGTGCTTGGGGCTGGTCGGCATGCAGCTCGACTATCATCACATCATCGGGATGTGAGACATAGACGCGCCGCTGGTAGGTCACACCCGCCACTTGATACTGTGTGGTAGCGGTCGCAGTGTGCAAGTCGAGTGCACGTTCGTAGTTGATGGCATCTGCGCCATGCAAATGGGAGATGAGCAGGTCACCCAGTGGCAGATATGATTGTGTCCATGTTTCAATGAAGTGCTGTTCGATGTATTGCTCAGCTCGGCGGAAATCGTGCGCGGCAAGCATTGTGCGTACTGTCACCAAATCATCGCGGTGGTCGGGGTGTATGCCATCACGCGGTTGCCCCGACCAAAACGTGTCGTCATTGAGAGAGATCTTCTCGTGTGTAATGTCACCAAACACCATCCCACCGAAGCGCCCATTGCCCACGGGCATGGCTTCGACCCATGTGCGGGCTGGCTGACGGTACCACAAGCGGTGCGTGTTCATCGTTGAACTCCTTGTTGGTCATGATGACAGTATGGTATGTGTTGCGATTGACTCGGATTGATGGGTGCGTTGGGCGCACTCCAGCATAACCTATCAGTGTGTCAAGGGCGTACAATCAGGCTCTGACCGGTCATCTGTGTGGCTGGTTGCAACCCAAGCAAATCGAGCACAGTGGGGGCGATATCGCTGAGGCGACCACTGTCACGCAGTGTGACCTGTTGGTAGGGCGATGCATGTGGTGATACGAGCATCACAGGGACTTGGTTGGTGGTGTGTGCGGTGAACGGACCACCTGTTTCGAGGTCAATCATATATTCAGCATTGCCGTGGTCAGCGGTAACCAGGGCGACCCCACCTTTGGCGATCACCGCGTCAACGACTGCTCCCACACACTGGTCAACGGTTTCAACGGCCGTGATAACTGCAGGCAAGACGCCGGTGTGCCCGACCATGTCCGGGTTGGCAAAATTGACGATGATGACGTCATAGGTTTCTGCTGCAATTGCCTGCAGCAAGCCATCACGGATGTCTGCAGCACTCATCTGTGGTTGCAAGTCGTAGGTGGCCACTTTGGGTGATGCGACGAGCAAGCGTTCTTCACCGGGGAAGGGGATTTCGCGGCCGCCATTGAAATAGAACGTCACATGTGGGTATTTTTCGGTTTCGGCGGCGTGCAACTGGTGTAATCCGGCATCAGAAATTACTTTGGCGAGTGGCGATTCGACATCATCATTACTAAAGGCGGTGGTCACAGGCAAGTCTTTTTCGTATTCGGTCATGCCCACATAGTACAAATTGTGCAGGGTAGGGCGACTGAATCCGTCGAAATCGGGTAACACGAATGCTCGTGTGATTTGGCGCATGCGATCTGCACGAAAGTTGAAGGCCACAATCGCATCATTGGGTTGGATAGTGGCAACAGGGGCGCCAGTTGCATTCACCACCACTGCTGGTTTGATGAATTCGTCGGTCACATCAGTAGCATATGCGCGTTGGATGGCATCCGCAGCAGTGGCCACATGCTCACCGATGCCGAGCACCATAGCTTCGTAGGCCATCCGTGTGCGTTCCCAACGTTTGTCGCGATCCATGGCGTAGTAACGCCCAGTCACACTGGCGATTTCACCGACTCCAATGCGTGCAATGGCCGCTTCAAGGGTGGCCAAAAATCCTGCTCCACTCCGGGGTAATGTATCACGACCATCGGTAAATAGATGGAGGTAGACGTGTGTGATACCGGCTCGTTTGGCGAATTCAAGCAGGGCAATCTGATGATTAATATGGCTGTGTACCCCACCATCGCCGAGGAGACCAATGATGTGGAGATTGCTGCGGTGAGTCCGGGTATGTGCAATCGCATTCAAGAAGGCATCGTTGTGATAAAAACTGCCATCTTCGACACTGGTATCGATGCGCGTGATATCTTGCATGACCACAAAGCCTGCACCGAGGTTGAGGTGCCCGACCTCGGAGTTCCCCATTTGTCCGGTGGGCAGACCGACATGCTTTTCGGCTGCGTAGATGAGTGTGCTCGGGCATGTAGCGCGCCACCGATCAAGATTGGGGGTGTGGGCTTGTTTGACAGCATTCCACACAAAGTCGGAGCGTACACCGAGACCATCCAAGATGCCGAGTAAAACGGGGAGGGGGCGCGATCCAGACAAC
>JBKCGB010000045.1:0-24261 GCA_046303375.1 Roseiflexaceae bacterium
TTGATATTCCACCCTGAGCCATTGGCGTGCACGAAGCGGAGTGGACCCACCCCGTCCCATCCCGAACCGGGTCGTGAAACATTCCAGCGCTGAAGGTACTGCACGGTTGCCGTGTGGGAGACTAGGTCTGTGCGCCATCCATTATTAACCCCACCCTGTTGTATTCGCAACAGGGTGGGGTTTTTGTTGTGTACACATATGGTGGAAAACCCTGATTGCTAGTCTATGCTTGATGTGACATACGCTGTGTACAGAGTGACGCAGCAATCGTGATGTGGATCCCGACACTGTTGCGGGTGTGGAGCCAGGTATCCATCTTCTCATGTTGACTATTGCAGGTTTCGATGTGTGTAGGATGCACAACAGGCAGTCGTTGTGCTACAGCAGCATTCGGGTGCAGATGGGCCAGTGGAAGGCAATCATAGTAGCACGGTACCATGCATCGCACTGATACACCACACAATTGCATCTATACCCACGGTCACCAAGCACGATGGTACCACATGGCAACGTGCTATCACCGACAACGTGCAGATCATGAATAACGCAAGAGTCACTAAAATCGCATCGGGACACCGTAATCGTCATCATTGCAGGTATACCATGTACCTACGAAATCGCGCAGGAGCAACATGTCACGCAGGTAGTAATGACCGATTCAGTGTAGGTGGATTTTACTGTTGCTGTATCTGCTGGGCCTGTTGCTGCACCGAACTACTCGGCCATGCTAGCCGGGCTGGTGCAGGCGTGCGTATCACGTTATCCGCATCGTTGACAGCCACAGCCACTTCAAGGCGTTCGTTGGCGAGCCCACGGTAGACGCCACGCGTCGGTGGCACATCGGCGTAGTCACGCCCAATCGCCATGCGGATATGGCGCTCGCCTGCCCAGATATTGTTGGTTGGGTCGACACCGACCCACCCGAGGGTGGGTAGCCAGATTTCTAGCCAGGCATGGGTGGCATCCGCCTGTGAACGATCATTGTCACTGCGGCTATGGTACAAATACCCACTCACATAGCGGCTCGGGATGCCGAGATTGCGGCTAATAGCAATCATCAGGTGCGCGATGTCTTGGCAGACACCACGCTGTTGTTCCAGCACCACGTCAATCGATGAATCGACTGCCGTACTCTGTGGCGCATACGTAATTGTTTCGTACAGCGTACGTGCGACATTACGCATCACACTGAGCGGGTCATGTTCGCGCCGAAAGCCGTGCGTGTGCATAAATGCCGGTAAATGGACACTAGCCTGGGTGTATTTGCTCGGTAACAGCAAATCAAGTAATTCGCTGGTGCGCACGTTGTCGAGTGCAGTCCATGTTGTATCTGGTAACGCATCAGGAAGTGCATCCGGTTGCCATACTTCTACAATCGCTTCAGCACGCACGACCAACGATGTATGCGGTGCAGGTACATCGAAGTGGTGAATGTGATTTCCAAAGCTATCGATGTATTCATGTACCACTGTTTTGGGCGTAATACTCAACGTAAATTGCTGGCAGCGTTGGTGTTCGTCATCACGCGGGCGCAGGCGCACCTCCATGATGCTTTCGGTGACGGCAGTGTCATACGCAAAGATGGTGTCATGCACGATATGGTGTCGCATGCGTTTCCTTTATGCCAGCAAGGCGCTATCGATCGTATATGCAATATGGCTGTCACGTAGTGCCACATCGATGTGCATGCATCCATGTCGGATACGGTGCAGGTCATCAGACAAAGATGACAAACTCTCATCATGGTGTGCATATTCGAGCATTGCTTGGAACTGCCCTGCTGCTCGTTGAGGTCGTCCGGTACGCAATTGTCCATTGCGCTGGCCGATCCGTGCCACGGCATCAAGTACTGTGTCGGCTCCAAAGCGTACCGATCGTGGAAATTCTGCGTCATACAGCACAAATAACACGAGCCGCTGAGGATTTACATCAGGGGTATGCACCTTGCAGTAGGCCTCGAACGCACTACACATCTTGAGTAACCCAATCCATTCGGCATGGTGTGTGCGTCCATCAGCTTGTGCATTTTGGAGTGCATGTGCATGGCTGAGTAGCAGATTGGCGGTGTTATTGGCACGTTCAACTGCTCGCCCAATCTGGATGAAGTCCCAGCCTTCTCCATGTGACATGGTGGCATCCGTGATGCCTTGGAAGAGATGCGATCCCGATTTAATCATGGCATAAAACTGGTTTGGTGCCTGCTCCCAGCGCTGATGCTGCAGGAGTTGGCGGCCGTCGAGGTAGAGCCGGTTAATCTGTTCCCACATTTCCGACGAAATATGCTCGCGCACTTGGCGTGCGTTTTCGCGGGCTGCAGTCAACGTCGACACAATCGCATCGCTATACTGATTATCCGCCGTAAACAGGCGTACCACGCTATGTGGGTCGTGACTTCCTGCCATAGGGTGGTCGTATTGCAACGCTTCCCATAGCCTCAACCAGCGCTGTTGCGATAGCAACGGGTCGACGTCAATCAGTTGATGCAACGTCACATCGAGTAGCCGTGCCGTATGTTCGGCACGTTCCAGGTAGCGACTCATCCAGTAGAGTGAGTCGGCAACACGACTAAGCATTGCCATCTGCACGCTCCTTGTTACGTGTCATATAGTACCCACGTATCTTTGCTGCCACCACCCTGTGACGAGTTGACCACGAGCGACCCACGTGTGAGTGCCACCCGCGTCAATCCGCCAGGTACAATGGTTACGTCGTCACCATACAGAATATACGGCCGCAAATCGACATGCCGTGCTTCGAGGTGACTGTCAATGACGCATGGAGCCCGAGACAGTTGCAGGGTGGGTTGTGCAATATATCCGCGGGGATCTGCCACGATTCGTTGTGCAAATTCCGCACGCTGTGCCGCCGTACTGTGTGGGCCGATCAACATGCCATAGCCACCCGATTCACCGACTGCTTTGACTACCAGCTCGTGCAGATTGTTGAGCACGTAGCGGCGCTGCGCATCATCACTCAGCAGGTATGTTTCCACGTTGTTGATAATCGGCTCTTGCCCGCTGTAATAACGAATCATGGCAGGGACATACGCATAGAGTGCTTTGTCGTCGGCCACCCCAGTGCCCAATGCATTGGCGATGGCCACATTGCCGGCACGGTATGCGTGCAAGAGCCCTGGCACGCCGAGGATGGAATCAGGGCGGAAGACCAGCGGGTCAACGAAATCATCGTCGATGCGCCGATAAATCACATCTACGCGTTGCAATCCATTGGTGGTACGCATATATACCACGTTGTTGTGGACTACCAAATCACGTCCCTCGACCAGTGGGATGCCCATCTGCCGCGCCAAATAGGTGTGTTCGAAATATGCCGAATTATATGACCCGGGAGTCAACAGTACTACCATCGGGTCATTGGTGTGAGTCGCTAGCGAGCGCATCGTGTTGAGCAGGAGTTGCCCATATTGCTCAATCGGTTGTACGTTGTAGCGATTAAATAACTGCGGAAAGACGCGTTTGCTCATCTGGCGGTTGACCAGCATGTACGATACACCACTCGGTACGCGCAAATTATCTTCGAGTACCGCAAATTCACCGCTGGGGAGGCGCACGAGATCGCTCCCGGTCACATTGATGTAAATGTTGCGCGGTACATCCACACCGCGCATTTCACGCCGATAATGGCGACAGCTATAAACGAGATCACGTGGGACGACGCCATCATTAAGGATGTGTTCATTGTGATAAATGTCATGCAGAAACATGTTCAACGCAGTGATGCGTTGCGTCAGCCCCTGTTCGATGACGCTCCATTCTGCGGCGGTCAGGATGCGCGGCAACAAGTCAAAGGGGAAAATTTTTTCGGTGCCCTCTTCGTGACCATACACCGTAAAGGTGACACCTTGTGCGAGAAAGGTGTCATCGGCAGCTTGCTGCCGTTGGGCGATCTCTTGGGCTGTTGATTGTTGGATGCGTTGCACGAGTTCCGCATACTGCGGCCGCGGGTGCCTGGCAGTAGTCAACATTTCGTCCCATGCCGAATCAAGCTGGTAATGTTGGAAAAGATTTGTGTCACTCATACTGCGTATTGTAAAGCCGAATACCATGCGACGCAATAGGTGCTTTTACCAGAAAACACGGAAAAATTTGGCTATTTTCTACAAATGGACGTTGTAGCATGCGCATGGATGGCGTGTGTATAGCGCACGCGCACGCACAACGACGGAATGTGTGCACGGGCCAAGTACATGATGTGGTATGCTTGTCTGCATGAATACCACGCCATACACGCTCGAATGTACCACGTGGCCAGGACTTGTGCCTGCGCTTTGTGATGAAATGGAAGAAATCGGTGTACCGTTTGTGGTGCATCAACATGCGGTTCGTCTCCGTGTAGCGCAACCGTGGCAGTTAGTCACACGGCTGCGCTGTGCCCAATCCGCATTCGTGCTGCTGTCGTTTGCAGTGCCTCGCCCCAAAGCATTGCTTGGACAACAGTACTGGGACGAAATACTCAGTGTGGCGCGTGACATCATGCGCCGTGACACATTCACCACCATCGAGCTTGATGCTGCTGGAGCTGATTCGACAGTCATGCAACGCATCATTCACGGCTTGGCCGACACATTGCAGTTGCAAGTGGTGCCCCAAGAAGGCGAGCTCCAAGTGCGCATCCGCCCCGGTGCTGCTGGCTGGGACGTGTTGCTCAGGATGACACCACGGCCACTAGGCACCCGTGCATGGCGAGTCTGTAATTACCCGGGTGCGGTGAATGCGGTGGTCGCTGCCAGTATGGTGCGTTTGGCCGGCATCTATGCTGACGATCGTATTTGCAACATGGTGTGTGGCTCGGCCACATTGTTGATTGAACGTCTCTTGGATGGCCAGGCCGCAACCGTGTTTGGATGCGATAATCATGCGCCCGCATTGGCATGCGCCCACCAGAATGTGGCTGCTGCTCGACTGTCGAATGCGGTACAACTCTATGATTGGGATGCCACACATATGCCCGTGGCAGATGCATCAATCGATCTCATCCTCGCTGATTTGCCGTTTGGGCAGTTGGTGGGTACGCATACCATCAATCAAGTGTTGTATCCGGCGCTCATGCGCGAAGCGCAACGCATCATGTCGGCACGTGGCCGGATGGTGCTGATTAGCCACGAAATCCGCTTACTTGAACAAAGCCTAGCGCAGTGTCCGGGTCTACAAGTGCGCGAACGCATGCAAGTGCATGTGGGTGGTATGGCGCCACTGATTGTGCTTGTGCAACAGTGATTATGCGATTTGGGCGCGTTTCTTGATGGCGAGGATAAGCAGTGACACATCTGCAGGGGTGATACCTGCTAGCCGTGACGCTTGACCGATGGTTGCAGGCTTGGCTCGTTGCAATACCTGTTGGGCTTCGTTGCGCAAGCCACGAATGCTTGTGACCTCGATGTCATTGGGAATCAGCATGCGCTCCATACGTTGAATGCGGTCAACTTGTTGTTGTTGTTTGCGCAAGTAGCCAGCATATTTCACTTCGATTTCGGCCGTTTCTACCACATCTGCAGTGTGATGTGGTAAATCGAGTGCGTCACGAAGTTGCTGATAGGTCACGTGTGGGCGTGCCAATACATCAGCGGCTGTGCCTTCGTGGGAGATGGGCTCGATGCCGACTTGTTCTAGTGCGCGGTTGTTGCGCTGTGACGGTACCACCTGGTGTGTATACAACACGTGACACAGGTGTTGTATATTGGTGTGGCGTTGCGCTACTGCTGCGGCACGGCGTGACGACACCAGCCCCAAGTCTGCGGCGAGTGGCGTGAGGCGTAAATCAGCGTTGTCGGTGCGCAACAACAAGCGATGTTCTGCCCGCGACGTAAACATGCGATACGGTTCACGAATGTCACGTGTGACCAGGTCATCGATAAGCACCCCGATATACGCTTCGTCGCGCTGCAAGATGACATGTGGCTCACCACGCACTGCTCTGCCGGCATTGATTCCCGCCATGATACCTTGTGCAGCGGCTTCTTCGTAACCGGTTGTACCGTTGATTTGCCCTGCCAGAAAGAGATATGGCAAGCGCTTACTCTCCAGTGTGGCGCGAATTTCACCACTTGCCACTGCATCGTATTCAATGGCATACCCTACCCGCATCAGTTCGGCGCGGCGCAGCGCAGGAATCGCACGAATCATCTGCCATTGCACGTCTTCGGGCAACGACGTATTGCACCCCTGTAGATACATTTCATTGCTGTGCCATCCTTCGGGCTCGAGGTAGAGTTGATGTCGCTCTTTATCAGCAAAACGCACGATTTTGTCTTCGATTGACGGGCAGTAGCGCGGTCCAGCGCCTTCGATGACCCCACTAAACATGGGCGCACGATCAAGATTAGCACGAATGATGTCGTGAAATTCTGCAGTGGTGTGAATCTGATAACAGGGCAGTTGTGCGCGCCACGTACTGGGCGTATGAGCAGGATATTGCGGATTTGCGGCACCGTGGATCCAGCGCTGACCGTCGGGCGCAATGGACGGGAGTGCACCATCATCATCGGTGAGCCAGCCGTCTGCGTCTGCATAGTAGTGCCCAAAATAGGCAGGCGTCAGACTGCCGTGTTGTGGCTCACTCAGCTCAAAATGAACACTGCGGGCATCGATGCGTGGTGGCGTGCCTGTTTTGAGGCGTACGGTGGGGAATCCCAAACTCGCGAGATCATCAGCGAGTGCTACTGCTGGAGCCTCGCCAGCCCGTCCGGCAGGCCAGATGGCTTCACCCGTGATAGCACGGCCGCGCAAAAACGTACCGCTTGTGAGTACCACCGCACGTGCGGCGACGATGCGTCCCGTGTGTGTGTAGATGTGGAATCGTGCCGCCTGTGGATCGGGGCTGGGGGCAAGTGGCACGATGCGGTCAATCATGGCTTGTCGTAAATCGAGATTGGCTTGTGCCTCGAGGTATTCTTTCATGGCCTGGGCATAGAGCCGTTTATCACACTGGGCACGGAGCGCCTGTACCGCCGGCCCCATGCTTTCATTGAGCAGACGAATTTGGATGAACGTACGGTCGGTAATGCGCCCTATCACACCACCAAGGGCATCAATTTCGCGGACGAGATGCCCTTTGGCTGGTCCACCAATTGACGGATTGCACGACAAATGGCCGACTTTGTCGAGATCGATGGTAAATAATACGGTACGACACCCCATTCGTGCTGCGGCTGCGGCTGCTTCACAGCCGGCGTGTCCAGCCCCGATGACCGCAACGTCATAAATGGTATCGTGGAGTTGTACGTGCATGCCGATTCCTTGATGTGTGTGTACGAGCGAGCTTTGGTGACTTATCGGGCGTCTGAATGCGTTGAACGTCAACCAAACGTACCGGAATTTGTTACTAGTATCATACCATGTTGCCATATTTCCATGGTATGATAACACTCATGAAACGAATCGTTGTTGTGTTGTGCATGTGTGCGAGCATGTGGCTGTGTGTGGCCTGTGCCGAAAACGATACCGCTCAAACTATCATCAGCGAAGAAGCGCTGAGTGGTGGTGGGGTGAGTCCGGAAAGCACGGTTGAGAATTTTTTGGGCGATCTCAACAAGGCACTCAAAGACCCGACGATTAATCGGACCGACGTGCGCGATCAGTGGGCCGATACGCTGGCGAATTATTTCGTGCCCGTTGAACGTGGTGCGCAGCGCATTGCGATTCGTGCATCTCTCGATAATCTGGCGAGTGGGATTGCGCAGCTTAATGCGGATGAAAGTGTCGCGTTTGATGTTCAGTTTGAGCCGGCACGTCGCATCAAAGAACAAAACGACATCGTCATGGTCGAGGTCCCCAATGCCATGATTAACATGGTCATTAACCGGAGCTCAAATCGAGGGAATGTGACGATTTGGTCGCAAAATGAGTCACTCGGCTACTTGATTGGCAATAACAACACCTTTCCCGTGACACGGGTTGGTGTGCGGTGGTTCTTGACGGAGAATTAGTACGTGTTGAGATGCGTGCTATGACTGAACAGGAGGTTGATATGGCTGGGACTCCCCCCGCATCAGAAAAAGGACTACTCGAAATAATGGTGCAATCGCTACAGAATGCTGTTCGTGCTTGGTTGCATCAACGACGGCGTCCTCGTTTCGGTGATGTATCTACGCCCCAAAATGTATCACCATCGTCTACCGCAGATGATGCGCAAATGATGTTTGATTTGGCAGGCAACACTGTGGCACCACCACCAACCTCACCAACTGCTCAACCTGCACCCACACCGGTATCCCCCACCCGCAAAGCGACATTCCCCACGGTCAAACTGCCCCCGCAGCTGACATCGTTGCGCTTGCCCACTGACGTGTTGTCGTCGTGGAGTCATACGGTCACACTCGATATCTGGACGTGGTTGTTCTGGCTGGCAGCACTGCTCACGCTCGTATTGCGCTTTTATCGCTTTGACTCATTGCAGAGTGAAATGTACGGTGACATTGAAATTGTGCAGACCTACACCAAAAGTGTCCTCCGTGGCGAATGGCCATGGTACTTCTCACTGAGCTCAGGGCCACTCTACCACTACATGATTGCGCCGCTGATTAATGCGATTGGCACCGGCTACGACCAGATCAAAATTGCCTCGATTTTGACGAGTCTTGCAATTGTGGCCTTTGTGACGGGGAGTGTGCGCCAGCTCTTTGGGCGCCAGATGGGCATCATTGCCCTCGCGGTCGCTGGCAGTGGGTCGTGGTTGTTGGTCTTTAGCCGCCTCGGCAATTCACAGATTTTTGTGCCATTGGTAACCATCGCATCGTTGTATGCACTATTGCGCTTCATCAATGGGAATCGGCAAGGGTGGTTGTATGCAGCAGCGCTGATTGCCACCTGTGGTCTCTATTCGTACCCGCAATCGTTCGTGGTGCCACCAGTGATGTGGTTGACGGTCGTCGTATTGTGGCGTACGGGTGTCATCCCCACCCGTCGTGATGTCATCGTGTTTACCGTGGCAACACTCATCGGTTCACTCCCCTTTATCTGGATGTATATCAATGATCCGGCGTCGATTACGGGCAACTATATCAGTGAAAAATTCGAAACCACGGATTTGGCGCCGTCGCGTTTCATTGAAATTTTGCTCCGGGCAGCGGCTGCCTATTTTGTCATTGGCGACTCCGTCTTTCGCAGTAATCCCAAAAATCTCGCACACATCGATATCGTGAGTAGCGTGTTGTTTGTGGTCGGTATTCTTGCCTGTTTCAAACCTGAGTTTCGGCGCAAGGCGCCCGTGCTGTTGGTGCCGTTTGCGCTGTTGCACTTGCCGTCAATGTTGGTGTTGCGCTATCCCGAGCAGGTTCCTTCTGCGTCACGCAGTATTGGGGTTGCGCCATACGCCTATATTTTTGTGGCCATGGGACTCTACGAAATCTACACGCGTTTAAAACACCGTTGGGCGAGTATTGCAGGGATTGTAGCAACGTTGATTTTTGTGTTGTCATTGCAGCAAAATATCGATCGTTATTTTGTGCGTTACGTAGCGGGTATGCCATACAACGATGTGCCAATTGGGCGTGAAATAGTGAAATATGCGAATTCGCTTTCACCAGATACGTCCATTTATGTGGTTGGCTGTTGTTGGCGTGATGGCACACCAGAGCCGTTTTTCTCACAAATTCAGATGAATTACCCCACAATGCTCAAGCGCTTTGACCCCGCAGATACGCTGACGTGTGATGCCCTGGCACAAACGGATCGACCTGCGGTGATAATCTGGGGTTTTGATTCAGAGATTCCCTCACCAAATGTTGAGTCGTGTAAAGAGCAATTCTTACCAGTCCTCCACACCATGCCCAATGGTGTGCCACTCTTTTATTCGGCGGCACTCAAAGGGACTGCCAAGCCAATGGCGGTGCCGGTACCTGCGTTGCCTCCCAATTCGTTAATCATTGATCCTAATGCCATCCGGTTACCGTCACTCCCCGATCTGCCCAATTTGCAGCAAGAGCAGGCACCTGGCCAAACTGCAGAAGGGCAAAAGACTTCCCTTGCTGTGCAAATCAGGGGTGTTGATGCTACTGTGACTGTTTCTGAGTTTGATATGGGCTCTATCCCCGATTTGTTTGACGAAAGCTATGATTCACTGATTCGCAGTACGGGAAGCAACGCATTCCAAGTGGATGTTGTGTTTGCACAACCCGTTGATGCTAAAACTATTGCGACCAAGCTCTCTGGGATGCGGAGTTTTATTGCAGATTTAACAGTGACCACTGCGGAGGGTGATCAGTCCTTCACTCAGGAATTCGCTGATACGGGGGCAGATGCCGAGGTGACGTTTGACCTGCCTGCGTCACTGTCAATCACAGCGATGAAACTGGTGATTGCTGAGCAGGGAGTCCCCGAGGACGTTGATACGCACATCCACATGCGTCAACTCATCATCGAATAGCCCGGTCTCCTCACCAGCCTCCGACCACGTCAGGTCGGAGGCTGGATTGTGTTATGAGAGGGTAACCACACAGCGCCCGATGCGTTGCCCGTCTAAGAGCTCGCGGCAAGCCTGTGGGACGTCGGCCAGGGCGACACTGCGCACCATGTGTGCCATGCGTGCACTATTCCAGCTGGCAGCTGCCTGTTGCCATGCCGTATCGACCGCCGATTGTGGCCCGTTGACCGAATCGATACCGATGATGCTGATGCCACGCAGAATTAATGGATAGACGGTCATATTGAGGTCGCCACCACTCGCATTCCCGCACATCGCTACCACCCCGCCATAGGCTGTACTACGGATAGCCGCATTGGCAACACTCCCTGCAACGGTGTCGATTACCGCCGCCCAACGCTCTCGCTCGAGTGGTTTGTCGCCGGCAATATCATCGCGACCAATGACCATGGTTGCACCGCAACGCAAGAGATCGTCAGTATAGACGGGTCGTCCTGTCACTGCAGTTACCGGGTAGCCACGTTGGCTCAGCATGGCTATTGCATGCATACCGACGCCCCCAGTTGCACCGGTGACCAGCACGGGGCGATCGCTCGGGCGGATACCATGCCTGATGATGGTTTCGACACACATCGCTGCAGTGATACCCGCAGTGCCGATGGCCATGGCATCGTGTGGGGTCAACGACGCAGGGAGTGCCGTCAAAATATCTCCGGGTTGGCATGACATCCTACTATAGCCACCTGAGCGCCGCTCGCCGATGCCCCGGCCCGCAATGACCACTGCTTGACCGACCGACCAGCGTGGGTCATCGGATGCATGCACGACCCCCGCTAAATCAATCCCCGGTACCATTGGGAAACTGCGTAGGATGGGTGCACGATTACACACCGCTAGCGCATCTTGGTAGTTGATTGCAGAATGACTCACTGTTATGGTGACGTTGCCGCTGGCGAGTGGTGCTGTGTCCACATACTCGATCTGTGGTGGGAGATTGGGGTCAGGGCGAACTGCAAGGAGCGCTGGCATACAAACCTCGTTTCTCATTGGCAACAGATGGTGTTCGTATACGGCATCCCCGTGGTAGCGATACCACGGGGATGGATGATACAACGGTGCAACAGACGACTAGCGTACGTCGGGCAAGAGTGTGTAATCCGGGAAGTTGCCGTACAAGCGCTCACCTGGTTGCCCAACCGTGATCGACTGCACGAGATATTTGCCACCCACAAAACAGCCCTTCCACGACTGCCCGATGCCACCAAACGTCTCGTCACGGTCGCCACGTGAGCGAATTTTGTTGACGCCGACTTTGTAGGAACGCAAGTCGCCTGAGATTTCTTTGGCGAGGCGGTCGTCGTCACAGGCCAATGATGATACCAGTGACCCATTGGAAATATTCATTTCAGCAATGAGCTCTTCGACACGATCGACGATGACAATGGTGTCGAGTGGCCCAAATGGCTCGTTGTGGTGCAAGCGTGCATTGCGGGGAACGTTGAGCACCGACGTGGGACCATAGTAGGCGGATGTGTCTTGCCCCGGCAAAAACATGGAATCGTCGAGCTCGCCCTCATAAATGCCCAGCGCGCCGAGTGCAACTGCTTCACTCTTCATGACACGTAGCTCTTCGACTTTTTTGGCGTTGATGAGTGGCCCAAAATCGAGGCTGGGTAGTGGATCATCGGCACTGTCCACTAGCGTCGGATTGCCGTATTTGAGCGATTTGAGTACAGGGATATACATGTCGAGAAACTTGGGGAAGAGCTGGCGTTGTACGGCAAAACGGACATACGCCGTACAGCGTTGTTTGCCGTAATCGTAGCCTTTTTTGAGCTGTGAGGCCAGATTGCCCCAGTCTGAGTATTCCCAGATGCCGTAGACGTTAATGCCTTCCATTTCGAGCATGTAGCGTTTGTCGCGGTCGTAGAGGCTGGCCGCTATATCGCGCCCGTTGCTTTTGCCACCAACAAACGCCAAACAGTCGACATCGGCATTGCGGACGAGCGCTTCGCTGAGTTGCCCACCAGACCCACTCACCAACGACACGGGTAATCCGCAACGACGGGCGAGTGCCAGTGATACTGTCAGTGCATATAAACCGCCATCGGTAGGTGTCTTGGCGATGACCGAGTTGCCTGCGAGTACCTGTACCAGCATGGCATGCACGAGCACTGAAAGTGGGTAATTCCACGACGCAATATTTGAAATCACACCGAGTGGTGTGCGTTTGTTCATCTGGCTATCAATCTGCTCGATATACCACTCTACCCCGCTGATACAGCGGTCGACGTCAGTCATGGCCGTGGCATATGGTTTGCCGATTTCCCAGATGAGCAAGCGCCCAATCAGCTCACGATGTTGTTTGAGGAGTGCCAACGTGTCCACCACACGTTGTTTGCGCTGATCAAGTGATACTTTTGACCAGGTTTTGAATTCTTGGGCACAATAGCGCACTGCCCGCTTGGCTTCGTCGAGCTCGATCATCGGCAATCCGCCCATCACCGTGCCATCGACAGCCGAAATATACGTTTTGGCATGCCCAGGATGCCCCCATTGACCTTCAATGAGATTGAGCACACGCCCATCACTGCTAAATGCCTCTGGCACAAGCGCTTTGGCTTGAGCAATGACGTGATTCCACTCCACACTGGGGCTGACCATCTTGGCCATCGTTGCATCCTTTCTGCACATGGTTTGCCAAGTAATACGCACCAAATATGGATTTTGGATGTATAAAACGGGTGATAGCTGTTCAAAACAATGCCACCAGCACCGCATACCGCGGTGCTGGTGGTGCCCAAATTAGCTGAGCAAACTGGCCATTTGCGACTGAATCAGATTGGCTGCGTATTCGGGGGCAATCCGTGACATGATATCCATTGTCTTGGCATCTGAACCCGCAAATGCGTGGAACGGATTTTGCTCAAATGCGTCAACAATGAGCTTGCCTGCAACTGGTGCCGGTGTGGACTTGAATTTGTTGCCGGCTTGTTTGGCCATTGATTCAGATTCAGCTGCCGTCATAATCCCTGAATTGACCGCAATATTGGTGGCAATTGCACCAGGGAAGAGCAGTGACACGCCCACGTTGCTCCCTTTCAACTCCGACCGCAACCCCTCCGTCAACAGCTTGAGTGCCGCTTTTGAGGCGCCGTACATGGTCTGTCCGGGCACAGGCACATAGCCACCCATGCTCGATACGTTGAGGATTTGTGCGGCTGGTCGTTGCAAGAGATGTGGCAGAAATTCTTTGACCATGTAAACCACACCAAAGAAGTTGATATTAAATACCCGCTGAATTTCCTCGTATGACAAATCCTGTACTTTTTTGAATTTGTGGATGATGCCCGCAACGTTGATTAGCCCATCAACTTGTCCGTGAGCGGCGATGACTGCTGCCGGAAGCGCTGCAACCTGCGGTAAATCGGCGACATTCACAACATGCGTGCTGAGCATTGCCCCAGCTGCAACGAGCTGTGCCGTCTGATTGAGTGCATCGTGGTTGATATCGACTGCGGCCACTCGTGCCCCACGCCGGATGAGCTCCAACGTGACCTCACGCCCCATGCCGTTGCCTGCACCTGTTACGACCACTACTTTGCCTTGCGCATTCATGGCTGTATCCTTTCTTGTATTTGTCTGCTCCTCCTTCATCTTACGATGCTATTTGTATCTATACTAGTAGCGAAACATAAGAGCATGATGTGTGTTTTGGCGCACAAAAATCACGCTGGTGGAATCATCCACCAGCGTGATCCACGTGATGCGAGTTATTTCTTGCGCGATTCCAGCCATTTGGGCATCATCTCACCCACATAACGGGTATGCATGAAGCCATGCTGAAACGTATCATCATCCAATAATCCGAGCTGGAATGGAATTGTGGTCTTGATACCGTGAATTACTGTTTCACCCAAGGCGCGTTTCATGCGAATGATGGCTTGCTCACGATCAGGTGCCCACACCAGCATTTTGGCCAGCAGTGAGTCGTAGTTGCCGGGGACGCTATACCCGTTGTAGAGGTGTGAATCAACGCGCACCCCCGGACCACCAGGAGGCAGGTAATACTGAATGTCGCCCACGGACGGCATGAAATCACGCTCGGGGTCTTCAGCATTGACACGACACTGGATGGCGTGACCGTTGAATCGCACATCGTTTTGGGTGATCGTCAAGTGCTCGCCACTGGCAATCAACAACTGCCAGCGCACCAAATCAACCCCGGTTACCAGCTCGGTTACGGGGTGCTCGACCTGGATACGCGTATTCATCTCGATGAAATAAAAGTTCCCTGTGGGGTCAAGCAAGAACTCCATGGTGCCCGCATTGACATAATTAATAGCGCGTACCCCTTTAAGCGCTGCCTCACCCATGGCGGCACGGATAGCCGGTGTCACTGCCGGTGAAGGGGCTTCTTCGATGATTTTTTGATGGCGCCGCTGTGATGAGCAGTCGCGTTCCCCGAGATGGATTGCGTTGCCGTACTGGTCTGCGAGGACTTGAATCTCCACATGGCGTACTTTGGGGAGATATTTTTCGAGTAACAGCGCACCATTCCCGAATGCAGACTCTGCTTCACTTTTGGCGGTGGTAAAGTAACGTGCTAATTCGGCTTCATCGTTGGCAACACGCATACCACGCCCACCACCACCTCCCGCAGGCTTGAGAAGCACAGGATAACCAATTGTTCCTGCCAGCTCGATGGCTTCTTCGAGGGATTTGAGCTCACCATCTGAGCCAGGCACAATCGGCACACCGGCTGCACGCATGGTGTTGCGCCCTTCGACTTTGTCGCCCATCAGGCGGATAGCGTCAGGACTAGGTCCGATAAAGGTGATGCCGTACTGGGCACAAATTTCGGCAAAGTAGGCATTTTCAGACAAAAAGCCGTACCCCGGATGAATAGCATCACATCCAGTGATACGCGCCGCACTGATTAAGGCGGACTGATTGAGGTATGAGCGTGGCGATGGTGCTGGTCCGATACAGACTGCTTCATCGGCGGTGCGCACCGCCAACGAATAACGGTCAGCTTCACTATACGCCACCACAGCGCGGATGCCGAGCTCGTGGCAGGCTCGCACAATGCGTACTGCAATCTCTCCACGATTGGCAATCAATACTTTGTTGAACATAGCCCTCTGTCTTTGTACACCACTGCCCTACTGCGGGAAAGTATACCACAATGCACACCGTGTGTTAGCGTTCGACTTCTTCTGGCTCTTCGTACCACTTGACTTTGTCGCCGATGGTGGCGCGCATTTTGAATGCTAGACTCTTGGGGGTGGCATCAATGAATTGTCGGATGGCGCCAACCTCACTGGCGACGTCGGCCGCAATCGCAGGGGCATGCGTGTGACAATAGGTGACACATCGCTCAAGATTGAGCGTAAAGGTACGCCATAATCCCCAGTCATTGCCACACAACGTGGCCAGTTGCTGGCGGGTCTGCGCATGGGCCGCACTCGTGCCAATGTGCAGATAGTGGAGGAGCGCACAACCATCGTGTGCATCTTTGGGGTTGAGCTTGATGATTTGTAACTTGGTGAGGAGGAGCTCGGCCACGGTGACCGTATATGGGTGTGCATTGAGACTGAGCGGGATGCGGTGGCACATGGCGAACTCACCAACAAATACATCGAGTTGGCGGTGTGTTTGCGGATCATGAAAGAGGAGACGGGTATCGCCATTGAGGAGATTAAATTCTTTGTCTGCCTCATACCCGTACTGCACCAGAAATTTGGTCACCGCAGTTTGGCTTTTGGCTGGGATGCACGCATCAATGTCGCGATAGCTTCGCCCCGGATTGATGTGTTCAGGGCAGTGAATTGCCACCGCCACCCCACCAAGTACCCGCATGGTCAAGCCGTGCTGGTTGGCAGCATCTATCAGTGTTTTGGCCGATTGAATGATGTCAGTCATGACCAATCCTTCTCACACAACACCCCCACCATGGATGACACGGTGGGGGTGCTCCGTCGAATGCTAGTTATTCTGCGGGGATTTCGCGGTACAAGTTGTCAAGGTTGACACCCTTGGAGCGACGGTAGATACGCATGGCGATGTAGATGACCAATGCGGTTGCGTACAACACCCCCATAAAAATCAACGACGTGGTATTCTTGGCGCCAGCTTCGTTGATGCTGTAGCCAATGCCAAACATGGCATCTGGGTCGAGCAACCACTGATAGAGCATGTACCCCAAGAATACCGTGTTGATGGCACCCATCAGACTCAACAACGGTATCCCCAGCACGCGATACTTGGCGATGGGTGAGGCATCGTAGAGCTCTTTTTTGGTGTAGGGCATGACCGTGGCCGCAATGCTCGTGCCAAAGAACGTCACACCGATGACCAGGGTTGCTGCCAACGTCAATGAGGCAAAGTTAAACAGATTGAATGCATACAGGTATGCCACTGGAATACTCGGTACCACCATCAACGCCAACGCCCAGTTGGGTGTGCGGGTGTTTTCGTTGACGCTGGCCACAGCCTCAGGCAACAAGCGGTCAAAGGCGGCCGCGAAAATGACACGTGTGGACGACAAAAACATGCTGCCGGCCCAGCCAAAGAACCAGAAACTCATGGCGACTACGATGACGAGCTGGAGTGCGCTGTTGCTGGTCATCATGGCGGCGAGGAGGGCGGGGTACGGCCAGACGGGCAAGGCGGGAGCGTCAGTGACATATCCCCACGTGTAGTTCCAATAAGCGGCACATGCCTGCACAAAGAACTTCCACGTCATCGCATTCTCAATGGCCAGACAGAGCAATATGAGCAAGCCGACGGTGGTCACCACCGCCAACGCCATGCCGTTGAAATTGCGCTTGAAGTCGTCTGCACCCTTGACTTCGCCATACAAGGTGGCGCCCCAGTTGGGATAGAGCAAGAAATAGGCGATAATCGGCAGGAGCAGCAAGATTTCGTTGAGACTGCCACCAAGCAGCACGCTGGCAGCTCCTGCGGCATCACCGAGTGCCACGGTGCGATCGTAGACATCTGCACCAGCCCCAAATAGTGCTTGGCTCTGGCTGATAAAGTTGGCCT
Source organism: Roseiflexaceae bacterium (assembly GCA_046303375.1). Classification (GTDB taxonomy): domain Bacteria; phylum Chloroflexota; class Chloroflexia; order Chloroflexales; family Roseiflexaceae; genus UBA965. The sequence goes on from JBKCGB010000045.1 coordinate 17,431, forward strand.
TGAAGGTCTCTTGATTGACGGAGAACAGCATGGCGATGACGACCAGCAACCCCGCATTGCCAATCCAAAATGACCACTTTTGGAATGATGCATAGCGTTTCATGCCAATGACGACCACGCCTGTCACAAATGCCAGTGTGATAAGTGTCGCAATGAAATTAAAAGTGGGGTCACCGTTGAAGTTCTGCCAGATACTCGTTTGCCCAGTGATGGCGGCGATTGGCACAATTACGATGCGGCGCAAGGCGTCGCCGTAAAGTGGGGTCCACAACCATAGAATGAACCACCAGCCGGTCACTGACAGCACGAATCCCAAGCCGCTGCCGAGAATACGACTCTGCCAGACATAGTCACCACCGGCACGCGGCATCACCGCAATCAAGCCAGCATAGACGACGACTTCTGCCAGAATCAAGATGCCAAAAACGACTAACCCGTACAATAATCCACCGCTGAAATAGTACATCTGGCTAATTGAGGTCAGCCCGAGCGTCACCAAGTTGATGGAAAAAAACGCATAAATGAATGCGTCAAAGACTGACCACGAACGGACCAGTCCGGTAGCCTTGCGCAGAAACAACGCTGCGTCACCACTCCCTGCGGATGTTGCCCCACTACTCATGTACCAATCCTCCTTGTTGTTGGATGAAATACGCGTCGTGAATGCCAAACGCACACCACTGTGCTCGTATATCACTACCCCGTCGTCAGGGTGTAGCTACGAATGTGACTCTTTGTGCCACCAAAGAAGCCCTTTTTGGGATTGGGATCAAGATCGATGACCACACCCTGCAACACACCCTGCTCGTACATGCTCCCCGCATTAATTGCCAGCGTACGCCCGATGCGTGTGGTGCCTTTGCCTTCGTGGATGTGACCGTGGAGCGATAGCACCGGTTGGTATTCTTCGATGAGGCGGCGCACTGCGGTACTCCCCACTGGCACGAGTGTGTGCCCCGCATTGATGACATTCAGTTGCTCGTCAATTTCAGGTGCTTCATCGAGATTCGACGCATGTGGTGGACAGTGAAAGTTGAAAATTACTTTGTCCATCGCCAAATCAGCGGGAATCATCTGCTTGAGATAATCGTACAGTCGATCTTCGGGGAGTTCACGGTAGGTGTGCCACGGAGTCACGTTGGCCCAGCCACTCGAAATCACCGTAAAACCGTCACCAATCTCAATTGCACGCCCTTCTCCAAGCGTGACATGCTTCGATGTGCTGAGGAGTTCGTCTATCTCAAAGGGGTCATCATTGCCCGGTGATACCACGCAACGTATGCCACTCCCCGTCAACTTTTCGTCGGCAATGGCCAGCCAGCGCTGCAATGCCAGGTGCATCTGCTCATGGAAAAACTGCTCCACCAAGGCTGGGTTTTGCCGAAAGGACTCGATTTGACCACCATTCACACGAAACGGATAATAACCCCGACTCGCCACTTTGCGCTCCATGTCCACCACCGCAGCCTCATCGTCAAGCACAAATTCTTGTTGGAGCAACGTGGCGTAGAACGTGCCGTCGGGCAATGCAAAAATGGGCACCAATGCCTTGCCTGTCATGTCACCACCGAGAATTAATGTGTTGACATCATAAAAACGTGCCGCGTTCAGGAATTTCTTCCAGCAGATGTCCGATCCATGGATGTCCGTCGCAAAAAATAAGCGCGCCACGCATGACTCCTTAGTAAGTATCAAGATTTAATCAACTCTTAACATAAATTATACAATAATTTAGCAATTCAGTCAAAGTTGTGTCTATGGTACAGTATGGACACATTGAGCGCTGGGTACGCCACGGCACAAAAGGAATAGATCATGACAACACAGCAATTCAGGCTACACGACATCGAGTGGGATGCAGTGCGCCCTGCAGATACGCCATATTTTTTGAGTAACCCGCACATGTATATGGTGGCGAGCCTCGGCGGCGACCTCACCGCATACGGGGATGAGCACACGGTGGGCAAAATGGGTGGACTGTGGGCCCATCCGATTCGTGTGGCTGACGGTTGGTGTGTGCGCGTTGATGGGCACCCGCTTGCAAGCGCCACCAGCTGCACCACCGATGTTGCCACGGTGGTGCGCAGGCATACGCATGCCGGCCTGCAGATTACCACGCACGAGACACTCGTCCCACAGCAGGCCGTGCTGGTGGCGCAGGTGCACGTGCACAATCCGACAGCAGTTGCGTGGCATGGTGAAGTTGCACTTGTCGTAGCGACCGACGTGCGCGGCTGTTGGTTTGGTGGCATGCCAGTTGGTGCGCAGTCGTTGGCTACCCCCACAGGCGTAGAATTACAGTATCACGCCGATCAGCGTACACACACCGTGGTGCTGCGTGCGACGTTGACAGGGGCCTGGCGCCAGACCGCTGCCGGCTGGGAAGTCACGCACGATTGCCAGGTGGCGCCCATGAGTAGTTGGGTTGGTGAATTAGTAATCGCAGTGAGCCATACCACGGCAGTGCACGCCCGCAAACTCGCCCAACGCTGGCACGGCAAATATGCGGTGGCGGCCAACGCGAGTGTGACACATGCCACCCAGATGCGGCTACGCATGCCGCAACTCCAGACGCCGGATGCCGACCTGAACGCCTATTGGCAGATTGCTGGGCACAACATGCACCAGCTGCATGCTGAGCTCCCTGATCTGGGGACATATCTGTATGCGGGTATCCCCGAATACCCGCAGCTGTTTGGTTGCGACACAACCTATGCGGTTCCCGGATTGATGGCGGCAGGCATGGGTGAAGCTACCGCGTCTGCCCTGCATGCGTTGGCGGCCTACGCCCACAAGGCGTGTGGTCGGGTGCCTCACGAGATTACCACCAACGGGCGGGTCTTTCACCCGGGTAACGCCCAAGAGACACCACAATTTGCGGTTGCCTGCTGGCAATACTTCCAGTGGAGTGGTGACATGGTGAGCCTGCGCATGTGGTATCCCGTGTGTGCAGAAGGGATGGAGCACGTGATGGGCGTGCTCACCGGGCAACACTGGCCGTATGGCGACGGCATGGTCGAACGCCATGGCATGGGCCCGTTCAAACTTGATAGCGTCTGTTACATCCATCAAGCACTCTGCGCATTGGCGGCCATGGCGCAGACACTCGGTGATGCGGATGCTGCCCACACGTGGCAACAGTATGCGGATGCACTCGCACAGCGTTTTGAGGCGGCGTGGTGGCTCCCCGATGAATCGCTCTATGCTGATTCAATGCATCGTGACGGTGCGCTCCAGCTCGATGGTCATTGGACAGTGATTGTGCCGGCACAGACGGGTATTGCGCCGCCTGCGCGCCAGCACGCAGTCTACCAACGTGTCGCACGTGACTTCGTCAACGCATGGGGCTTGATGCATACGCGTGGTGTGGACGAACGCGTGTGGACACTGCCGACTGGTTTGTTGGCATTGACTGCATTCGCCCATGCAGACGTGGCAAATGGTGTGCGCTGGCTCAAAACAATTGGTGAAACGACACGCCACGGCACACTCGGCCTAATGAAAGAGCTCATCCCACAAGGGATTTGTTTTGTGCAACTGTGGTCAACGGGGTTGTTTGCCCAAGGGGTGGTGGCAGGGTTGTTTGGCATCGTCCCAGATGCCCATGCTGGGCACATCACTATTACGCCACGCATCCCTGTGGATTGGCCGGAAATGGCGCTTACTGGTGTGTGGATGGGGCACTTTCTCATCGATATCGCCATCACTCACCATGACATTACTGTCCGACATACCTCGATGGGCGAGGCATTGACGGTCACAATAGTACATGCGCAGGTACACCCTACACCACAGCAGTTGGCATCTGATACACCACATACGTGGCGTTGGTGATGATGTGGCAGGTGTTGGTTATAACGGTGCTGCATCGATATATCGTCATCATGTACAATAGCAGATGGGAATAAATCGATAAGGAGCGTTAAAAATCTATGTGGCGTTGGTTGATGATTAGTGCCGTGATTTTCGGTTTTTTACAGCAGATAGAGCCTGTACAGGCGCAACGCACCAAGTGTTTTGAAACAACCGGGTATTGTGTCAGTGACCCGATTCTGGCGTATTGGGAAAAAAATGGTGGCCTCGCCGTCTTTGGCTATCCGATTAGCCCGTTGCAAACCGCAACCATTGAAGGCGCCTGGACGGGACCTGTGCAGTGGTTTGAGCGTGACCGCCTCGAAGACCATGGCAGTGACGGCGTGTTGGCAGGGCGCTTAGGTGCCTTGGTGCTTGAGCAACAAGGGCGTGCCTGGGTGCAAGGTGCCGAAGGCGAAAGCGTCGGCTGTCGATTTTTTGCAGTGACTGGCTACAGTGTCTGTGAGCCGTTTTTGTCGTATTGGCAGAAAAACGGCGGGCTGGCACGTTTTGGCTACCCGATTACCGGCCGTATCGTTGAAAGCAACGAAGGCTGGAGTGGACCAGTGCAGTACTTTGAACGGCGCCGCATGGAATGGCACCGCGAAAACGCTGGTACTGCATACGAAGTTTTGCTGGGTCGTTTGGGTGCAGTCAGCTATCAGGCTACACCGGTGGTCTGTCAGCAACTGCCATCGGCCATGCAGGGCATTGACCGCGTCGTCCCGTTTAGCCTGGGCTGTGCCACAGCCGTCGAAACGATGACGGTCACGTATCAACGGTTTGCCGAGGGGACGGTGTTTCACATACCGACGCTCAACGAAGTTCTGTATATCACCAAAACAACCATGCAGCGCATCGTAGATACATGGCAACAGAGCGATCTCGATGTCTATCTCGACGGATTCATCCAAATCACCAAGAATATTGGTAAAGCTATCATGCAGACATGGGGGATGCGTGACCAGCTCGGGGCTGCGATAAGTGCAGCTGTAAGTGCCCCTGCGACTGTGGTGCGATTTAGTACAGGGGCTGTGGCCGTGCAAATCGAGGGCCAAGAGACGATTTATGTCTTTGGCAGCAGTGCAGACCAATTCATTACCCTCGAAACAGGCCCATAACAGAGACGCGCCTCCCGTGGTTAATCCACGGGAGGCGTGTGTGGTTAATTCTTGTCGCGGTAGTAGCGTGATGCCATCATAAATACGAGCGAAATAATCAGGCTAATCCATGAAATCGGCTGTATGCCGTTGCCCGTATACTGGCTAATCAACGAAATAGAAATAAAGACCAAGCCGGCGATACTCAGGTAAATGCGTTTTTGCCGATTATCCATTGGCACCTCCAAGCAGACTAAAGAAGCGAATACACGAACGTACGGCCTTGGCGTAGTAGGGCAGATGAAATTTCTCGTTGGGTGCGTGCACGTTGTCGTCGGAAAGACCAAAGCCGAGCATGATGCACGGTGCTTTGAGGTAGCGATCAAATAAGGCTGCCACGGGAATCGAGCCACCGCCACGCACATATTCGACGGGTTCACTGAATTCGGCACCGTAGGCGGCAGCGGCGATTTGCAGCACAGGCGCATCGAGTGGTAGCAGTAGTGGTTCACCGCCGTTGAGCCAGACCACGTCCATGGTGACCGCTTCGGGGGACAACTCTTTGACCCGTTTGCGCAGCAACTCGTAGACCTTTTGTGAGTCTTGGCCGGGGGCGAGGCGCAAGCTGACCTTGGCTTTGGCTTCGGCGGGTATGACTGTTTTGGTGCCTTCGCCCACAAAGCCACCGATGATGCCGTGCACTTCGAAGGTGGGGCGTGATGTCATGCGTTCCATGGCGCTGTACTGCTTTTCACCAGGGAAAGAATCAATTCCGGCTGCTGCCATCAATAACTCGCCTCGTTGTTGTGATTGGCGCTCGAGGATGGCACGCTCTTCAGTGCTGAGCGGCCGGAGCATGTCATAGAGACCGGGGAGATTGATATAGCCGTCGCGCCCTTTGAGGTCGCTCAGCACCCACGCCAGCGCCTGGAGTGGATTGGGGGCGATGCCACCATAGCCGCCCGAGTGCAGATCACCTTTGGCACCTTTGGCAGTAATTTCCACATAGGTCATGCCACGTAGTGAGTGGGTAATCGTGGGCACGTCTTTGGCGACCATCCCGGTATCGAGAATCAGCACATAATCGCAGGCCAATGCTGTTGCATTATGCTCGACATAATGACTAATCGATTCACTACCCGATTCTTCTTCGCCTTCGAGCAGAATTTTGATGTTGACATGCAGACCCTGGGTGGCAATCAGTGATTCGAGGGCTTTGACGATAGCCAGTGTCGGGCCTTTGTCGTCGACCGCACCACGTGCATACAGGCTTTCACCGACGAGGGTGGGCTCGAATGGTGGCGTTTTCCATAACTCCACAGGGTCGACGGGTTGCACGTCAAAGTGCCCATAGACCAGCACGGTGGGCTTGGCGGGGTCGATGATGCGCTCCGCATAGACGAGTGGCAGGCCGACTTCTTCGACGACACGGGCATTGGTGAAGCCGACGGTCGTGTTGAGGTGATTAACTAACCATTCGGCGGCGCGCCGCACATCGGGATGGTAGTCCGAGATGCCACTGATGCTGGGGATGCGGATGAGCGCTTTGAGTTCTTCGAGGAAGCGCTCGCTATTGCTTGTCGCGTATTGGAGTGCAGCCTGTGACATGGGTTGTTTCCTTTCGACCCAAAAAACTAGACATAGGTATTATACTCAGTGCACACATAGGTACACGATCAACCATCGTCATAATCAGTTGGTGAAATACCATGCTGCGCACCACAGTTGCAGCAGCGCGATATGCTGCTGTTCCCAACACAACATCGGCATGTGGTATGCACGTCAATTGGATGAATGGATGTTGACCGTACGCAACTTGCGCCACCCTCAGTCCACATGACATTGACTATGAGGAGGGGGCGCTAGTATAGTATATCGG
>JBKCGB010000046.1:0-4077 GCA_046303375.1 Roseiflexaceae bacterium
CGGTGGATGGTGAATACCTCAGCGGTCACGCCCACGACGTGCTGGGGCACCCGGCGGCACCCCTCGCCTGGCTGGCCAACAAACTGCCCGAATTACATGGGCTCGGTGGCAGCCTGCAGGCTGGTGATATTGTGATTACCGGTGCACCCACCCGCTCGGTGGCGGTGCAGGCCGGGTCACGGTTACAGGCCACATTTGGGGTGCTGGGGAGCATTGCGCTGACGTTTTGTTAGCACTTGTCACGTTATGTCATGTTTCAGGTTATTTTTTCTATAAAAAAGGAGCACTCATACACACCTTGCCGACCGTCCCTGCGGGCAGGTGCGTGGTCAGTGATCGTCTCCATCCACGGCGGTGCCTTCCGCATAGGCAGCAAAGCCGACCGCGTGCCACTGGCGCTGCTGGCGCACGGCTATGCGATTGTGTCCATCAATTATCGTCTCAGCCAGCATGCGATTTTTCCTGCACAAATCGAAGACTGCAAAGCTGTCGTACGCTGGGTAAGAGCCCACGCCGACACCTACCACCTCGACGCCGACCCCCTCGTCCCCTACGGTCAGAGTGTGATTTTGGTGGATGCGTTACGCCGGGCAGGCGTGCCAGTCACGTTTTATACCGTAGCAGATGGTGGGCATGGTGGCTTCACGGATACGCAGATCGTGTCTGTGGTGGAACACTTTTTGCATACGCTATAATGGATTAAGAAAAAGATTACGCTTCACAATGACACGGAGGGAGTATGCAGCTTACCGTACAACTTCATCTCGTCGATGAAGTCACCATCAAATGGATTGAAGCCGAATCACTGCGTACGGGCGAGACCATCGAAGAAGTCATCCAAAAACTTATTCACGCCGGGATTACCATCGGCACAGTGTCAACGTCTCCGTCAATCTATCATGATCTTGATGCACTCGCAGGGAGTTGGAGCACTGCCGATGCTGCAGAATTTCAACAGAACACGACAGATTTTGCCCAAGTAGATCACACGATATGGCAGTAACAACGGTATTTATTGACACCAACGCATACGTAGCATTCAAACGTGGTCATCCTGCAGCAGTTGAAATCATTCAACATGCACAGTATGTACGACTAAGCAGTATCGTTGTTGGAGAATTGATGGCAGGTTTTTTTGCTGGTACCCGTACAGCACTCAATCTGCAAGAGTTACACCAATTTCTAGCAGTACCGCGCGTCGGTATCGTGGCTATTGATGAACATACGCCCTTGTATTACGCGCGTACATACCAGAATCTACGCGAACAAAGTCGCCCTATTCCTACTAATGATTTATGGATAGCGGCAACAGTGCTCCAACATGGTGGGGTGTTATTCAGTTTTGATCACCATTTCCATGTGATTGACGGCTTAGTCGTCGGCGATACACGACGCACCATCGGGCTCACGTAACGCATAAATCTACGCAATCCCCGCAATCGCACATGCCGCAATCGCCTGCAAGCGGTCGTACCAGCGCATAATGCCGGTGTTGAGGTGCGTGTGGTGTGCGTGACCCGCACCAGGTCTTGGTGCGGGACGGATGACCTGACATTTGCTACAGCGGATGTGCCCGTACTACCAGCTTTTGGTAGCGAAATCCGTCAACCACGAACGGCGCATCATAGGTGTCTGGCACAACCTCGCACAGCTCGAAACGTGCCACCCGCGTAGTGAATTCGGCCATGAGCGTCCGTGCCAACAAGCGGGCGTGGGCGTTACCGAGGCAACTGTGTGGGCCGCTCCCGAAGGCGAGGTGCGGGTTTGGTTTACGATCAACGACAAATGTATCGGGATTCGGAAACACATCAGGATCGCGATTGGCACGCGCATAACACATAGCGATACGCTGACCGGGAGCCACATCCACCCCATCTACGACACCACCATGCGGACAGACGCGTGTCAAAATACCGAGTGGCGAGATAAAACGGAACAACTCCTCGGTAGCCGAGGGGATTAAGCTGGGATTGTGGCGGATGGCGTCGTGTGTCTGGGGGGACACCGCAAACAGTGCCACGATACCGGTCAGCATATCAATTACCGTATCGCGACCGCCCGAAAAGGTGATATGAGCGAAGCCGAGTCGTTCGTCGCGCGTCAACGGCCGCCCCTCATACGTGGTCCGCTTCAGCACGCCAAAAATCGAATCAGACTCTTCGTGGTCGGCCTTGTCGGTCTGCCGCTCCAGATACTCTACGAGCACATCAGCACTCCCCGAAGTAAACACATTCTTGCCGAAATTCATCCACACATCTGCCTCAGATTCAGGCATAGCTAACAGGACAGCAAGCGCTTTGTTTTGTAGTGGCAACGAGAATTCGTCAATCACCGATATCTGTGGAGCGATCATCATGGCATCGACGCACCGCTGGACGAGCGCGTGGATACATGCACCATACTCCGGTTGCAAGGCACGCTTGTAAAATGGCTCAATCAACGCACGATAGGCGGTGTGTGTCGGTGGATCAAACTCAAATGGATACTGACGGAATGTGCGCGTCTTGTCTTGGGGTGTCAAGACGAGAAAACCGTGTGAATCAGAACTAAACGTGCGCCAATCGTTGAGTGCGCCACGCAACGCACGAAAACCTCGTACCAATACCACATCCTCGTCACCTGCGGGATCTGGGCGACGGAGAGTCATCGTTGACACATCATGCATACTCTGCTCCTGGAATTTTTACAACGAGTCCATCCAAATCGGGCGTAAGTGCGATTTGACAACTCAATCGGCTTACCGGCGAAAACGCGGGTTCGTACTCGAGCATGGTGACTTCGTCTGGTGATGCCCGACCTATGCGCTCAATCCACTCCTCGGGCACATGCACATGGCACGTCCCACAAGCCACAAACCCACCACATTGCCCTTCAATGCCGTGAACACCGAGTTCGAGGGCCAATTCCATTACTGACGGTACATCGGCAGTGCCAGAGATGACGGTGCCATCACGCTGGATAAATCCGATGACTGGTTTTTTGGGGGGTGTCGGGTGCATACCTCTCCTTCTTTTGCGAGTGTCAAATCCACGCCTGTACGAATTTGCCCAACACAACGAATTTTCACGGACGATATGTCGGTGCTTGCGCTACTCCGCATTTTAATGCGACAAAGACGATTACACATCCACGATGTTAACGAATTTCGGCAACAATATCATGGTAAAATAGTGCGTAACTTTTGTATAAATCGCTGATTTAGTTCTGACAGCTCATGGTGTTGTCTAGAAAGTAGAGGGTGCGTTGTTCCCTGCACCACTGGTGCCGTATATTCGCATGGCCGACTATGCGGTACGTACGCCGTGGCAGACGGGTGAACGCCGTTTGCTTGACTACTTGTTGATTTATGTGCAAGAGGGGGCATGTGCGATTACCCTTGACGGGGTCGCATATGATGTTCCTCCGGGTTCAGTGTGTCTGATTCAACCCAACGAACTGCACACGCTCCATGGGCGGAGCAATACGATTACACCGTTTGCACATTTCGATATTTTTTATCATGCGCGACGCCACGAAAGCTTTGTGACAATTACATCCATGACCGATTTGACCGCATATCAACAGTACATGCAACCACGACTCAACGATATCGATGGGATATCGATTCCACCGGTCTTTGAGCCATCGGATGTCAATGGATTCCGCGATACCATGATCAAGATGATTGGCTCGTGGCAACAACGCGACGTATTGCGCCAGCTGATGAGTCAGCACTATGCGATGGAGTTGGTATTAGCGTTGTTGGGGCAGTTTAGCACATTAGCCACGCCACGGATTAGTCAGCCCGAATCGCTCAACTGGATTACCGCCTACTGCACCTTCCATTTGGCAGAGCCGATACGGGTGGCCGATTTGGCGACACGAGCACATCTGTCGCCATCGCACTTCAGCGCAGTGTTTCGCCAACGATTTGGTATGTCACCACATCAATATCTCATCCAGCTGCGTATTCAACGCGCCCAAGAATTGTTACGCACGACGCCGCATGCCCTCGAATACATCGCCGAGCAATGTGGGTTTGCCGACGTACACCACTTGGCGAAGACATTCAAACGGGTGAATGGGATTTCACCAGGC
>JBKCGB010000047.1:0-8239 GCA_046303375.1 Roseiflexaceae bacterium
CCTACCATCATATGCGCCGCCGCGCCCGCGCTCGTGGCGTTGGATGGGGGCGCGGGCCATGGCATGGGTATGTGGCGTAGTGGGCGGGGTGGCGTTGGCGATAACCGCCCGGTGGAGGTCACCATGAAGCTGTTGAAATCACATTTCGTCGCCGCACTCAGCGGCACCGCCGTCAGCCAACTCATCGCAGGTATCGCCCAAGTATTAATTGTGCGGGCCTTGGGAGTCAGCCAATATGGCGCCTATACGCTCCTGTATGCGTCGTTAGCAATTGTGAGTGCCATCATCGGGGCCGGGCTCGATTTGTGGCTCCTCGACTACGGCAGCCGCGTACCGACGCACATTCGCACCGCACGCCGACGGATTATCGCCATCAAAATCAGCTTGGCATTTGGCTGTGGAATCTTCCTGGTCAGCGGGATTTTTCCACAACCGATTGCCCCCCATCTCGTGATACTCGGGCTCATTGCAGTCAGTGCCGATAGTGTGAGCAGTAGTATGTGGCAGAGTCTGCGTGCCATCAATTACCACCGCAACGTGGCGCTCATCCAGAGTGGCAACATGCTCCTCATCCTCGGGGCGGTGCTCGCTGGTGCAGCACACCAGATTGATACCCTGTTGGCACTGCAGGCCGGCATCGCCGTCTGTGTGTGTCTGGTGAGCTGGCGCATCAGCCAACGGGCGCTCCCACATGCAGACTCAACCACACCCGTGTCGCTCAACGCGGGTATCCCCTTTGTAATCTCCGATGTCTGCGCACAACTCTACACGTACAGTGGCACGCTGATCTTGGCGCAGGTGGCGAGTCTCTACGATGTGGGCATCTACCGGGGCGCATGGAGCATCATCGGCTATTCTTTTGTGATTCCGGCAGTCATCTTCCACACCACGCTCCCACAGCTGAATGCAGCACGCACGGTGCAGACCCGCCAGCGCATCATCGTAGTGGCTAGCGGACTCATGCTCATCTATGCGCTAGGCATGTGGCTGGCCGCACAGTACGTCTTGGTCTTCCTTTTGCCACTGTTGTATGGGGGCAGTTTCCAGGCAAGCGCCGTGCTTGTGCCACAACTCGCCATGATTCCTGTGCTCAAAGCGTGTAGTTTTTTGGGGGTGTTGTTGCTCATCCAGCAGCAGCATCTGCGCATACGCATTGGTGTACAAATCAGCGTTGTCGCCCTCTTGTGGGTGATTGCCCCGCTCCTGATTCCCACATACGGTATTGCCGGAGCGATTACCACGCAACTCTGGTGTGAAAGTGTGCTTGCCGTTGGCTACCTGCTCACCGGTGTGCTTGGCATGCGCCTCGTCTCGCCACCTGCGACCAGTCCGCATCACATCTATATCAGCAACATGCATGGAGTGGGCAATGTCGGTGATCTCGCCATTCACCAGGCACAGCTCGCCATGCTTGCACATCGCTACCCACAGGCACGCATGACGCTGGCCTATGCGGACCTCACCAGCGCCCAGCCACGCTTCCCCAATCACACCGTGGTGCATGGACTCAGCCATTGGGTATACGACACACATGGTCGGATTGCACCACTTACCACGCGGATACGGCGCATGTGCGCACTGGCACTCGCCATCCCGCTGATGCGCTGGGGTGGTCAGGCGCGCCTCGGGCTGACGCGCGCTGAAGCGACTACCCTCAATGCGTTGGCGACTGCAGATTTGGTATGTGCGAGTGGGGGCGGGTATCTGTACGACACGCCACAGCGTGCCACGCTATGGCGCTGGCTCAGCTGGGATTGCTATCTGATTGCAGACATGCTGGTTGCCATCTGGCTCGGACGGCCACTGGTGTTGTTGCCACAGTCGTTTGGCCCCATCCATAGTCGCTGGCTGCGTTGGGGGGTGCAGTATGTGGCACGCCACGCCCAGCACGTCTATGCACGCGAGTCGTGGAGTAGTACGTGGCTCACCCATCACGGCATCGCGCACACCATGGCCGCCGACTTGGCGTGGCGCTGGGCGAATCCTCACCCCCCCGTCCACAACACCCCCCCCATTCTGGGGATTACCGCTATTGACTGGGGGGCACAATATGCAGGATTTGCCGGTCAGCATGCATACGAACAGCGCCTCTGCGCCGTAATGCGCCACTATGTGGCACACGGCTGGCACATTCGACTGTTTGTGCAGAGCCAAGACACCAACCCAGCTTGGGATGACGCGCACGTGGCGCACCGGCTTTGGGCACACATGGCGCATCCAGCAGTACAAATCATTCCATTTATTGCGGAGCCACAAGCACTACAACACGCCTATGCCCAACTCGATCGGCTGTTGACCACACGGTTCCATGCGGCCATTCTCCGCCTCGCATGTCAACTCCCGTGTGTGGTACTCAGCTATTTGCCCAAAGCAACGGCCACCATGCATGACCTCGGACTTGGTGCATGGTGTCTCGATATTGCTGATTCCGATGCAGCCACCCTCATCGCCGCACTCGACAGTAGCGCGGCGCAGTATGCGATTCTTGGTCATCTGCCCATCATGGCTACGGCATTTGAATCCGCGCCGTCTGGATATCCGTCAGCTGATCCGCAGTGAGTTCCCACACCTTTTCGCTACCGTTACTGTCGACAATCGCAATGGTTTGTCCTTCACCGAGCACCAGCAACAACACGTAGCGGCCAGGGGGAATGTTGTTCAGCGCAAAAGCGCCATTGGCATCGGTCACCCCACCAATCCCCGCCCCCGAATCAAAGACGTAGGCCTGTTTGTCACCACTGCCGTAGACGGTAGCCAAATAAATACTACGGTTGGCAATCGCCGCACCATTCGCACTCACCAAACGCCCACGCATCAGTGCCTTGCCCGCCGTATGTGGCACAGCAGGTGTAGGTGGAGCGGCGTATTGCGGTGCGCTACATGCTATCACCACCAGCAGTGTAGCGAGCCAAAAAAGCACAGTTGGGAACTTTTTCATGCTGATTTCCCTCAAATAATCCAAAGGTATTATGGCATATTGCCGTATGACCGTCTATAGTAGAGGCTAGGGATATCAATGGGAGGAGTCACCATGACAATAGTGCGGCGCCTGTGTGTCAGTTTGTTACTGATCGTGTCGGTTGTGTATGGGCAGCATACGCCAGTGATGGCGGCGGCAAGTGCCTATGCGACCAAATATGTTACGTCAATCACATACATGAACGTTGGGACGGCGGATGCGAATTTGAGTGTGACCATGTATGATGCCACCGGGACTGATACTGTTGACTACGCACTGACCAACCCGGATGGCAGCGTGCGTTCGATCGCTCCCAATGCGAGTGCCTCACTCTCGGTGTCGAGTATCACCAGCCTCAACAGCGATTGGAAAGGTGGCGCGGTGATTTCATCCAACCAGCCACTCGTGGCAACAGTGGTACAGGTCTCCAATGATGCGGTCATCAAAACTCGACCAGTATCGAATGGATTTAGTAGTAGTGATGGCAGCGCCAATATTATCATCCCCACCGTCCTCAAAACGTGTTTTGCCGATAGTCTGACGACACGCTTCAACGTGCAAAACGTGAGCAGTGGATCGGTGAATGTCACCGTGACACTGAAATGGCCCAATGGCAACACGGCAGCGACACCCGTCAACAGCCAAGCTGTTACCGCGGGGGATGTGGTGAGTGTTGACCTAGGCAGTATCTCCAGTTTTACACCGGCCACCGGCTATACGCCACCCACTGGCTGTGCATTCAACGGCTCTGCCATTATTACTGCCACCGGTGGGAATGTGGTCGCGACGGCCCTCGAAGCCAGCATCACCAACCGCTACGCGAATAGTTTCGAAGGATTCAAAGGCACTGATTCTGATGGTGCGGCCACCGTCTATATGCCGACAGCACTCTGCAACATCAATTACGGCGATGGCGCACAATCCACCGCATATGCGATCCAAAACCTGGCTAACACTGCCAATACGGTGACGGTCACCTACAACTACCAGGTGCGTGCATCCAACGGCACCCTGGGGAGTGCAACGTCTACGGCGGTCAACCTCACGATTCCTATAGGATCCAAAGCCAGTGTGCCTGGATGCCAGACCGCACTGACGTCGGTGGGGAATTCTACCACCTTGACAGGCACTGCCATGCCTGCAAATGCAGTTGGGTCGGCAGTGATTACGGCGAGCGGCGGCAACATTGTGGCTATTGGCAAAGTCATCGGAGCGGGTATTTCGGCGGCCACACCGGGGATTACTACAGGCAGTGCCAAAGTCGTTGTGCCCTATGTGCGCTATAGCAACCAGTGCTTTACACCGGTACCGAGTGCAGCCATCTGCCGCAGTGAATCACGGCAACGCACCCTTTTTGCCGTACAAAACGTAGGGAGTGGGTCGGCCACAATCACCATGAAGCTCTACGATCACAATGGTGCCCAAGTCGGCAGTGACTTCAGCACGACTATTGCTGCTGGTGCCAAAGCATCGCTCAGTCCCGCAAACGTTACACCTGCGGTGGGGACCAGCAATGAATTCGGCTACTGGGAAGTCAACGGCGCCATCGTCTATGCCGGCAGTGCCGTCTTTACGGCCACCGGCAGCACCATTGCCGTGGTTACCCGCGTCTTGAGTATGACCCCACTTGGTCAAGCGGGCGAAGACTTCAACGGCATTCCGCAATAACCACAGACACGGTGGACAGGTGGCGCTGCGGCGCCACCTGTTTTTTTATGGGTCAGGCACAACAGGTACAAACGTCTGGAAGACGGCCTGATAGGCGGGCAGTGCGCTGCCATCATGATTCGGGAATACCACATAATTCTGCCACTGCACCGCTTGTGTCGTCAGCTGCACCGTCGGTGGCACCATTTGGCCACTCACCACCCCACTACTCGGCGCATACACCCACAACGTGGCAGTGGTCACATCGGCGAGCAACACTGACCCCAACACACTACTCACCGCCACCGTATCACCGCGAAACGGGAGCGCTGGTGCAGCCCGCCACGTGTAGTGCGGTGCATCGACACGCCATACCTGCGTCGCATCACCAAAAACGTACACGGCACCATCGACGAGTGCTGCGTGCACGCGTGACATCGGGTGTGGTGCCGTGCTCACCCGTTGCCACTGCGCACCAGTAAGGTGCCAGATGTCGGTGGCCGTACACACCCACAGTACTCCTTCGACACGCACCACAGCCAGTGGTTGCACCGTACTGGGCAGCGCAGCAAGTGCTCCCCACTGCACACCATCCCAGCGCCACACTTCGTCCCCAGCACCACATCCTACCAGCCACACACCCGCGCCATCTGCCCAGATACGGCCACGGGCGCGCACGCACGGAAGTTGACCAGCATCGTGCCACGTGGCATCCGCATCTGCCAGACGCCACCATTGCTGCGCGCCCACGGCCACCAATGCGCCGTCATATCGCGCAAACTGCATCCCTGCTGCTGGATCAGGGACGGCGGGCAACTGGCGCCAGCGCGTCAGTGTCGCTGCTTGAGTGGGAATCTCTGCCACGGGTTGCCAGAGCAGCATCATGGCCACCACAATGCCTACTACTCCCCCCAAGCCCACCCACCACCAACGGGGGATAACCGACCGTATTGGCAGCGGATCACGTGGTGGTAGTGCCACATCGAGGAGCCCCTGACGAATCGCATACAACGTGGCTTCGGTACGGGAAGCCACGTTGATTTTGCTAAAAATATTGCGTAGATGGACTTTGACCGTGTTGTCGCTAATATCGAGCTGGAGCGCAATCTGTTTGTTGCTCAAGCCCTGCGCCACCAACACGAGGATTTGTTGTTCGCGCTCGCTCAACATATATCACCGTACCACGGCATAAATAGTGACATCACCGCTGGTATAGAGCGCCTGCACAGCGGCTTGCCCCTGAAGCACACTTGGTTTCATCACCCCACGCTCACTCGCATAGATGTGTGTCACTTCAGGGTGGTTTTGCACAAATGCCACCACCTGTGCAGCACTGCCATCCATGGTACTCGTCTCATGCGTCGTTGCGCTGACTTGGGCCACCCACGCATCATCACCATAGGTGTACAAGACCGGCGGAGTCGTCACCATGCGTCCCGTGAGTGGGAGTGCCCACCAGCCTCCATCACTCCCACGATCGACTCGCCACATCCACCCCGTGGAATTCGTTGCAATGACTGCATCACGGGGCAATGTGGCATTAATCCACGTCAGTGCATCACGATCTGCGTGTGTCACCAAAATCGTATCATCGCGGACCACATGCTGGATGGACTCCACGTTGGCAAGCGTTAGACCGATAATCACAAGCGCCACCACCCATGCCTGCCCACGCAGCCGCTGTGCCATCCAACCAGCCAACCATGCAATCCCCAAGGCAAGCGGCACGTACATGGCCGTTGTCACCGTTTCATTGGTGAAAAAGGAGATATACGGTAACTGGAGCAACCACGGATTCGCAAGCAGTGCTACCACGATCACCCACAGTACGAGTGATGCCATGCGTGTTACACGCCAACGCACTCCCCACGCCGCTGCACACACAAAGACAGGGACCAACCAGCGATTGTTGCGTGCCCAAAACAACCCATCACTAAAAGCATTCTGAGTGGCGTTCCCGACCACATGCATCGCTGATGCACCTGCACCACCGCGGGTTTGCGCCAGCACAAACAGCCACCACGGCAACGTGACCAGCAATGCGACTCCAGCCGCATACCACGTATGACGTCGGGGCAACCCGTAGACAATCATACATACCAACGCCCAGGCAAGCACCATGCCAAAGACGGCCATGTGCGTCACGCTGAGAGCGATAATTGGCATGATATACCAGAGCCAATCCCGACCACGGGTATCACGCCACAACGCCTCGAGCGCCACCAGTGCCACTGGCAACAACACCATGCCAATGAGTAACGTGTAGCGACTCCAGCTGAGATAAAACGCCGGCATAATCGAAATCAGGCCAGCTACCAGCATGGCAGTTGCGAATGCCGCCCAATTGCGCCACCATACCCACGCCATGCCCGCCACACTCAAAATGGCCAGCACATTGAGTATCTGCCCACCATACAACAACATACTCGGGATATCGGTCACGGTCATCCCACTCATGTGCATCAAAAATGCCATGATGCTGTGGTAGCCGCTATGAAACGTCAAACGAGTCACCGGTAGATATGGCGTCAAGTCCCATGGAGCACGCCCCTGTTCAAAGGCCACCCGAATCAACAGTGCATGATGTACTGCATCGACCCATGGTGGAAAGATGAGCGTGGCAACCTGCATGATGCGTGTCCACGCCACACTGCTCGCCACCAGCACAATGGCCACACTCCCCCACCACGATACACGTGGATGAAGCGTATCCGTGCACTGCTGCCACATGCGCCAGAGCATCAGCGCACTCGCCCCCCACAATACCCACACCAACAGCTCGGCAGGCACACGCAGCTGCGTCGCAGCCGCCCATATGTAGAGCAGCACCACCAGGCTCGGGCCAACGGTCGCCCCCACCATCCAGCGCACCATGCGACTAGTGGTCTGCAGGGGGAGCAGGCGCTGGAGCCACCAGGCTGGCACCACGAGTAATAAGACGAATGACACCCCCCAGCGTGCCATCCCGCCTACGGTCCACAAAAGACCAGCAAAAATCGCAACCACGAGTAACAGATGACGTTGATTGTGTTGTGGGAATATATCAGACACAGCGGGTATCCTCATCGACGTAGGGAGCACCTCACCCACCAGATTCCCTGTAATGGGATACCTTATGCTCCTCTCGTATAATACAATGAATCTACCACCAGACCGCATCAGCTTGGGAGCACGTATTCATGCCACATACCATCGACATCATCGACTCACATACTGCCGGTGAACCGACCCGCATGGTGCTCAGCGGTGCACCCGACCTCGGGAATGGCCCATTGTCCCAGCGACTCATCACATTGCGCACCCAGCACGACGCGTTCCGCCGCACCGTCATCAACGAACCACGCGGCAACGATGTCCTCGTCGGCGCCCTACTCTGCCCTCCACATGACCCGAGCGCCAGCATTGGCGTCATCTTTTTCAACAATGTCGGCTACCTGGGCATGTGTGGCCACGGCACCATCGGCGTCGTCGCCAGCCTCGCCTATCGCAGACTGATTGCCCCTGGTATCCACCGCATCGAAACACCCGTGGGCACACATGCCCAGGTAACCGACATTATTGAAAAAGATGACGCCAATGCTGGCGCTCGGGTCATGTGGGGTGCAGAGCAGGGCGCCGACCAGCACATCGTTG
>JBKCGB010000048.1:0-18330 GCA_046303375.1 Roseiflexaceae bacterium
TATCACCGATACGCGCCTCAAACAAGAAATCAATTCGATCCGCGAACGCCTCTATCAAGGGTAACCACATTTCTGCCACTATCTTACATCGACTACAGGCGTGCGGTGGCTGCTGCCACTGCGGCGGCGCATTGTGCGTCGATATCTGCCTGTGCTGCTGCATGGCGTGCCACAAATTCAGTATGGCGAGGGTGGGATTGGAGTGTAGAGAGGTTGGCGGTCACATTGATGAGGGCCGCATTGATTGCGGCCACGGCGAGGTGTGCTGCGGCCGCCACATCGCCGACGGCGGTGCGGTTGCCGTGTGCCGCCAGTGGCGCGCACAACGGCAACAGGGTGGCCGCGACTTCGGCAATGATCAGGGGGGTATCGGTGGCGATTACCGTCGCGGCCACAATGGCGGCCGGGCGGGTGGGGTCATCTTTGGCGATTTTGTAGGCTGCAGCCACACCCTGATAGGCGACGATGTCGCCGTGGATGAGGTCGGTCAGGTGCGCGCGTGCAGTCTCGGCCGTGTCACGGATCGCCCGCGCCTGTGCATCGAATTCGGCGTAGCGTGGTCGTCCAATCGTCAAATCACACACCATGGTGATGAGTCCAGCAGCCAAGGCACCAGTCAGGGCTGCCACACTGCCCCCACCCGGGGTGGGGGTAGCAGATGCCAACTGGTCGAGGAAGTGTTGCACGCTGTGGTGGCGGAGTTCGCTCATGCTAGCGCCCTTCGCCTGCTAATAAGCCGCGTAGCCCGTCGACCAGGGTTGTGCGGTTGAAGCGGTGCTGTGTGCCACTCTTGAGGTCACGGACCACGACTTCGCCGGCTGCCTGCTCATCGGGACCTTGCACCACCGCCAGGGCGATACCACGGCGATCGGCGGTCTGGAGCTGTTTGCCGAGGCGTTCGGCACTGTCGAGTGCGACTTCGACCTTGAGGCCAGCTGCGCGCAACTGGTGTGCAATCGCCAGGTTGCCAGCCATGCAGTCGCTGTTGAATACTGTCACAAACACATCTGCCATGGCGCCCTGTGGTCCCATGCCCAGCTCTTCCATCACGTCATGGAGGCGGTCTAGACCAAAGGCGATCCCCACGGTGGGGAGCGATTTTTCGGCAAATAGCCCAATCAAGTCGTCGTAGCGACCACCACCAAGCAATGAGCCCATCGGTGGTGATTCAACGACTGCCTCACATACCATACCTGTGTAGTACGACAAGCCGCGGGCAAGGCGTGGTGCGACTGCATAGCGATTGCTCGGGACGCCCATGGCGCTTGCGGCGGCAATAATCTCCCGCAGATTGACGATGGCGGCTTGGGCGCGTTCGTCTCCGACCAAGGCGGTTGCCAACGCATTGAGGACGCTCTCTGAATCACCATTCAGTGAGACGAGGTGCAGAATGCGGTCACAGGCTGCTGCTGATACGCCACTATTCATGAGTTCGCTACGCACGCCGTCTGCGCCGATTTTGTCGAGCTTGTCGATGGCACGGTAGACGCTCCCGGCGGCGGCTTCGTCGAGCCCCGAGACGCGGGCAATCCCGCCGAGGATTTGACGGTGGCTCAGCAGGGTGACAAAGTTGTCGAAGCCGAGGGCGGAGAGGGCGTCGGTCAGCACGGCGATGATTTCGGCATCAGCGACCGGCGAGGCCGAACCGACAATGTCGACATCGGCTTGATAGAACTCGCGATAGCGCCCGCGCTGAGTGCGTTCACCACGGTATGATGCACCAACCGCATAGCGGCGCCACGGTAGCTGGAGCTGTGATTGGTATTGGGCGACCACACGCGCCAGCGGGACCGTTTGGTCGTAGCGCATGGCGAGTTTGCGCCCACCGTGGTCTTCGAAGCGATAAATGAGGCGTTCTTCGTCGCCGAGTTTGCCTTCGAGTGTTTCAGCGTGTTCGAGGGTGGGTGTTTGTAACGGTTCAAACCCGTAGCGTTCAAAGACGTTGCGCAACGTCTGAATGATATGTTGGCGCAACATCATGGCTGGAGGCAACAGGTCGCGCATCCCTTTGACATTTTGTGGTTTGGTGCTCATGCTATCCTCGTCATCTACGTATTTGCTTTATCATAGCATTTTTCTACGATGACGGTTTGTTGGGGTACCCCATCCAGCGTTCGAGGGATTTTTCAGTGCGTAGGACGAGCGGTTCGACGACTGCACGGGTGCGTTTGTAGGCCTCGTAGAGCAGTTCACCATTGCGGCGAATCCACGGGGTACGCCGTGTTTTCGCGAATTTGAGCAAGCGGATGATGGCGAGATGCACATAACGCAACAGTGGATCGCGTGTGCCAAGCAGGGCAATTCCCGGGATGAGAAAGGGCCAGCCTGGCATGATGGGCATGAGTAACCCAATCACTCCAACAATGACACAGATCAGCCCAACAATGCGACGGATGAGCATGAGCGCAGGTAAATACATCGGTTAATCCTTTGGTGGCGTCGCATCAAGCGGGATACCTGCAAGCTGACCACAGGCTGCAGCAATCGAAACACCACGCTCTACGCGCACCGTGCATGGTACATTGGCTTGTTGCAAGACGCGTTGAAAGGCAATCACGCGTTGGCGTTCTGAGCGACCGAGTGGCAATCCAGGCACGGGGTTCCACGGGATGAGGTTGACGTGGCAGAGCATGCCTTGGAGCAAATCGGCAAGTTCGCTAGCAAGTTCGGGTGTATCGTTTTGGCCTTGGAGCAGGACGTATTCAAACGATACGCGTCGCCCCGTTTTGCGCGTGTAGTCGCGGGTGGTTGCCAACAACTCGGCGATATTCCAGCGTTTGTTGACCGGCATCATGCTTGAGCGCAGGGTGTCGTTGGACGCATGCAACGAAATCGCCAAATTGATGGGTAGTGCTTCGTCGGCGAGGCGCTTGATACCAGGTACGAGCCCTACTGTCGAGACAGTCAACCCACGAGCACCGATGTTGATACCGTGTGGGTCGTGGAGCCGTTCCACGGCCTGCCACCAGCGATCATAATTTGCAAACGGTTCACCCATTCCCATAAATACCACGTTCCCCAGTGTGTGTGGTAGTGCATCAGGATGACCACCGTCACTCCCCCACCACTCATCGCTGTCGGGCAGATTGGTGGTGGGGCGTTGTGGCTGTTGCTGTTGCAGTGTGCGCAAGGTGCGCCGCGCCCACAATACCTGTTCGACGATGTGATGGCTGTCGAGGTTGCGCAGTAGTCCGAGTCGCCCAGTCGCACAAAACGTGCATCCCATGGCGCAGCCGGCTTGAGTCGACACACACACCGTGGCACGGTCAGGATAGATCATCAAGACACTTTCGATGAGTTCGCCGCTGGGCAGGGTAAACAGTGCCTTGTGTGTCATCTGGTTATCGGCGCTGACAACTCGTTGCAGTGTCAGTGAGCCAATTGTCGCTTGTGAGGCGAGTTTTTGCCGCAGTGATAGTGACAGATCAGTCATGTGCGCGATGTCGCGTACATGGTTGACGTAGAGTTGGCGGTTAATCTGTTTGGCACGAAATGCAGGTTCGCCGAGCGTGGCCATCAGCTCGGTGAGTTGGCTCTGTGATAGAGACAAAAGGTCAATCTGTGTTGTGCTCATCGTAGCGCTCTTTTCCACTCCCCTGTGAATTATAAGTCAATGGGCGGTGCCGTGCACCGCCCACATGTGAAAGAGTGATGAGTATATGGGTTACGATTCACTGCGTCGTCCACGGAGCACCGCAGGAATGATCCCCAGCCATGCAATACAGGCGGCCACAAACAGGGCGGTCTGAAAGCCCTGTGCCAAGATGTCAACGGGGGCTTGGGTGATGTCCGCAAATTCGTGTCCCGACAAGCTAGCTACTTGTGCCGACCAAATGGCTCCAGCCATGGTGACTCCGCCTACCTGCCCAATCGACCGGATGACGGCCAGAATGCCGTTGGCGATGCCACCTCGTTCTTTGGGCAGACTGCCAATCACGCTGCTGGTATTGGGTGATTGGAATATGCCAAATCCGGTGCCAATAAAGACTACCCGAATCAAGATGTCGAATACGCTGGATTCGGGTGTCAGTGTGCTCACATTAAAGAGCCCAATACCGAGCAGTGCCATACCAATTGCAGTAATCCAGCGCGAGCCAAAGCGGTCGGAAAGCCGGCCACTAATCGACGATGTAATTGAAATGGCGATGGGAGAAAACATCATCATTAGGCCGGTTTTCTGAGGTGAAAAATGCAGCACGTTTTGCATGAAAAAAGGCAACAAAATGAAGTTGAACTGGATGCTCATGGCACCACATGCGGCAATCAAGAGCCCAAGACTAAAGGTGCGATTGCCAAAAAAACTCATCTGAATCATCGGCTCTGGGGTACGTTGCTCCCACCACACAAACAACACCATGCCCACAATGCCTAGGACGATGAGCATGACGATATATGTCTGACCAAAGCCCACATGCTGTCCTTCAGTCATGGCAAAGAGAATGGCCATCAGTGCACCACCGAGCAGGGCTGCCCCAAAAATATCGAATTGGTGCTCGGCGCGCTTGTGGTCGTCTTCGAGGGCACGCAAGGCGATGGCCAGCGCCAACAAACAGATGGGGATGTTGACAAAAAAGATGAAACGCCAGCCGAGTGTGCCGATAATCAGACCACCGAGCACTGGTCCCATGGCGATGCCGACAGCGGTAATCGTGCCGTTGTAGCCGAGGGCGAGTCCGCGCTCGCTACTGGGAAAGGCTTGCACGAGCAGGGCTACCCCCATGCTCTGGATCATGGCAGCCCCTACCGCTTGCATGACGCGAAAAACTACCAGCGAGGGGAGATTCCACGCGATGCCACACAACGTGGATGCCACCGTAAAAATAATCATGCCGGTAATAAACACGCGTCGTCGCCCGATCATGTCTCCGAGGCGTCCCATGCTTGGGAGCAGACACACAATACCCAGAATATAGGCGAGCACCGTCCATTCGACTTGCCCCAAGGTCGCGCCAAAGGTGCGTTGAATGGTATTGAGGGAGATGTTTACAATTGAACTATCAATGGTGGCCATAAAGGTGCCACTACCGACTGCGGCTAGCGCCAACCATTTACGATTGTGTTGTGCGTTCATAGGTATCGTTGATTCCATTACAAATTATGATGCAGCAGGTTGCGTGGGAGTGGTTTGTGTGCGTATGCGAAACAACAATGGGATGAGCCCGAGGGCACAGATTCCTGCTGCAATCAGCATCGTGTTGCTGTACCCCTGCTGGAGCACCGCTTGGGGTGCTTGGCTAAAATCAACGTACTGGCCGCCACTGAGTTGGCTGACTTGCGTGGTCCACACAAACGCACCAATCGAGATACCACTAATCTGACCCATGGTACGAATCACTGACATGATGCCATTGGCGATGCCACTGCGTTCTTTGGGCAGACTACCGAGAATGCTACTATTGATTGGGGTAAAAAAGAGCCCGATACCGCAGCCAATGCAAAAGACCCTAATCGCGACATCCCAGAGTGTGGGTGTTGCAGAGAGCCCACTCATCAACACCAAGCCAATCACCCAGATGATGATAGCTACTGGTGTGATGCGGTTTGGCCCATATTTGTCAGATAAATATCCACTCAGCGATGATAAAAATGTGGTGGTGATGGGCACCACTATCATGGCAAGCCCAATTGTCTGGATGTCGTATTTGGCCACTGTATGCAAATAGATGGGCAACAAGACGTAGTTGAATTGTTGTGGCAGTGCGATGAGATAGATCATCAACAGCCCGATGCTGAAATCGCGGATTTTGAAGTAGCTCAAATCAATCATTGGCGCAGTAGTACGTAGTTCCCACCAAATGAAAAAGACCAGTCCGATGATGCCGGCGATAAATGTCGAGATGACAATGGGTGTTGTAAAGCCGATATGCTGGCCTTCAGTGAGTGAATAGAGGATAGAGACGAGGGCTGCGCCGAGGCTGATGGCCCCCATGTAATCGAAACGCTGCGGACTCCGTTTGCTATCGTCGACAAGTGCCCAGTGCGAGACGATGATCGCAATGATGCTGAGTGGGATGTTGACCGTAAATATTGAGCGCCAGCCAAAGCTGCCAATCAACAAGCCGCCAAGCATGGGACCTGAAGCCACCCCCACTGAGATGATGGTTGCGTTGTACCCGAGTGCGCGCCCACGTTCGCTACTCGGGAATGCCTGTACGAGCAGTGCGGCTCCCATGCTTTGCACCATGGCGGCACCAACGGCTTGGATTAAGCGGAAGGCGATGAGCGCCTCAACGCTCCATGCGTAGCCACACAGGGCGGATGAGACCGCAAAGAGGATGAATCCCGTAGTGTAGACCCGTTTGCGTCCAATCATGTCACCGAGTCGACCCATACTCGGGAGCAAGCAGACGATGCCGAGTAAATAGGTGAGAACAACCCATTCCACGGCACCAAGACTTGCATTGAAGTCATTTTGGATGGTGCTCAGCGCAATGTTGACAATCGAGCCATCGACGGTCGACATGAACGTCCCGCTACCAACTGCGGCTAGGGCCAACCACTTGCGCGACGAGTCCGTGGGCGCACTCTGCATGATTTGCCACCTTTTGTTTGTCTATATCCCCAGCCACGCTGGTGGGGTGCTACTGGTTGCGATAGCCAAGCCAGCGCAATGCGCTGGGGTCGTCACGCCAGTTGTTCCGCGGTTTGACCCACAAATCGAGGTAGACTGGCTGTCCAATCAGATTCTCGATAGCAGGGCGGGCTTCCATGCCGATCCGGCGTAACATACTACCGCCTTTGCCAATGATGATGGCTTTTTGCGACTCTTTTTCGACATAAATCGTCATGCGCATATAACAGTTGCGCGGACGTTGTTCCCATTCTTCGACTTCGACGGCCACACCATAGGGGATTTCGTCACCAATGAGGTGCATGACCCGCTCGCGTACCAATTCTGCCGCAATCGCACGTTCGTTTTGATCGGTGACTTGCTCGGCCGCATAAAAGGCGGGACCAAGGGGCAAGCGGTTCACGATTTCGTTGATGAGGGTATCAAGTCCATCACGTTTCAAGGCTGAAATGGCAACTTCCATATCCCATGGTGCGAGCGCTTGGAACGCCGCTAAACACTCGGCAGCATGCGGGTTGGGGCGATCCGTCTTGTTGAGGACGAGGATCTTGGGTGAGCGGCTCCGGCGAAACATGGCCGCAATTCGCTCGTCGAGCTCGTTGGGCATGTGCGTGATATCGACTACCATGCACAGTACATCTGCATCGGGTACCGCATTGCGTGCTTGTTGCACCATAAAATTGCCCAAACGGTTGCGTGGGCGATGAATCCCCGGGGTGTCCACAAAGATGATCTGGGCATCTGGGCGTGTCAAAATGCCCCGAATCGCACTGCGTGTCGTCTGCGGTTTGGGTGATGTGATGGCGATTTTTTGTCCGACGATGGCATTGAGCAGTGTCGATTTGCCCACATTGGGACGCCCCACGATGGCCACAATCCCGGCCCGCTCGACGGTGGGGAGTATGATAGAGGTATCCTCGACAGGTGGGAGTTCGCTGACATCATCCTCTGGATCATCGGGTGAAATCAACACGCTTGCGAGGGCGTCGTAGCGCCCGGGTGTCGCATGATCGACATCAGCAACATCCACCCCGAGGATGCGCCCGAGTGGGTCGATGTCGAGAATAGCTGGTTCGGCGAGATCAATGGTCTGCGCAAACGGAGCAAACGCCACCGTGAGTACTGCGTGCGCCGCATCCCACGTGGTTTGCGGGTGAGTAATGGCATGGGGGACCAAGGCCGGTGGATTCGTTTCTTCGTGTAAATCGAGTTGTATGCCTACCACACACCCGTTGCTATCACACAAGAGCCGGACTGGGCATTCGAGTTCTTCGACTGCATCGCCTTCGTTGAGCTCAACAAAGTACCAGTACAGCGTGCCAGCGTCGTTATCGTAAGAGACATACATAACCAAATCACCTTTTCTACAGGAGTGTATCACCAGACGGTGTACCGCAAAGACAGCGAAATCCGCATGGTGTGGTACGCACCGCATTGTACCACGCAGGGCATTTCATGGTAGCGTCGTAATACAACTTCCGGCGCTCGCTACGATTTCTACTGATTGGAAATCGCTGAGGGTGAGGATTTGTTCGAGGACACTTTTGGCTTGCATCGCCGCCGCCACCATGTCTTCGCTCGTGCACTTTTGCAGGATGAGTTGGCGCCCTGTCTGCAGTGCCTCGATATCAATATTCATCAGTGATTGTGCCAAAAACCCCTGTTCACGTGCTATCACCCGACTTTTTTGTACATCCACATCGACACTGAGCACCTTGCTCGGTGGCAGGGTGATTTTGAGCTGTTGTTGGTCCGGAGAAATACTGATGTAGTCCTCGGTGAGCTCGTCGAGTGATACACCATAGGTAATCCGCCCATAAAAATCGATAACCACGGTATCCCGCCCATGCTGTTGCACGTCATAGTTGAATGTACGGGCGAGTTGTTCGGCCCAATTTAGGAGTGCTTGCGCCTGCGCACTACTTGCGGCTTGTGACATGGTGATTTGGTCATTGTATTCTTGCTGATAGGTCAGCAAATCAGACAACTTGCGTGTTTTGATGAGGATGGCACCCTTGTCGCGGATAATCGTTGTTGGCGTAATAACTACCACCACCGTGTTGGGTTGTGCAGTGGGAATGGCCGCCACACTCATGTCGGGGAGTGCGGCTTCAACGGGACATTCAGCAGATTGTACGCCGGTCAATGTGCGACTCAAGGCGCACGTGTAGGGCTGCAAGTCTGCCGCAAAGAGCGCATACACTGCCGCAATACCGGCCAAAATCACCAACCACACCACATTGTTGTTGTAGCGGCGGTAGTCACGTTGGTCAGCATAGTATTCGTCGTCTTGGTCTTCGATGCGGTTGATGGAGACGCGTGGTGGTGGTGGCAGCTCCCCGGGGCGGGTGCGTCTACGTGGTGGTTGTTCATCCATGCGATACCTCGTGAGGGCGCGTGGCCACATGTAGTGCCACGGCATTGGGTGGCAAGTGCCGGTAGGTGACATCCACCCAGCCAGCAGCACGGAGCATGTCGGCCAGTACGGGTGGATCGGGGAAATGGCGCGATGATTCGGGTAGGTAGCGATAGGCGACAGGATCGGCGCCGAGAATGCGGGCAATCCGCGGCATGACTTCTTCGAAGTACAGGCGATGTCCCCAGCGCACCACGGCCATGCGTGGGCGGGCAACTTCGAGGATGGCGAGTCGACCACCTGGTTTGGTGACCCGGTACAGCTCGTGGAAAGATGCAGCGATGTCGGTCACGTTGCGGATAACAAAGCCAGCCGTAATTGCATCAAAAGTGTGGTCTGCAAAAGGTAACTGGAGCGCATCTGCGCCCACAAATGCGGACTGGCTGTCGAGCCGCATGACCCCAGCTTGCATCATCGGCAACGAAAAATCTGCGCCAATGGCCAGACCGTGTGGTGCCTGTGCACGCAGGATGGGGAGAAAGGCACCGGTGCCACTGCCAATATCGAGTATGACTGCATTGGGGGCTGGAGCCAGCGTGCGCACTGTGATGTGGCGCCACCAGTCGTCAAGCCCAAACGTCATCAAGCGATTCATGCGGTCGTAGCCGGTGGCGATGCGGGCAAACATGCGCACCACATAGCTGGCTTTTTCGGTGGGTGGTGGTAAAACAGACACGCGAATACCTCGTGATGCTACTGGTTGTGTTCAAAAATCATGCGCAGACCGTTGAGGGTTAAATTTGGCTCGACTGCAGTGATGATAGGTGTCTCTTTGGCGATGACATCGGCTAAACCACCGGTCACGACCACGGGACATGGCTGGCCAAGTTCGGCGTGCATGCGTGCCACGATGCCTTCGACAAGCCCGGTGTACCCGATGATAACGCCAGCTTGCATGTGATGCACCGTATTGCGGGCGATAACTTTGGGTGGCCGTACAAGCTCGACCTGGTACAGGCGTGCTGCCAATGAAAAGAGTGCATCCGATGAGATGCCTAGTCCAGGCGCAATACAACCACCCACATACACGTTGTCGACGACCACATCAAACGTGGTAGCGGTACCGAATGCGATGGCAATGACCGGGCTCCCATAGGTGCGCATGGCTGCCAATGAGTTAGCGATGCGGTCGGAACCCATTTCGTCGGGATTTTCTACGTCAAATGTTAGTCCACTCGCAATGCGTGGTCCTACCACTAATGGGGTAATGCCGAGATATTTGCTACACAGTTGTGTGAATTGCATCATGAGTGGGGGAACCACACACGAAAGCACACAGCCGTGAATGGCGCTGACATCGATGTGTTCGAGATTGAACAGATTGCGGATGAGCACGGCGTATTCATCGGCGAGTTTGTGTCGTTCGGTCAGCACACGCCAGTGTGCGATGATTTCTGTTCCCTTGAATACACCGATTTTGATGTTGGTGTTGCCGATATCAATGGCCAAGAGCATAGGCGGAAGCTCCTTTGAGCGCTGGCTGTCTCTGTGCGGGTATTGTACCACCTCACCGTGATTGACGTGTGGGATAAATTCTGCGGTATGATAGAAGCAGTATTCGTGATGGCAATAAATGGTAGGCAGAGTGTATGCAAATATACCCACCAGATGATCCGTTTCTTTTTCAGTTCATGTTGGGGAGCATCCCAATTGCATTGCGCTGGTATGGCGTGCTGATTGTGGGTGGTGCCATGATTGCAGCGCAGTGGTCTGCCAATCGGGCAGCCAGCCGTGGGCAGGATCCAGAACACATCTGGAATATTGTAGTGTTGGGCATGATTATGGGGATTGCTGGGGCACGCGCCTACTATGTGGCGTTTGAGTGGCCACGCTTTGCCAACCAAAGCATCATCAACATCATCAATCCGGCCACAGGTGGACTTGCTATCCATGGGGCACTCATCGGGGCGATAGGCACGGCGTGGTGGTATACGCGCCGGCACCAGCTCGACTTGCGCGAGTACCTCGACATCATGATGCCGACATTCATGTTGGCGCAAGCTATTGGTCGTTGGGGGAATTTTTTCAACCAAGAAGCATATGGCCGACCAACCCCATTCAACTTTGGATTAATCATTGATGCACCGTACCGGATCCCCCCCTACAACGATCTCGATAAATACCCGCCAACCACGTTGTTTCACCCCACGTTTTTGTATGAATCGGTGTGGAATTTTATGGGGGTGGTGCTACTGGTCGTCATCGAGCGGCGCTTCCGTCATAGTTTGCGCCGAGGTGACATGGTGCTCTTTTATGCGGTCATATATGGGCTGGGGCGTCTGTGGATTGAAGGGTTGCGCACCGATAGTCTGTGTGCGGATTTGGTGGGTGGCGGGTGTGATGGTTCGCTGCGGGTGGCGCAGTTGGTGAGTGTGGCATTGGTCGTACTCGGCTTGGGGTTGCTTTGGCTCAACCACGCCCGTGAGCTCGAAATCACCGATGTGACCTCGCCGATGCCGGTCAAGCCGTTGTTTGATGACACCCCCGCAGTCCCAACGATGCCGATTGGTCCCGATGATCTCCCTGAAGCACAAGTCACTGATGCAATGGTGACGAACGAGCAGCGTGCAGATCCCACAGAGACGGATCCCACGGCTCTGCCACCACGCACGTAGTACGGGTACACGATGGATGTCGAGCGCAAACTCGCGGTGTTAGCTGATGCTGCCGGCTACGAAGCATGTGATACGCATGCCGTAGCCGGTCGGCGCTATCAGTCGCGTACGGCCCGCTGGTCTGATGCACCCCTCGGTGCCGAAGCAGATGCCCGTGGTGTGCGCCGGCCCGTATTGCGGCTCTTGATGAGTGCTGATTGCATCCACGACTGCCCCTACTGTCCGCTCCGTGCCGGCAATGATGTACCACGCGCCACATTGACTGCCCAAGAAGTCGCAGATACCGTTGCCCCACAGCTCCAACAGACGGGTGCTGGATTGTTGTTGTCGACTGCAGTGACCCACTCGCCTGATACGGCTGGAGCTGCAATTGTGGATGGGGCACAGCTGTTGCGCACGCGTCATGACTTTCGCGGCTATCTCCACCTCAAATTGCCGCCGGGGGTCTCGCACGCCACCGTAGAAGCGGCTGCGCGCATTGCAGACCGTCTCAGTATCAACATCGAGGTACCGAGTGCTGCCCGCCAAGCACAACTGGATGCAACACGTGATTGGCGCCGTGACGTGATTGTGCGCTTGCGCTGGATGCGCGATCTGCAACAGGCAGGCTTGATTCGCGCAGGTATTGCCACGCAATTCGTGGTGGGTGTGGCCGGTGAAAGTGACCGTGAGTTATTGACCTCGACGGCCTGGTTGCGTAGTGAGCTAGGGGTCGGTCGCGTCTACTACGGGGCCTTTCGCGCTACACCAGGTACCCCCATGGCCAATGCAGACACCACCCCAGCCAAACGGACGCAACGCCTGCTCCAAGCGGATTGGTTGCTCCGTCATTATGGGTTTGCAGTGGATGAAATTGTGCAAGTGGGGCGTGAACAGTTGCCACTCGCATATGACCCCAAGCTGGCTTGGGCCATGCACCATCCCGAATACTTCCCCGTCGAAATAAATCGTGCCTCGTATGACCAACTGCTCCGCATTCCGGGGATGGGACCGCTCGGCGTCAAGCGTGTGCTGCGTTTGCGCACCATTGGTACACTCCGTGAGCCTGCACACATTGCTGTGTTGGGGGCCGCAGTAACACGCATCTGTGATTTTGTCACATTTGATGGACGCTTCTTTGGCACCGGTCATTCACTCCGCAAGGCGCGTCGCCTTGCACAGCAACCGATTGCCGAACAACTCACGCTTTTTTGAGTGCAGTATCAGCTACGACAACGTATAATAGAAAGAGCGCAGTCATTTATTGTGCGTGAGTCTGGAGATGTGGCATGGGCTTTACGGTACACGCCCCCTACCAACCAACTGGTGATCAACCGCGAGCCATTCAGCAGCTCGTGGATGGGGTACATCGTGGCATGCGCTACCAAACGTTGCTGGGCGCCACGGGGACTGGCAAAACGGCGGTCATGAGCTGGGTGTTTCAAGAACTCCAGCGCCCTGCATTAGTCCTTGCACACAACAAAACACTGGTGACCCAACTCTACGGCGAATTCCGTGAATTGTTACCGGACACTGCGGTGGAGATGTTTATTTCGTACTACGACGAATACACTCCTGAAGCCTATGTGCCCAGTAAAGATTTGTACATTGAAAAAGAAGCATCAATCAACGAAGAAATCGACCGCTTGCGTCACGCCGCGACGCAGGCATTGCTGACGCGTCGTGACGTGTTGATTGTGGCGTCGGTCTCCTGTATATATGGGTTGGGTAGTCCAGCAGATTATGGCCAAGTCAAAATCACACTCACAATGGGTGAAGTACGCAACCGTGACAAATTGCTCCGGCAGTTGCTGGATTTGCAGTTTGCCCGCAACGACGTGGACTTCCACCGTGGCACCTTTCGTGTGCGGGGTGACACGCTCGACATCTTTCCCGCTAATGCGGAGCATGCAGTGCGTGTCGAGTTGTGGGGTGATGAGGTGGAACGAATTTCGACATTCGACCCACTGACAGGTGAAGTGTTTCGGCAACACCAGCATATTGATATTTTTCCTGCCAAACACTTTGTGACTACCACCGAAAAATTGGGTGCGGCCATCGGCGACATCCAAGATGAGCTGACGATACAGTTGCAGACACTGCAGGGTGACGGCAAGATGCTCGAAGCAGCCCGCCTCAAGCAGCGCACTATGTACGACATTGAAATGCTCAGTGAGATGGGTTACTGCTCGGGCATCGAAAATTACTCACGCCACATGGATCGCCGCTTGGCTGGGCAGACACCATGGACACTGATGGATTACTTCCCCGATGACTTTGTCTTGTTTGTGGATGAATCACATATTTCGTTGCCACAGGTGCGTGGCATGTATCTCGGCGATCGTTCACGCAAGACGACGCTGGTCGATTATGGCTTCAGATTGCCATCAGCCCTCGACAATCGTCCACTCAACTTCGAAGAATTTACGCGTCACATGCGCCAAGCAATATTTGTGTCGGCTACTCCAGCACCATACGAACGCGACATCTCCAACCAGATTGTGGAACAGATTATTCGTCCCACTGGCTTGCTCGACCCGGTAATCGTGCGCCGCCCGACCCGTGGTCAAGTGGATGACTTGGTGGGCGAGGTGCGGGCGCGTGTCGACAAAAACCAACGCTGTTTGGTGACGACGCTCACCAAACGTATGGCTGAAGATCTCGCTGACTACTTGCGTGAATCAGGCATTCGTACGCACTATTTGCACTCAGACATTGACGTCATCGAACGTGTTGAGATTTTGCGTGATTTGCGCCTCGGTGTCTACGATGTGGTGGTTGGCATCAACCTCCTGCGTGAGGGTCTCGACTTGCCAGAGGTGTCGTTGGTGGCGATTTTGGATGCCGACAAAGAGGGGTATCTGCGCTCGGCGTCGTCGCTCATCCAGATTATGGGACGAGCGGCGCGCCATGTGGATGGCACCGTCATCATGTATGCAGACAAACTGACTGCATCGATGGATGCTGCCATCAAAGAGACCGAACGCCGGCGTGCCATCCAGGAAGCCTACAACCATGAACGTGGAATTGTGCCGGTGGGGGTAGTCAAAGCGGTACGTGACTTGAGTGATCGGTTACGCAAAGCTGCTGAAGAGCAGGGAGTCTACGCCGCCAATGGGCACGATGCACCTACAGCGGTGCAGGTGCCAGCGACCCGTGAGGCGATGGCGACGCTCATCAAAGACCTCGAAAAGCAGATGAAGGCGGCCTCACGTGATTTGGAATTTGAAAAGGCGGCCGCACTGCGTGACCAAATTCTCGATTTGCGCCGTACGATGGCCTTCGAAGAAGCAATTGCACCAGCACCAGCCGCAGCCAAGCCACGGGCTGGCACACGGCGACGCTAAGGGATAGAGACACACATGGCGGTACAGATCTGGATTGGCGAAAAACCAGAGCATCCCAATGAGCGACGAGCCATTACCCAGCTGGCAACACAGCTGGCACGCCTCGATGGGCTGTACGTGGTCATGGTCAACTTCAGTGTGGGAGGGCGCACCATCGATGCGGTCATCCTCAAGCATGATGGCTTTTTTGTGGTCGAACTCAAACACTGTGATGGGCGTGTGATTGGCGATGTCAATGGACCGTGGTTTGTAGAAAACAGCAACGGTGAGCGTAAACGACTCAATCCGGGGCGCAAAAATCCCTACAATCAAGTTATCGCCTACTACTACGCCTTTAGCAACTTTCTCGGTGAACGGCGCAACGACATCACTGCTAACAAAAACACCGATACGCGCTCGTTACGGCGTGTAGTCGCTATTGCACCGTCGTTGCATCCAGACTCACAGATCGATACCGACTGGAAGGTACAGGTTATCGGGCTTGACGAATTGCCAGTACATGTCTTTACCGAACGCTCCACTAACATGGCGTGGAACGACGAAGAACTTCAACGCATCCCCCAGTTGCTCAACTGTACGCGCTGGGACGAAATAGAGCATCTCGTGTTGAGCGAAATCACCCCGCCGGCTCCGCCTATCCGCCCCCGGCGGCCGATTTTGGCACAGCTGCTCTCCACATGGACGGGGCAGGCCTTGATTGCTGTCAGTGTGGTGCTCCTAGTCGTTGCTCTTTGGTTTGCGGTGAGTACGAGTGGCACGCGTCTGGTCACACTGCCCCCCATGAGCGCCACGGTGACCACCGTGGTGGATCAGGCAGTCACATTGCAACGTACCGTGACACGCTGTAGCTGGGATGATGTGCAAACAATCATGCGCACGCGTGCAAGTGATGGCAGTTGGCAGAGCGTTGCAAGCGACGAGAGTGCCGATGTGTTGTTGACGTTGTACCAGGTGAGTGCCTGCAATGGTGAGATCAGGGTGCGGCTGCAGATCAACAACAAGACGAGTGATTTGCGCTTGCAGATTCCGTTGGATGCACGCCATGTGCAAATTAGTGATTCACTCGGCACCAACTACGAAGTTGCCGATGTGCGCTCACAACCGTCCATATTGCAGGTTGATCCAGACAGTACGGCAATGGGAGTGGTGGTGGTCTCGCGTGGAATCCACCCGAGTGCGACCACCTTGACTATTGCCCTCAAGGATATCACCATGGGCGATGCTACCTGGATTGTCCCGTTGGTGCAAGAATAGAATGTCGCTAATGGGTCACTTGCTGGAGCATCCAGCGTAGCCAGGCTTGTACCGTTTGTGCGCGACGTGGACGGGTCGCACCGCTCATGGTGTGTGCCAATACGGGGTGTGTTGCCAGCGTGGCTACGATGATGTCGCGATCAGGAATACGTTGCTGATCAATCATGATTCTGACCATCTCGCGGAAACAGGGTGTTGCAACAATGGCTGCCATGATGAGCCGCTTTTGTAAGTGAGGGCGCGCATGCGCGACGTGATTGCCCAGCGTGCTCAGCGTGACGACTTGAGCCGTGTCACGCATGCGTAGCTGTGTATCATCGATGAATCCCAACCAACGGGCTGCATTAACATAATAATCTGTTTGACGTTTGTCATAGCCCAGTACCTCGGTAATTTCTGTTTTGCTGCGTGGTTGTTGAGCCAGCACGCGCACAATATTGAGCATGATCCGCATATCATCTGCTTGTGGAAAGGGAATATCGCGCATTGGTTTGAGTTCGTGCTGAAGCCATAAATCATGCATATCGGCCAATTGGAATGATTGGGTATCGAGCGTATAACAGTAGTGTTGGGTCGCAGTCAGTGAATTGTAGTCATACACGTCAGCAAAGGTATAGCGCGTCACAAAAAACGTGTAATTGTTGTAGATAATCGACACTGGCACAATTGTTTTGCGTGACTTAGGTGTAACGAAACGATAGGGATAATAGAGTTGGCGCACCAAGAGATCATGCACCAGCTGATTTTTGGCTTCACAGATGAAGATATGGCTGGGGGTCTCAAAACAGGCATCAATTTCGATTTGGGCATTGTCAACGTGAATCGTTTGGGTGTGGTGCGTTGTATTAGCAATGCGAAATGCAAATTGCCCTGATCCACGGCGTCCTTGTAGGGTCGGGAATATGCTCGTGTGTTCGAATAGATCGCACAAGACACCACTATGCTGGAGCATGCGTATGGCTTCGCTTTCGCTGTGAATATCGCTGCTGATGAGTGTGTCGAGGTGTGGTACATCTATGGGGCGGGGGGACGGATACACATGATATGCCATGGGGTGATGCGTCTCAAATGCACCAATCACATACTCACCACGGCTAATCGGCAAAATACTCAGTTGATGTGCCCGAAAAATTGCAGGTAGGCTTTGTTTTACATCGAATTTGGCCATTAGGCGTGCTTCACGGACGGTATTGATTTGGCCCGCAGTAATGCGAAATGAGCCGTATTGTGCAATCTGCTCAACAATACGGTGGCGGGCAAATAGAATTTCCCAACTGGCGTTAATCGTCGTGGGCATTGACTCACCAATTACGAATCAACACTTCATTGACATGTCCGCGTGCGGTATGCCGCGCGTTAATTGCACGTGTGGCAGTCACCACATCAATGGTGTATTCGTGGTAGAGCTCGTGCATCAACGGTGTATCCGCATTACTCAGCATGCAGTACATCCCCTGGCGGGTCAGCACACGAAATGTGTCAGCAAGTGTGATTTGATCTGCTTCGTCGAAGCCGTCTGCATGATAACTGGTGAAGTTCTGCTTGGCCGGACTATGATAGGGCGGATCAAAGTAGACAAGACTCCCGACTGGGATGTTACTCAGCGCTGCCCGATAGTCGCCACTCATGATGGTCACGTCTGCCTGGTGCAAATACGCATGGATTGCCCGGAGTGTGGTGCTGTCACAAATCAGTGGATTGAGATATCGCCCGATGGGGACATTGAAATAACCGTGACTGTTGACACGATACAAGCCGTTGTAACAGGTGCGATTCAGGTATATCAACCGAGCCGCTTTGTCTACCGCAGTCATGTGTTGATACGCACTATGCCGGTCAAGTGCACGGATGTGTGTGTAGTAGGCGGCATTATGCTGTTGTGCGTGCTCGTTGAGCCGCACAATCAGACCCTCGACATCATCACGAATCACTTGATAGGTGGTGATTAATAACTCGTTTTTGTCACAAATTGTTGCATGCGCAGGCTGTAACGCAAATAAGACGGCACCAGCCCCCACAAACGGCTCAATATACCGTGGAAATGAGTGAGTGAGTGAGTGAGTGAGTGAGTGAGTGAGTGAGTGAGTGAGTGAGTGAGTGAGTGAGTGAGTGAGTGAGTGAGTGAGTGAGTGAGTGAGTGAGTGAGTG
>JBKCGB010000049.1:0-56420 GCA_046303375.1 Roseiflexaceae bacterium
GTGGAACTTGTGAGTCATAGTAGACGAGTCCGAGATCATCACGCAAGTCCGACTTCAGGTCAATCACAATCGCATTCAGCTCAGTACGATCGATGTTATCAAAGAACTTCTGCACCAATTTGGGATTTGATGCCACAGCCGAGGTAATATAGACCGCTTTGGCGGCAAACGGCTCCATCTGGAATTCACTCGGTATTTCACCCTGTTTAATGGGCACAACCAGCTTGCGATAGCCGGGAGCAAGCACAAAGACATAGCCTGATTCTGGCAATCCGTTGAGTGTAAACATCCCATCCGGGGAATCCATGCGCACACTCGCTACACCCACTTTGGTCAAATCTTCGGTGGCAACCACGGTAGCATGTTGAATCGGGGTACCGTTTGCCTTGTCTACGATTTTCCCTTTGAGCACATCAGGGCGCATAATTATGTCGAGCTTAGCAGTAGTACTCGCAGCTGTCTCTTGGGTTGCATAACCTTCACGAGTAAAGACGACTTTTTCGCGATTACGCACATCACGCAACGTATAGGCACCTTGAGCATCCGTGGTGCTGGTCACATCACCTGCAGTTACCACCACATCCGCCAGTGGAGCACCGCTATATTGGTCAGTTACGACCCCAGCGAGCACGCCACTCTGCAACGCCACATCGAGCTGGGTAGTCTTGCTCAATGCTTCTTCACGCACGACATAGTCAGTAGCACTGACCTGTACGGTAAATGACTCAGGCACATCACGCAATAGGTACTGTCCATCTGCACCAGTAGTTGCTGAAATCGTATCCGTGATTTTGACGAGCACACCCGACAGTGCTTGTTTGCTCCATGCATCGCTGACCACGCCACTCAATGTGTTTGGACGCAAGACAATATCAACGGTGGCAGTCGCTGCCGTCAGCTGATCTGGCCACTGTCGTTCAGCAAAGTTGAGCGTAACAGACTCATATTTGTCACTCGTAGCAGTCAACACATTCGTGCGTTGCCAACGCTCAATGACGTACTTGCCAGTCGCATCGGTCATGGCCTTGGTGTTGCCAATTTGCACAACCACCGAAGCCAGCGGTTGCGCCGTATACGCATCCGTCACTGTACCCGTCAATGGCACAGATTCACTGCCGCAGGCAACCAACACCAGCACACTGACACATACTAATAGCAAACGCCATGTAAACAGACGTAGGTGCTTCATCACAGGGATTCCTCCGACCTAGTGTGTAGATTTCATGATAAGATGGGCGCAACGCCACGTTGAGTTGATGCATCATGCATGGACATTGCACTTCTTACATGATAATTGTTCAATATGAACACTGTCAATTTTTACAACAACACCGTGGTGTATTATACGTCTTGCAGATTAGGAGAGACACATGACCATTGATCGTTCACGTGTTGGGAACCGTTCATACTGGCAAGAAACCTACGACCTGCAGGTGCCGAGCATCGCGCTCCCCGCACGTGCAACGCACGTGGTAGTCGGTGGTGGTGGTCTCGGCGCAGCAGCAGCGTACTTTTTGGCCAAATCCGGGCAAGACGTCGTCCTCATAGAGCGCGAACATCCAGCTCATGGTGCCACGGGGCGCAATGGGGGATTTATTGGAGTGGGTCCAGCCGAAGGCTATGCCGGCGCGATTGCGCGACTCGGCAAATCAGCAGCCCAACATATCATGGAACTGACACAACAGAATGGTCGAATAGCCCGCCAAATCATCCAAGAAGAGGGCATCGACTGTCACTTCCGCGAACCAGGCACGTTGAATTTTTCGATTTCGGCGCAAGATCATCAGGATGCAGTGCGTGCTATTGCGACGCTCAATGCAGATGGCTATGCGGGCGAGCTTCTCGATCGCGCACAAGTGCAAGCCATGGTCAATACCCCGCTCAGCGACGAAATTGTGGGTGCCATGTATATCCCAGGCAATGCGTTGATGCATTCGGCTCGGCTTGTGCGCGGCGTGGTAGAGGCAGCCATTCGGCATGGAGCCAAACTGAGCATCGCCACCGTGGCACGCATTGACCAGCGTGATGGCGATCGCGTCGTTGTCACCGATCGTGGCGAAATCCGTACCCAGTCAGTGGTACTGGGACTCAACGCATGGAGCCGCCAAATTGCTCCTGCCTTTAATGGCATTATCACACCGGTACGTGGCCAAATAATGAATACTGCACCTATTCCACCCGTCTTTGCGCATGGCATGGGTACTGATATCACGCCTACTGGCGAATATTGGCAACAAACCCTCGATGGTTCAATTGTGCTTGGTGGATGCCGTGCGGTCGCCGTAAACCGTGATGTAGATATGTATGACATCGGCATCACCGACGATGTACAACAGGCGCTCGACCACGTACTGCCACGGCTCTTTCCCAAACTCGCAGGGACGCCGATTACGCGTCGCTGGGCGGGCATGATGGCCTTTACACCAGACTATGTACCAGTCTGTGATGCAGTGCCTGACATGCCTGGTGTATGGTCTGCTGGTGGGTTTTGTGGATCAGGTATGCCATTCTTGTTTGTAGTGGGGAAGTACCTTGCCCAGGCAGCCATGACCATGCAGACACCAGCCGAACTTGCGCCATTGTCGTATCATCGCCCAACCTTAGCCGCCTATCGCAAATAAACACACATGCGCCCCCGCTAGCATACCAGTCAGCGGGGGCGCAACGAGAATTGTTAGACACCCAACCGGTAGACACGACGCGCATTGCTGTTCCACAGCTTCTTTTTGGCTTTGTCTGAAAGATGATCGGTCAACGTATCGACTGTGTGTACCCAATCGGCGTATGTGGTAGATTGCAGTGATACCGGCCAGTCACCACCAAACATGACACGGTCTTCGCCAAATACATCGAGCACATGCATGAGATAGGGTTTGAGATCTGCTGGCGTCCATGCAGCATGGTCTGCTTCGGTCGTCATACCGCTAATTTTGCAGACCACATTGGGCAACTTAGCCATCTCGCTCATCTGTTCACGCCATGGTGATATCACCCCACCTTTGATGTCTGGCTTGGCCACATGATCGAGAATGAACTGCACTTGCGGCACACGTCGGACAAGTTCGACTGCTGCTGGCAACTGATGATGAAAGATGCAGATGTCAAAACTGAAGCCATACTCAGCCAAAATTTCGATGCCGCGTACCACGTTAGGTCGTATGGCAAATTGGGCATCTGATTCACCCTGGAACAAGCGCCGCACGCCTTTGAGTCGTGGCCCGATTGCAGCCAGGGCTGCATAATAGGCCCGTGCCTGCTCACCGAATTCTACCGGCGCAGCAGCCACAATACCTTTGATTTTGGGCAACTGCCGTGCCAAGGTGTTGATATATTGAGCCTCGAGAATGGCGTATTGCGGCTCTACGGCAACCTCAAGATAGACTGCAGCTTCAACGTGCACGTCCCGACTATGCTCGGCAAACTCTTCAGCCAAAAATCGTGCATTCAAGACATTGTTGCCATCAAGCCAAGAGATACGGAAATGTGCCGGATCCCACAAGTGTACATGCGTATCAACAATCGCGAAATCAGGCATGTGAACCTCTGTAGATTACGAAAAAATGCATAGTCATCATACTGGTAGACCGTGTTGTTGTCAATAAATAATATCGCATATTTGATTACGTTTACGTCACAAAATCGTTGAAACTTTCTAACGTTTTTGCGTGGATTGATGGCGCACACGAAGCAGTATCTCGGCACCAATAATAACCAAGACACAACAGCACGCAAGGATGAGCGACAAGAGTTGTGCCAACTGAAAATTCTGTACGCCTGGTTTCCCCAGTAAACGCGCAATATACACGGGTGCAGTCACTGCATCAGGGCGAGTCAACAGGAGTGATGCTGCAAAATCGCCGAGTGATACGGCAAATCCAAAGAGCCCTGCCGCCACAAGTGCACGCCGCAGTAATGGCATTTCGATGCTGTACCACTGGCGTAATGGTGACGCACCTAATGTGGCTGCAGCCCACGCATAATGGCGTGCAAGCTGTTGGCGCGCCAGCGTGATTTGACGCATCACTAAAGGCAAT
The DNA here is from genome assembly GCA_046303375.1 of Roseiflexaceae bacterium. GTDB lineage: Bacteria > Chloroflexota > Chloroflexia > Chloroflexales > Roseiflexaceae > UBA965. Next base: position 4,035 of record JBKCGB010000049.1, read on the forward strand.
GCAATAACGACATGCGCAAGAATTACTAACCACCACGCCGTCAAGACCCCCCAGCGCCCAAACAACAAAATATACCCCAGACCGAGTGTGACCGCACTAATCCCAAGCGGGAGCATGGTCACAAAACGCAGTGCGGGATGAAGCTGACTGGCAATCCACGCCAGTACCAACGTGAGCAATGCCACAGTTGAAGCAATGAATACAGAACGCAACGTTGCTGCGACTGGGCTAACAAACAAACCACTACCACGGACAGGTTGGTTGAGCAGGTGCCAGATGGCCGACCAATCAGAAACATCACGCAGACGCCATATCACAGCCACAAATGGCACTGCAACAAACAGCAGCGCAACACCCTGCCACACAACTGCCAGTACCCGCACCACTACGGGCTGTGCTGGGGCTTGTGATACAGGGAGCTCATCGAGTTGGCGCAATGGATGGAATCTATTAGCGAACAACAACAGCCCCCCGCTCATCAGCAACTGTACGACACTCAAGCCGGCAGCCACATCGAGCCGGAGCAGCTGACTCGTCTGACGCCATGTTTCGACCTCGAGCGAGGGTACACGCCCACCACCCAACAACAACACGACCCCAAAACTCCCCACACAGTACAAAAAAACGAGCGTGGTACCAGCAATGCACGCAGGGCGAAGTAATGGCCATTCAACGGTCATCATGTATCGCCATGGAGATGCACCCAATGCGGAAGCAGCTGCACTGTATCGACCTTGAATGGCGTACCAGGCCTCGAGCAACACGCGCACAAGCACGCCTGTGTTGTACCAAGCATGCACCAGTACTACGAGCGCTAGCCCTTGTGGAACCGTCAGTCCCAATGCAGAAGCACACCAGCTATCACGACCACATACCAGTGCAAACATTGTCGCAACCACTGGTGCTGGCATTACAAACGGTACACCGATGACTACGGTCAGTAGTGATGCCAGTACGCCAGGCGAACGCACAATGGCCCATGCCGTGGGGACTGCGATGGCGATTATCAGTAGCGTCGAAAGTGTGGCTTGCCACAGGGTTGCACGTACCACGGTGAGCAGATATGTGCGAGTCGTATCATCTGGCCAGACCGCACCACGCCACAACACGGTGAGTAATGGAGCAATCACAGCCACGAGACTGACCGTCACGATCAGCACTATGGCAAGCAAACGCAGGATGGTCGTCACAGTTATTTGCGGAGCTGTTGCCATATCGGTCCATTGGGGTACTGGTACTGCGTAATCGTCTCAGCCTTCATTTCAATGCTGTATCCGGGTCGTTGTGGCGGCATATAGTGACCTCGGTTAATCACACAGGGCTCGACAAAATGCTCGTGGAGATGATCCACGTATTCGATGACACGCCCATTCGTGGTACCGGTGACCGCAATATAATCAAACATGGAGAGATGTTGGACGTACTCACACAGCCCAACCCCACCAGCATGCGGACAGACAGGCACACCGAACTTGGCTGCCATGAGGATGATGGCTAATACTTCGTTGACACCACCGACACGGCATGCATCGATTTGGCAGAACGAAATCGCATTCGCCTGAAGCAACTGCTTGAAAATAATCCGATTTTGCACGTGCTCACCAGTCGCCACTCCAATTGGTGCGACGGCACGTGCAATCGCCGCATGCCCCAACGCATCATCGGGACTGGTTGGCTCTTCGATCCAAAGTGGGTGAAAGGGAGCCAGATGTCGCATCCACTCAATGGCTTGTGGTACATCCCAGACTTGATTGGCATCGACCATCAAAAATCGATTAGGACCAATCACATCACGGATGAGTTTGGCACGGCGCACATCAGATGCGATGTCGATGCCGACTTTCATCTTGATGTGAGTAAAACCCGCATCGATTGCCTCGTGGCAGAGCTGACGCACCTTGTCGTCGCTATAGCCGATCCAGCCAGCTGATGTGGTGTAGGCCGGGTAGCCGCGCGCCTGCATGTCGGCAATACGCTGTGCTTTGTGTGGTACAGCGGCTTCGAGCATCGCAAGCGCTTCTGCGGGCGTCAACGCATCAGTGATATAACGGAATGGAATACATTTGACGAGTTCAGCAGGCGTCATATCAGCGAGGAGACGCCACAGTGGCTTACCCTCAATGCGTGCGTACAGATCCCATACCGCATTGACGACTGCAGCCACTGCCAAATGCACAACGCCCTTTTCTGGTCCCACCCAACGCAACTGACTATCACCGACCATTTCATACCAGAATGCACCCAAATCAGCGGTGATGGTGGCCATGTCGCGACCAACAAGGCGGGTGGCAAGTGTTTGTGCAGCAGCGACGCACCATTCGTTGCCGCGTCCAATGGTAAACGTGAGTCCGTATCCTGTGTATGCGGCATGATTGGTATCCAGAATGACATATGCGGCCGAGTAATCAGGGTCGCGGTTCATGGCATCTGAGCCATCAAGATGTAATGACGTTGGAAATCGGACATCATGGACACGCACAGCAGTAATGACAATTGGTGTAGACATCTGCCCCCTCATCCCTTATATACCATCACGAACGATTCGTTCGTGGAACTCTTTCTCAAGCACAAGCGTATCAGATTCATAGGCACGTATGCGATTAGACACAATGAAATGTGTCGCATCACAGCGAATCTCACTCCATGTTTCGATGCATGTCTGCCAGTCTCCTCGCCCCACACGGATGCGGTGTTCACATTCGGTACGCGCACTCAGCGGGTCACTCTCACGAATAAAGTACCGGTCAGCAGAGACATGGTCATAGGTGAGCCCATCTTCGCGTTGAAACGCGCCATGGTCGTTTTCATCGTGGATTGCATATGTTCCTGCCGACTGATCCACCACTTCGTAACGGCGCCTGGCTTCGGCACGCACATCGGTTATTCCCACTTCTGGTGATAGCTCAACTGCCGCAAATGCAGGTGGTGCCAATGCTGGATGTGGCTCTTGCCGAACGGGTAAAGTGATTGTTGATGCACGTGTATCAAGGTGCAGTGTCACCAGATGGGGTGATGGCCATGCATGCGGCCAATAGATGGGACTGACTGCAATGCGCCACCGATGACCGGGTGCAAGCAGATGCCCAGCCGCATTCAGTCGGAACGTGACGGTTTCGAAACGACCTGGCACAAGTGGCTGCACGTGTTCGTGCCCACTGCGATGCGTTAGATTGAGCATTCCACGTGACACTAGCAATGACGAACCATCAGGAGCCACGTCACACAGGCGCACAGCAACCATGGCAGTAGGATGATTGCTCGCTAGTCGTAATGTGACTTCTGGGAAGCCGAGTATACACTGCGGGGTGGTAGTCACCGGCAAATCAACACACCATGCGCGTCCATCTTCGCCACGCTGGTCGGGAGGATAATCACCGGGCAAGGCATACGAACACCACATTCCCGCATCACTACCACTACGCACGTCACTACCGATCTGCACCATATGGGGATCTGAAGTTAGTGCGTGCTGCCATGGGATCGTGTGCGGTGAGGGCCAGACAGCATCACCGACCCATGCACCCGACCGGTGCGCATACCAGCTGGCAGGGGGCATCCAATCTTGGATGTAACTGGTCAGCATTGGGCCATCCATGACGTCAGTGGTCTCCCCCATCAGCCAGTGTTTCCACCATTTGACGGCCTCTGCCTGGAATCCGATTGCTGGACCTGGTTTGCCAGCCTCTGGATATTTGTGCGCCCACGGACCCACGAGACCCTTGCGTGGCACTGCAAGCCCTTCGAGTAAGCGAAACACGGCATTGGTGTAGCCATCGGCCCAGCCACCTACTGCGTACACGGGGCATTGAATCTGTGAAAAATCTTCGCATACCGAACCATGTTGCCAGAATGCATCACGTTGTTGGTGCGATAACCACTCATTGATGTACGCCGGGGTTTCTTCGATGCGTGTCAGCCACGACTCACGCCATTGCGCACCGAGCACCGCTGGATCCGGTGGACGACTATTGTATGCCAGCATCACCGACGCCCATGCCAACATGTCAACAGCCAACATACATCCACCCATGTAATGTACGTCATCTGCATAGCGATCATCCGTTGAGCAGACGGTGATGATTGCCTTGAGGGCCGGTGGTCGCCGGGCTGCCACTTGTAACGCATTAAAACCACCCCACGAGATACCAAACATGCCTACATTGCCGTTACACCACGGTTGTGCAGCCAACCAGGCAATCACCGCTACTGCGTCATCTTGTTCTTGACGCAAATATTCACCATACAATACTCCATCTGAATCACCACTCCCGCGCATGTCGACACGCACTGCCGCGAACCCATGACTCGCCAAGTATGGATGACGCACCATGTCACGACGCAACGTCCCATCTGAGCGACGATACGGCAAATATTCGAGCACAGCAGGAATACGTGCATCACGCTGCGTCGGCATCACGATACGCGCTGCCAAGCGAGCACCATCTGGCATGGGAATCCAAACAGGGTCAAGGATTTCGTTCATTGATTCATCATGTTGATGGCGATTAGTGCTTGTCATGCACCAACTCCTCCTTGACAGCAGCCGCAGCACGCCAGCCACTGCTCAGTGCGCCGTGGACACTCGCTGATTGACCGTCGAGGGCAGTTGCTTCACCTGCAAAATGCACACGCCCGTGCGCTGCAGCGAGTGCGTCACGCTGCCCATGTGCACCAACCGGCACAGAACTGTATCCCCCACGAATCCACGGATCTGCCAACCAATCTTCAACATGAGACCACTGCAAGACGGGTGTCGTGGTCAACGCAAACGCCTGTGTGATGTGCGTCACACACGTGGCTACAATGTCAGGCATCATGCGCATATGTTGTGCCCGTTCGCCCGTAAACAACCCCATCAAATAGGGTGAGCCAGACCGTGGTGTCCACCACACTGGAGCAGGGTCGCTGAGCGTCAAAAAGCTCATATCTTCAGGCCAGAATGGTTGGTCAAATTGCAAGACGACTTTGAGGGCGGCATGCATGTCGATGGCGTGGATGGCGGTCGTTTTGGCAGCACTCAGTGCTGGGTCAAAACGAATCAGACCGGCTTTGAGGATGGTCAACGGCACCGTTACCACGACATAGCGTGCAGTACGCGTACGACCATCACCGAGGACAACGCGACAACAGCTACCTTCATCGTGGATGGCAATTACCGGTGTATCACACCAAATCGGTATACCATCGGCAAGATGATAGATGATCTGACTATACCCTGCCTCAATATGATGGTCGTTACCACCGAGATGTTCGCTTGCCAGCAAATCACTCCGCATGGCGAGCACACTTTGGCGCTCGGGCATGGTTGCCGCACTATGCGACAAGCGAATATCGGCAAGATGACGGGCTACACCTGTGTACCCGTGACTCTCAAGCCAAGATGCAAAACTCATATCGGGACCACTGTAGTCGAGTAACGCATCTTCGATGGTGAGCAGCGCACGCAACTGTGGGTCGTGCGGTACGAGATGCGTCATACGCTGCAGTTGCTGACCGTCCCAGACCATGCGCCCATCCCAGCGCGCATCAACACTCGTGGAGAGTGTGAGTTGCCGTACAAGTTGCCACGTGGATACGGTATCACCATGGATAAATTCAGCACCGAGCTCAATGACGTGTTCACGACTACGTCGCAGCGATTGCACACGCCCACCAATACGCGAGTGCGCCTCGCAGATGAGCACATCGAATCCTGCATCACTGAGGGCCCTTGCAGCGCCGAGGCCTGCTACACCGGCACCAACCACAATGACATCGTTGTCAACCATGGGATATCTCCTCGCCTATCGCTGTAACCGTACAAATTCTTGCATGATGCGCTGAGTCCATTCGTCGACACTTGCTGGCGTGTGTATTGCTCCAAGCGCTTGTTGCCACACTGGCTGTTGCATCATCTGCTCGACGACGAATTGCCCCACTGCCCGTTGCAATACCAACTGCCGTTGATAGCTGCGGCGTGCCGTATTGGGATGCGCCTCAAGCCAGTTTGCGTGTGCACTGATTGCATCCACACAAGCATCAATACCCTGGTTCGTCAGCACTGAAACCGGCAACACGGGAATGCGCCACTGTGTCGCATCGTCGTGTTGCATGCGTACCAACGCACGGAGCTGTTGCAGAGTGGCTGCGGCATCAGCACGATCACTTTTACTCACCACAATAATATCTGCAACTTCAAGCAGCCCAGCTTTGATAGACTGTACCTCATCACCCATCCCAGGCGCCTCAACCAACAGCACGGTATCGGCGACTTCTGTAACTGCCACATCTGACTGCCCAGCACCCACTGTCTCAAGCAATACCACGGGAAAACCAGCGGCGCGCATGAGGAGCGCTGCATCGGCTGTCGTCACCGCCAAGCCACCATATTGGCCACGATTTGCCATGCTACGGATAAAGACACCAGCATCACCGGCGAGTTCGTACATGCGGATGCGGTCTCCCAACAATGATCCACCAGAAAGCGGAGACGAAGGATCAACTGCCAGAATCCCCACCAAGATATCACGGGCACGCAACGCACGTGCTAGTGCGGTCACCAAGCTCGATTTGCCAGCCCCAGGCGCACCAGTGATGCCAATCAACATCCCTGTCGAAACATGACCAATGTCGCGCCGCAGCGCACGTGCAAACGCACCACCACGTTCGATGTGCGTTAATGCCTGCGCAAGCGCGCGCCGGTCCCCAGCACGAATCAGCTGCGCCAGTGTGGCACTGTCGTGTGTCATACCATACCGCGACGTTTTGCAACCGTCTGCCTGATAAAAGACACAATATCGTCGGTATTTGTCCCAGGACCATAGATGGCATCGATGCCGTATTCTGTTTGCAAGATGTGACTATCTTCGGCAGGAATGATGCCACCAGCAACGATGACACAATGCCCGAGCCCGGCCTCTTTGAGTGAACTCGCCACTTTGGGCAACAACGTCATGTGTGCACCTGAAAGAATGGAGAGACCGACGACATCAACATCTTCCTGCAACGCTGCCTCTACAATCATGTGTGGTGTTTGACCTAATCCGGTATAAATCACATCCATGCCAGCATCACGGAGCGCACGGGCGATGACTTTGGCACCACGGTCATGACCATCGAGGCCAGGCTTGGCAACGAGAACACGAATTGGGAGCTCATTGGTCATTTGCGATCTCCTATGCGTCGCCCAAACAATGACGGTCGTTGTACGTTTTGTACACCGGTATCTTCGAATTCTGCTTCACCAGGGCGCATGCCTGGTTTTTGTTTCAACCATTCATCGCGTACTTCTTTGGCATGCTGAAAAAACGTGGTGATAGTGGCTTCATCACCCTGTTGGACCGCATCTCTGATTTCAATCAGCCGCTCAATTGCAGCATCCAGCCAGCGCACTAACGCCGAACGATTGGTCATAACAATATCGCGGTGCATGGTCACATCACCAGATGCCAATCGAGTCGAATCACGAAAGCCACCTGCAGCAAGCGCGCTCATTTCACGCCATGATGATACTGACGAGGTGATGTCCACTAACATCGCAGCAGTCACAAATGGCAAATGTGAAATCCCCGCAACATAGGCATCGTGCTCCACGACGTCCATGAAATATGCTTTGGCGCCCACACGTTCTGCTAGTGCCTCACAAACCGCTATCGCTTCACCGGGGGTCTGTGATGTGGGACACAAACAGTACATGGCTCCTTTGAATAAATCGACTTTGGCCGACGTCGGGCCACTCGTCTCACGCCCAGCCATGGGGTGACCACCCACAAAGTGCGCCGTTGCAGGGAGCAGTTCGGTGGCCCATTGCGCAACCACTGCTTTGGTACTCGTCACATCAGTCACCACCACACCGATCTGTAGGTGAGGGGCAATTTGCGTAAACACCTGCGGTATGAGCTGCGCAGGCACAGCAACTACAACCAGATGTGCATCTTTGACTGCATCACCTATCGAAGCCGCCATCTTGTCAATCGCCAAACGCCCACGTGCTTCTTTCAAATGCGTGGTATTCGTGTCATACCCGATGACTTCAACTGCACCCATTGGTGCATTTTTGCTGTCTGCAGCACGTATTGCCTGCCCCAGTGATGTGCCGATTAATCCCATGCCGATGATTGCAATGCGAAACATGCCTAGCCTCCATAGCCGATCTACCGTGTCGTCGGTGGTTCAATAAATGAGAGAAATATTACTTCGGTGATGATAACCATTAAAAGCCAAGGCACAACCAATAGCGGTATCAGTGCACGTAACCCAAACAACACAAATAAACCGGCACACAATACTGCGATTTCACGGGCTTGACGCCATGCACGACGGACGTCGTATCGTTGCGCACGTTGCGCAAATGCGACCTTGCCGATGACGTACGTCAGTGGCAGGCACAGACTTGAAACAAACCAGTAGATGGTCATACATACCAGCACATAGACTGGCACATCGGGGATCCACAGCAGTGATGCAGTCGGCGCAGGCACATACAATGCAATTTGCACGACCAAACACAATCCAACAATACTCCGAATCGCAAAACCAGAAATGCGAAAGTAGTACTCGAGTGGTACAAATGTCAACAGTCCGATGATAAACGATACCCCTACGACAAGCACCTGCGTAGCTTGGTCTGCACGCGGCCATGTGCCATTTGCCAGCGCAATAACACCGCCCAGCCATGCAAACCCGACAAGCACAAACCACAAGAGGATGGTGCTGCGTGCAACATGTTCGTGGGTTTCATTGGTGGTAGGGGTTGTGCGAGTTGATGGTCGCGAACGCGTCATACACTACAATTCCACCGAGCAATCACTTCTTAATCCATTATATCTGAAAACAACATCGCACTTCACTCGTGTATAATCACGGCGTACGTGTTTTTAGTAATTTTTTGTTATGTCTATCAATGAATAGACATCTGGTGCAGCAATTCTCTATCCCTGTACAGTAGGAGGAGTCATGGCAGTTACCAAAGTGGGCATCGTTGGCGCCGGGAGTGTGGCACAACGCGGCATTCTGCCACATTTGAGTGTGCCAGACGTGCACCCACATGCAATGTTACAGGCAATCTGTGATCCAGCACCAGGGCGCGCTGCTGCGGCAGCCAGCAAATACGGCATCACGCAAGTATTCACTGACTACGAAACATTTTTGGCCGATGCAGATGTTGATGTCATTTCGCTCGCAACACCGATTGGTATGCATTATTTGCAGGGCAAAGCAGCCATCCTCGCTGGCAAACATGTCCATTTTAATAAGACGATGACTACCACTGTAGCACAAGCAAGTGAATTAATTGAACTGGCCGCACAAAAAGGCGTCACTCTTGTTGCCTCACCAGGTGAAATGAATCGCCCCCACAATCAAGCCATCAAACAGATGCTCACTGATGGGGTGATTGGTGATCTGTGTTGGGCGGTGTGTGGTGCGTCATTTGGTCGCTACCACGAAACAGAAATCTACCGCACCGGCAATGATCCGCTTACCAATATTGACCCGTCGTGGTACTACCGTAAACCTGGTGGTGGTCCGCTCTATGACATGACGGTCTATGCATTGCATGGGCTCACAGGCATCCTCGGGCCTGCCAAACGTGTCACTGCCATGTCAGGGGTACGCATCCCAGTACGTGAGTTTCGTGGGCAAATGCTCCCGTGCGATGCAGATGACAACACGCTCATGCTAATTGACTTCGGCAACAACGTGTTTGCAATGACCTATGGCACACCAGCTGGTGCCATCAGCGAGGATGACAGTTGTAGTTTTTTTGGAACCAAAGGACAAATTGTCGGGTTGAACCTCAATAATCAGCCATTCCCCTATGCAGGGAGTGCACTCGCAGAGACCCATCCCGATGGGCGCTGGGGTGGGAACCAGTGGATTTTGCCTCATATCAGTGAGGCACACCGCGACATTCCAGAGCAGCACGTCTTCACTGATATCATGCAGCTCATCATGTGGGTACGTGAGGGCATTCCGGCAGTGGCGCATGCCGAACATGCTCGACACGTCATTGAAATCATCGAAGCAGGATATCGTGCTGCTGCAACTGGTCAAACACAACAACTTTCAACAACCTTTGTGCACTCAGCACGAATGTGACAGTGGGGATAAGTGAGATGACATATTTCATGAGGGAGGACTAGTGCATGGCTACGACAAAAATCGGAGTGGTAGGCGCCGGGAGTGTGGCACAGCGTGGCATCATGCCGCATTTGAGTATGTCAGATATTGCTGACCGCGTCACACTACAGGCGGTCTGTGACCCTGCACCAGGGCGCGCAGATGCGGCAGCTGAAAAATTTTCAATTGCGCAAGCGTTTACCGACTATGAGACGTTTTTGGCAGACGCAGACGTAGACATGATTTCGCTTGCAACTCCCATCGGCATGCACTATGCCCAGGGCAAGGCAGCGATTTTGGCTGGCAAACATGTCCACTTCAACAAGACAATGACCACGACTGCAGCAGAAGCCACCGAACTCATCGAACTCGCCGCCCAAAAAGGAGTCAAACTCGTAGCTTCGCCAGGTGAAATGAATCGACCACATAATCAGGCCATCAAAAAAATGCTGCACGATGGGGTGATTGGTGATTTGTGTTGGGCAGTCTGTGGTGCATCATTTGGTCGCTATCACGAAAATGAAATATACCGTACTGGCAATGATCCGCTCACCAATATTGACCCATCGTGGTACTACCGTAAACCTGGTGGTGGACCGCTCTATGATATGACAGTCTATGCATTGCACGGGTTGACGGGCATCCTCGGGGCGGCACAGCGGGTGACCGCAATGTCAGGAGTACGCCTGCCGTTCCGTGAGTTCCGCGGGCAAATGGTGCCGTGTGATGCCGACGACAACACGCTCATCTTGATCGATTTTGGGAATAACGTGTTTGCGTTGGCCTACGGTACCCCGGCAGGCAGTGTTAGCGAGGGATTCAGCGGGAGCTACTTTGGCACCAAGGGAAACATCGTCGGACTTAAACTCAATGGTCAACCCTTTGATTATCCGGGCAGTGATATCGCCGACAGCCATCCGCATGGACGCTGGGCAGGCAATCAGTGGATATTGCCACATGTCAGCGGTGCACATCGCGACGTCGATGAGCATCACGTCTACGAAGACATCATGCAACTTGTCGCATGGATCAACGGCGGTCCCAAAGCGATTGGGAGTGCGGAACACGCTCGGCATGTCATCGAAATTATCGAAGCCGGGCTACGTGCCGCAGAAACAGGACAAACACAACACCTGACCACGACGTTTTAGGTGCGTACAGACTCGACCCATATGAGAAGACACAGCCAGTTTTTGCTGGTTTTGTCTTCTCACCGAATTTTAAATTGTGATAAAATAAACGAAGACGTATGTAGCACAAGGTGTGTCTTTGGCTGAGTCCCTGCCTGGCACGGGTTTCATGTAGCCGTGATACATCTAATTCATACGCCGGATGCGTATGGAGTAGTACTGGTAGGTGCGCTCACACATTGTGTAGGTCTGAATAGATGCAATGTGGTAGAGCACCATCGGAGTGTAGAAAGGGACCAGATGGCTCAGGTATTTACTCGGCGAGCGAACAAAATCGCCAGGTTGAGTATCTTTGTTGGTATCCCGTTAGTACTAACGATGCTGATTGCAGCATGGTGGTACTACACGCGATCCGATTGGATACGCGACGTCGGGCCGGCACACGCAGTCGTGCAGCCAGGTGGTGGCTTTAGTCATCAGCTGCACATTGGGGGCCTCAAGATGGACTGCCGCTATTGCCACACAGCGGTAGAGATTTCATCATCAGCCAACATCCCACCAACAGAGACCTGTATGGGATGTCATTCGCAGGTGTTACCACAGAGTCCGAAGTTAGAGTTCATTCGCACTAGTTATGCAGAGAACAAGCCCGTACAGTGGAACAAGGTACACGACTTGCCAAAGTTTGTGTATTTTAACCACAGCATCCACGTCGACAAGGGCGTTGGTTGTTCGACGTGCCATGGCAACATTGCCACCATGGCAGTGGTGTACAAGACCGAAGCCCTCTACATGAACTGGTGTTTGAATTGTCATCGCAACCCAGAGCAATTCTTGCGCCCGCAGTCTGAAATCTTCAACACGGCTTGGCAGCCGCCTGCGGATCAAATCGCCCAAGGGTTGAAGCTGAAAGAGCAGTACGGGATCCGTTCATCGTATCAGCTCACCAACTGTTCGATTTGTCACCGATAGAGCGAGACACAGCAGACATGAGCAAAGAATCACTCGACATCCAAGGGAGCAGCGGACAGAGCTACTGGCGTAGTCTCGAAGAGCTGTCACAATCAGCAGAGTTCCGTGCCCGGCTCGAGCGCGAGTTCCCCCGTGAGGCAGCTGAATTACGCGACCCAGTGAGTCGCCGTTCGTTCCTCAAATTGATGGGGGCGTCAATGGCACTCTCCAGCCTCGTCGGCTGTCAGTTTGCCCTCAAGCAACCACAAGAAAAAATCGTCCCGTACGTACGTCAACCAGAACAGGTCATCCCTGGTCGTTCGCTCTACTTTGCGACGAGCATGAATGTCCAAGGATACGGCATCGGTTTGTTGGCAGAGAGCCACGAAGGTCGCCCGACCAAGGTTGAAGGGAATGCCTACCACCCGGCGAGTCGTGGCAGCAGCGATGCATGGATTCAAGCATCAATTTTGACCATGTATGACCCAGATCGGTCACAACAGATTCTCAATGCGGGCAAACCAGCCACATGGGATGATGCCTTCAACGCCCTGGGCAGCGCCTACGCCCAAGCTGGCAGTGGCTTACGCATTCTGACTGAACCGACTGCATCACCATCTCTGGTCGCTACAATCAAAGGGTATGTCGGTGCAGGTGCCAAGTGGTATCAGTACGATGCACTCAGTGGCGACAACACGCGTGCGGGTGCACAAGCCGCATTCGGTAGTGCAGTCAATACCATTTACGCCTTTGACAAGGCGGATGTAGTGGTTGCACTCGATAGCGACTTTTCACACGGCACGGCAACATCCATTCGCTACGCACAAGATGTCGCCAGCAAGCGGCGTGTCACGAGTGACGAGCCAGTGATGAGCCGCATTTATGTGGCTGAACCAACACCCACCAACACGGGGGCACTAGCCGACCACCGTCTCGCAGCCAAATCGTCAGACATTGCGATCATCACGCAGGCAATTGCGGCGGCGGTGGGGGTGAGCGTTGCTGCACCTGCGCTTCCCGAAGCAACACAGAAGTGGGTTGCGACCGCTGTTGCAGATCTGACTGCAGCAGCAGGCAAATCTGTGGTCATCGCTGGTGAAACACAACCGGCTGCGGTACACGCACTGGTCCACGCAATTAATGCGGCCCTAAACAATGTGGGTGCGACAGTCAACTACACAGACCCCATTATTGATGCAGATACGGGTGCTGCTTCACTCAAGGCATTGGTTGATGAAATCAATGCAGGTGCAGTCAGCATGCTGGTGATTGCAGATGTCAACGTCGCCTACTCGGCTCCAGCTGATCTTGCCATGTCAGAGGCACTCAAAAAGGTACCCACTGTGGTGCATTTTGGTCTCTACAATGACGAAACAGCAGCGCTGGCGACATGGCATATTCATGCTACGCACTACCTCGAAAGTTGGGGTGACACGCGCGCCTTTAATGGTGCGGTATCGCTCCAACAACCGTTGATTGCTCCGCTCTACGATGGCAAGCACTTCAGCGAGGTTCTCGATGCCCTCGATGGCAAGCGCGTGTCAGCACATGACGCAGTCAAAGGCTACTGGCAAGCACAGCTCGGGCTTGATGGATTTGCCTTTGAAAAGGTCTGGCAGACGGCGCTCCATGACGGCATTGTGGCCGGTGCAAGTGCATTGGGCAGCACCCAAGTCACATTGGGGACTGTCAGCGCACCAGCCGTTGCAAGCAGTGACGGGCTCGAGCTCATCTTCCGTGCAGACCCTTCGTTGCGCGATGGTTCAGCCGCCAATAACGGTTGGCTCCAAGAAGTCCCCAAACCGTTCAGCAAGTTGGTATGGGACAACAGTGCCCAAGTCAGCCCTGAGACAGCCAGCAAGTTGGGTGTCAAAACAGAGGACGTAGTCACTCTAACGGTCAATGGACGCAGCATCGATGCACCCATCAACGTGGTACCTGGTCAAGCCAACGACACAGTGGTTGTGCATCTCGGCTTTGGGCGTACACAGGCCGGCAAAGTCGGCAACGGTGTGGGCTTCAACAGCTATGCGTTGCGCAGTAGCGATGCGCTGTGGGTCGCAAACGGTGTCACGGTGAGCAAGACCGACAAGACCTATAAACTCGCAACAACCCAAACACACTACAACCTTGAAGGTCGTGACTTCGACATTCTGCACGCCAAATCATTGGCCGAGTATCTCGAAGAGAAAAAAGCCGGTGTCAAGCACAAGAAGCACGAAATCTACTCGCTCTTTCCCGCATACGACTACTCAAAGGGGTATCAGTGGGGGATGACGATTGATTTGAATGCGTGCAACGGCTGTAATGCGTGTGTGGTTGCCTGTCAAGCGGAAAACAACATTCCGATTGTAGGCAAAGAGGAAATTTGGCGCGGTCGTGAGATGCAGTGGATTCGCATTGACACCTACTTTAGTGGTGACAGTAGCAATCCCACCATCTACCAACAGCCCATTGCCTGTATGCAGTGTGAACATGCCCCGTGTGAAATTGTCTGTCCAGTGGCAGCCACGGTGCACGATTCTGAAGGTATCAACAACATGGTGTACAACCGCTGTGTGGGTACCAAGTACTGCTCAAACAACTGTCCATACAAAGTGCGTCGCTTCAACTTTTTCCAATATGCAGACGAAGAGACCCCGTCACTCAAGCTGCAGCGCAACCCGGATGTAACTGTCCGTGTACGTGGTGTGATGGAAAAGTGCAACTACTGTCTACAACGCATCAACGAAGCACGTATCGATGCCACACGCGAGGATCGTGTTATCCAGGATGGTGAAGTAGTTACTGCCTGTCAACAGGCATGTCCATCACAGGCCATCGTCTTTGGTAACATCAACGATTCTGCGTCACAGGTTGCCAAACTGAAAGCACTCGAGACCAAGTTTACTGTGCTTGATTCGCTCAACACCAAGCCACGCACGAGCTACATGATCAAGTTCACAAACGCCAATCCCGAGCTCAGCGGAAAAACGGAGTAGCAGATGCAATCATCATCACCGCTCAAACCACCCGTCGTTGAAACATACGACGAATTACTCGGGCCAGGGGAAACGTACACATCGGTAACCGCCAAAATCGGCGATATTGTACTCTACCCGTTGCTCAAGACGCCATGGGGGTGGATTGGTGGCTTCGTCGCCGCTGGTCTCTTCCTGATGCTCTACTTGTACTCACTTGCCACGCTGTTCACTGTTGGTATTGGTATCTGGGGTATCAACATTCCAGTGGCGTGGGGATTCGACATCATCAACTTTGTGTGGTGGATTGGTATCGGCCACGCTGGCACATTGATTTCGGCCATCTTGTTGCTCTTCCGCCAAGACTGGCGTACGTCAATTAACCGTGCCGCCGAAGCGATGACCATTTTCGCAGTGGCGTGTGCAGGCATCTACCCGCTGGTACACACGGGGCGGCCGTGGCTCGACTACTGGTTCTTGCCCTATCCGAGCACCCTCGGCATGTGGCCACAGTTCCGTAGCCCACTCGAATGGGACGTCTTCGCCATTTCGACATACGCCACGGTATCGATACTCTTCTGGTTTGTAGGGCTGATCCCCGACCTCGCCACGTTGCGAGACCGTGCGCAGCATCCCATCGCCAAAATCTT
This sequence comes from Roseiflexaceae bacterium, assembly GCA_046303375.1. Classification (GTDB taxonomy): domain Bacteria; phylum Chloroflexota; class Chloroflexia; order Chloroflexales; family Roseiflexaceae; genus UBA965. Next base: position 19,824 of record JBKCGB010000049.1, read on the forward strand.
CTACGGTATTTTGTCACTAGGGTGGCGTGGGGCTGCCAAGCACTGGCAGCGCTACGAAATGGCATCACTCATCTTGGCCGGTCTTTCGACCCCGTTGGTATTGTCGGTACACTCCATCATCTCGTTCGACTTTGCCGTATCACAGTTGCCAGGCTGGCATGTGACCGTCTTCCCGCCCTATTTCGTGGCAGGTGCGGTCTACTGTGGATTCGCCATGGTTATTCTGTTGATGATTCCAATTCGGAGTTGGTTTGGGCTACACAGCCTGATTACCATGCGGCATTTCGATGTCATGAGTAAAGTGATGCTCGCCTCAGGGTTAATCGTCACCTACGGCTACTTTGGTGAGATTTTCTATTCATGGTATTCGGGGAACATCTACGAATACTACCTGATTGTGAGTCGTACCACGGGACCTTGGGCATGGTCATACTGGGCATTGATTCTCTTTAACGTGCTTGTACCACAGCTCTTGTGGTCCAAGAAGTTCCGCACCAACTTGCCAGTGCTCTTCTTTATTTCAATTTGTATCAACATTGGCATGTGGTTTGAGCGCTGGGTTATCATCGTACTCAGTCTCAAGCGCGACTTCATCCCAACGTCGTGGGGCGTTTACACACCCACGTTCTATGACTGGGCGACCTACATTGGCTCATTCGGGTTGTTTTTTGTACTCTTCTTCTTGTTTGTGCGGCTCTTGCCGATGGTCGCCATCTTTGAGGTACGCGACCTCGTGCACAAGACAGAGCATAAAGCGCACGAAAAAGAAGGTCAAGGTCACGCTGGTGCATAAGGAACGTGTGTTGGCTCTTGCCACACACAACGGTTAATGAGAGGTTTGCATGTTCAAACGCAAGTCAAACGCAGCAGAAGCCGCATCCGCCGCACCAGCCACCTATGGCATCATGGCGGAGTTCAGCGACTCAGATAGCATTATCGCTGCTGCTTACAAGGTACGAGACGCCGGGTACACCGTCGTCGAAGCCTACACGCACATCCCCGTACATGGGCTCGCAGAGGCGCTCGGACATCGTCCAACGCGCTTGCCCTGGGGCGTGTTCTTGTTTGGGCTGTTGGGCTCAAGTGGATTGTTTGGGTTTATGACCTGGGTCAACGTGGTCGATTATCCGATGAACATCGGCGGTCGTCCGTTCTTTAGCTGGCCAGCATTCATCCCAATCACCTTTGAAGGAATGGTGCTGGGGGCAGCGTACAGCGCCGTCTTTGGGTTAATTGCAATCTGTGGGCTACCACTGTTGTATCACCCCGTCTTCAATACGCCTGGATTTGAGCGCGCTACGCTGAATGGCTTCTTTTTGTGTATCGAAGCCAAAGATCCGCAGTATGACGCCGCAAAAGCGACGACGCTCCTCAAGAGCATCGGTGCCACTGCCGTCAATGAGATCAGTGAGTGAGGAATCCATGCAATTGACCAAAACTTCACTCCAGCGTGGGATGGCGCGGTTTGCCCTGCTCGCCATGTTGGGATTACTGTTGGCTGCATGTCACCTCGACATGTACGATCAACCCAAGTACAAGGCACTCCAAGCCAGCGACTTTTTCGCTGATGGTGCATCAGCACGCCCGCTTGTGGATGGCACAGTAGCACGTGACCATTTACAGCTCGACGAAACAAGCATCGGTCGCGTTGGTGGTGATCCAAGTGCCGAGTACATTACCACCAATCCGCTGACCATCGACGAGTCAGTGATGACCCGTGGCGCAGAACGTTACAAAGTCTACTGTGCATCGTGTCATGGCGCTAAAGGTGATGGCAAAGGGCTTGTGGCTGGACCATACGCCAAAGGCCCACTTGGACTCAAGCCACCTCCGCTCTTTGATGTGGCCGCACTCAAGCAGATGACTGCCAAGGGTGGTAACTTCAACCTCGCTGATGCGCCTGACGGCTATTACTATGACGTCATCAGTCACGGTGTGGCAAACCCGGCATATGATGCCAGCAAGCCCATTAGCGGAGAAAATTCGCCATACACGATGTTCCCGGCGAATTTCCGCATCCAGAAGGTAAGTGATCGCTGGGCCATCATCGCGTACATCCGCGAGATGCAAAAGAATCCACCGGAAAAGTAGTGTGAGTCGCTCGGCGGCGTGCTGCGCCGTCGAGCAATCGCTAAGGAAACAACTGTGGCAGAACAAACTGACAACCTGCGCGCAACGCTGAATACGATTCAGCAGCGTGCCCTCATCGTCGGTGGCGTCGCCCTCGCACTAACTGCTGTGGGGATTGCGCTCAGTTCGACGAGTCAGGTACTCCAATCGTACCTGTTTGCCTTTCTTTTCTTCTTTGGTATTTCCGCAGGGAGCATGTTTTTGCTCCAACTGCAACACCTCACGAGTGGTGTGTGGGGCTTGATGATTCGCCGCTTCACCGAAGCGAGTGTCTTGGTCATCCCCTGGATGGCAGTGCTGTTCATTCCAATTGCAGCAGGTCTGAGTCTGCTCTACCCGTGGACTGACCCGCATGTGCTTGCCGAAGAGGCCGTCGTAGCCGCAAAAGCACCGTACCTCAACGTACCGTTCTTCTTGGCACGTACCGTCTTTTACTTTGCTGCATGGTATTGGCTGGTAACACGCCTGCGCCGTCTTTCAATCGAACAAGAGAACGCACCAAAGAGTGAAAGTGTCTCGTTCCGCGACAAATTGGCGGTAACAAGTGGTCCAGGGTTGGCCGCACATATCATGATTTGGACGTTTGCCGCCACCGACTGGGGTATGTCACTCGAACCAGCGTGGGCTTCTTCGATGTATCCCGTTGCTTGGATGGTGGGTCAAGTCCTGACGAATTTTGCCATCTGGATTATCGTGCTGTGGATGCTGTCACGCAATAATCTGCTGGGCTATGAAGTTCCCGTAGACCGCCTACACGACCTCGGCAAGTTTACCTTTGCCTTCACCGTGTTGTGGACTTATCTCAACTTCTCACAATACCTGATTCTTTGGTCGGGTAATGTGCCAGAGTTCACCCCGTGGTACTACTATCGTTCGCACTACGGCTGGGAATACATCTCAGTGGCACTGATTTTCGGACACTTCTTCCTGCCGTTCTTCCTGTTGATTTCGCGCCACACCAAGCGTAATTTCAATGTGGTATCACGAATTGCCATGTGGATTGTGGCGATCGAAATCGTCTACGTCTTCTGGCTAATCAATCCAGCGTTCCATCACAAAGGCATCCACATTCACTGGACACATCTGACAGCGTTTGTGGGCGTGGGTGGATTGTGGATCTACCTGTTCTTACGCTACTTGAAGCAACTGCCACTACTACCACCCAACGATCACCGCATTCCAGAGCTCGAGGCACAGCTCAACAACCATGGCCACGGTCATGCACCTGCCAAAGCAACGAACCACTAGCTGACGCAGTAGAGAGCGCCTAGGGAATCTCTTCCCTAGGCGCTCTCTTTATTTCCTTATGTGCCTCTCATGATTGATTCATCATCATATACGACAATGGATTCATACCAGATGAGCGTAGACTCATCACCCTCAGCGCCGATACCTCTTCATCCTCTACAACCTCTATTTCCTCAACCCTCAGTGAGCAGACGGCGATAACTCACTGAGGGCTTCTTCTTTTGCATGCGTATGCTGATGTCCACAAACACGCATCGCCCCTGTGCGCCGTTGCACAGGGGGGATGCGTACGTATGAACGCTAGTTGCGGCTGTCTGGCATGTGCGAACGCAAATTGCGCCGTGACAACATCTCCATGGCGGCAAGCAGTGTGTCAGTATCGAGTGATGCTGCCTCAGCTTGAATCTGTAGGCGCGTGTGCGACCCATGAATCCCCAGATCTTGCAGGACTTGCTGTGCTTCGGGAATCTGTGTCATCACATCGTCTGCGAATGACTGAGCAACTTGTGTGTGGTCCATGGTTGGCCTCCTTGCCAATCAAAATTCCATCCACCACCATCATAGCATATGTTTTGTATATTTCAACCAATTTGTTACTTATTTTTTTGTGCATTATATACAAATTTTATATTTAGGTGAGTAACTGCGCATGTGAAGTTGGTACACAGGCGACATTCATGCACGGCACATGACAATAAGCACAGAAATGAGTCTGTTGTGCCCAAGTGGGAGGTACATGCGTGGGAGGCTGCTATTTGCCGAATGCGCTTTCTCGTGCTATCCTAGCACAGCGTAAGTCATATGTTGGAGTAATACGAGATGAGCATTTTGGTAGATCGCAATACTCGCCTGGTTGTACAAGGCATCACTGGACGTGAAGGTGAGTTTCACACACGCCAAATGAAGGCCTATGGCACCAACGTGGTGGCAGGCGTCGTGCCAGGGCGAGCTGGGCAGACAGCGATTGATGGTCAAGTACCAATGTATAACAGCGTGGCAGATGCGGTGCATCATGAGGGCGCCAATACATCAATTATCTATGTACCAGCACCATTTGCCCCAGATGCAGTGCGTGAAGCAGCAGCTGCAGGTATCAAGCTGATTGTGTGTATTACCGAAGGTATCCCCGCAAACGACATGGTGAGCACATATGCATTCGTCAAAGAAAAGGGCGCACGCCTCGTTGGTCCCAACTGTCCCGGATTATTGACACCCGGGCAAGCCAAAGTCGGGATTATTCCCGGTAATATTGCGACGCCGGGACCGGTGGGTGTGGTGTCAAAGAGTGGGACGTTGACGTACGAAGCAGTGGATGCACTGACGCGTATCGGGCTGGGGCAGAGCACGATTGTGGGGATTGGTGGTGATCCGATTATTGGCACCAACTACATCGACGTACTCGAGCAGTTCCAAGCTGACCCTGAGACCAAGGCCATCGTATTGATTGGTGAAATTGGCGGTACCGCTGAGCAAGATGCCGCACGCTACATCAAAGCGCATGTCACCAAACCTGTGGTGGGCTTTATCGCAGGCCGAACTGCCCCCGCAGGCAAGCGCATGGGGCATGCAGGAGCAATTATTTCTGGTGGTGAAGGCACTGCCCAAGAAAAAATCGAAGCGTTGCAGGCCGTTGGTGCACGGGTCGCCGAGCTTCCCACGGATATTGCACGCCTCGTCAAAGAGTCGATGGGCATGTAGACACACCCATTGGATTGCATGCGGCGGCATACCGATTGCGGTGTGTCGCCGCTTGGTTTTGCAGAGGAGCTATCATGAAATCATATCACTGGTACGAGGATTATGAAATCGGTGAACGCTTTGTCACCCCTGCCCGCACTATTGGCGAAACAGAAGTCAGTATGTTTGCCATGTTGACCGGCGATTTCAACCGCCTCCACACCGATGCCGAGTATATGAAAGATTCTATTTTTGGGGAACGGATTGCCCACGGGTTGCTGGGAATGGCAATAGTAAACGGTCTCAAATATCGCACCGCAATTAATCCAGACAGCATCGTTGCGTTTCTCGGAGTGAATTGGAACTTCGTCGCTCCGATACGATTCAACGATACGATTCATGCGGTCATGCAGGTAGAAAGCATGCGCGAAACACGCCACGCTGATCGCGGCATTATTGTATATGCTGTGGATGTGTGCAATCAGCGTGGCGACGTTGTGCAAAAGGGGACAATGACAATGATGCTCAAGCGACGTGCAAGCGCCGAATAATCCCTATTCGAGATAAGCTTGCAGGCGTGCACCGAGTTGTGGTGAGCGCAGCTGGCGCAAGGCGTCTGCTTCGATTTGGCGTGTGCGTTCGCGGGTAATCCCAAATGCGACTCCCACTTCTTCGAGGGTACGTCGCTGACCATCGTGCATCCCGTAGCGCATCTGCAAAATAGCGCGTTCTCGCTCGGGTAGTTCGTTGAGCACGTTGGCCACGTCAATCTGTAGCATATGCCGAATAGCAATATCATTGGGAGAATCGCTATGTTCATCTGCGAGAAGCTCACCGATATGCCCTTCGCCGTCATTACTAATCGGCTGTTCGAGCGAAATCGGCTGTGCCGATGCTTGAAGTAATCGGCGCACCTTGCGATCAGAAATCCCCAACTCTGCGGCCACTTCCTCGGGAGTAGGCTCACGTGAAAGACCCTGTTCGAGCACACGGGTGACGCGGCGCATTTGCCCAATGGCATCACTGAGATGGACTGGCAGACGAATCAAACGACTCTGCTCCGCAATGGCACGAGTCACTGCTTGGCGAATCCACCATGTTGCATAGGTAGAAAACCGATTCTTGCGCAAAATATCGAATTTCTCAACCGCACGCATCAAGCCGATATTGCCCTCTTGGACCAAGTCCATAAATGAGAGCGGCCCACCAATGTACTTTTTGGCAACACTCACGACCAAGCGCAGATTCGCCTGTATCAAACGGCGCCGCGCCTCGCTGCCATCCTCGACACGGCGATTGAGCATACGCAGTTCGCGGTCACTGAGTTGCAGGTAAAGTGGCGTAGTTTGTGGGACAGCGTGCAACACCCAGTCCAAGAGTTCCAGCATGCGTTCGGGATGCGTTACAATCAGCCGTTGTACAAAGGGTGTGAGCACAAGCATGGTGCTTTTGAGCGCAAGGAGACGCACGCGTTCGCATTCACGCAATAGATCAATTTGCTCGCTGAGATCACACGGCACGTCAGTCACGATAAGTTTGTGATGCTGCAGCACATGCGCAAGCAGATATGGGAGTGTCGCCAACTGACCACCGTGTGCACTCCAACAGGTCATCCATGTCTCGAGTGAGCACGCATGCGATGTGGATTGCACCAGAGCCGCAGCATGTGCATCGACGTCTGCCTGAAACGTACTCGCAGACAACACTTCGATGACTTCACGGGCATAAATGCCAGCTTCGATGCGTTGGGCCAATTCAACTTCTTGGCTCGCATTCAGGAGTGGTACTTGACCAATTTCACGAAGATACATCTGCACAGAATCTTCAACGAGTGAACCCTCGTTGGGGGATTCTTCGAGGAACGCATCAGCGACATCGTCGTTCCAATCGAGACCGGGATCTGTGTGCTCATCGAGCTCTTCGCGTTGATAGGGGGTCTTCTGCATATGAACCTCGCTATCGCATACAACAATCGCATCCGTTGCTTGGTACTACGCAACAACACGTTATGTTGGATGTATACGCGCGAGCTTGTACAACAAATCGGGTTGTACAAGCTCGCATCGCAGAAGAGAATTGGAGTTATTGACGACGTTGGACCACGTGGCGTGCAATCGTCTGGAATGCATCAAACGTCACTTCATCGGTGTACGGAGTCAGATACGCCAGACCACGGGTAATGCGTTCATTGGCAGCAAGATAAGCCGACTCAATGCCACCAACAGCAATAATTTCTGCAATCATTTGCGGGACCAATTGGGCAGGAACAGCGCCCTCGGTGACTCGCGCAAAAATCCCACGTGGATCGCGTTCATGTGCCAGAATGAGCGGAAGTGTGATTGTACCTTCACGCAGGTCGTTGCCCGCTGGTTTGCCGAGAGTCGTTTCGCTCTCGGTCATGTCGAGAATGTCATCGACAATCTGGAAGGCGAGACCGAGCTCGTAACCGAATGCACCGAGCGCCGCTACCGCCTGTGGAGATCCACCCGCTACCGCAATTCCAGCACGACAGGCTGCTTCAAAAAGCACCGCAGTTTTATAGCCAATTTTGCGGTAGTACTGTGCTTCGGCTGCTTCACGGGGTGTGACCAACGTGACTGGATTCAGTTCACCTTCTACCATGCATCGCGCCGCGTGCACATAGAATCCGATGATGCGCTCGTCGGGCTCATAAGCAAGCTCACGAGCTGCCACACCAAACAAATACGAGCCGAGGGCGAGCGCCACATCACGATCCCATGTCACATGCACTGTAGCGCGTCCACGTCGCGCATTCGCATGATCGACCAAGTCATCATGCACCAGCGATGCTGCATGCAGCAGTTCAATGGCGACAGCAGGATGCTTGGCACGGTCAAAGTCATAGTTGGCGAGGCGGGCAGAAAGCAGCACCAACATGGCACGCAGGCGTTTGCCACCTGCATTTACCGTATAGGCACCAGCATCACGCAACAGTTGATTGGATGAATTAATCCGGTCGAGCATTTCGGCTTCGACGCGTGGCAAATCATCGGACAAACCGACACGGTGCAATATTTCATTGATTTGTTGTTGTGAAAGACGCGACACTGCGCTTCCGGATGCAACTGATTGAGGCATCGTCACGCCTTTTCCGTCATGGGAAGCCTACCCCACGAGCATACTTACCATGCACCACGTACCACTTCGAGTTTGCTTAGATGTGCGGCTTCACTGAGACTCGCTAAATAGGTCAAGTCACTGCCGTATTCGATGACTGAAATACTCGCATTAGTAACCCAAATGCGGTTAATGCCATCCATGTGCATACCGAGTGCGTCCGCAACGAGAATTTTGACCACCACATCATGCGTCGATACGAGGATGGTCTGATCGGGGTGCTGTTTGATGATGCGTTCTTTGAAATCAAGTACCCGCTTGAGGATGTCACTAAAGCTTTCACCACCTGGCATATGTGAACGCGTAGGCGTCATCCGCCACTCACGCAACCCATCACCATACTTGGCGATGACTTCGTCAACCATCAAACCAGCCCACTCACCATGGTCAATTTCAATCACAGCTGGTTCAACCACAAACGGTGTATCAGGATGAAAGCGATGCACGGCTTCGCCAGTGAGGCGCGCGCGCTGTAACGGACTGGCATAGATGGTGTGAAACGATTCAGAACGCAAGCGCTCTGCGAGTGCGGCAGCCTGTTTGACACCCATTTCTGAAAGTGGTGCATCAAATTGCCCCTGATAGCGGCCAATTCGATTCCATTCGCTTTCACCATGACGAACAACTACTAGTCGCATATGGTATGCTACCCCTCAGATACAGTACTACTGCTGTTTATTATACAACGCGATACACGACAATGCACACTGATACTTCACAACCACTCATGCCACAACTCCGCCAGGCACTCGATAAGGCGGAACCATTTGCGCTCGTCTTTCACGAACACCCTGATGGTGCCCAACAGCTGATCACACTCATTGATCATATCAACACCCTGAGTGCACAGTGCGACGCAGCAGGATACGACATCGCCGCAGAACATGTCCGTGTAGTTGCACTCAACAGTCGTGTTAAACGAAATGCGCGGCGCATCATCCAATCACTGAACAACAGCCACGCATCAGTTCCCGGCAGTATTCGTGCCGAGCTCGATGTGTTGGTGCAGCGACAACAGCAACAATGGCGGATGCGACTGATGCGAATCGCGCTGATTGGCATTGCGGTGGTCGCAACTGGCTGGTACGTAGTCGCAACCACTCCACCAAGTGCCGACACGACGGCTATTCTGAATGCGATAACTGATGACGACTATGGCAATGCGTACCAGTTGGCACAACAAGAGGCGCAAACCTTTCCACAAGACCTCGAATCACAGATTTGGCTTTCTGTGCTCGCTGAATATCACGGTGACAGCACCACCGCCGCACGGGCGTGGCAACGGGCCCAAGCAATCAACCCACTCGATGCGACAACCCTGTACATGCGTGGCAATAATCGGGTGCTCACCAAACAATTTGCACTGGCTACAGCAGATGCCAACCAGTTGCTGAGCAACACGGTATCACGGCCAGAGGGACTCTTTTTGCAGGCAAGTATTGCAGAAGCACAAGGGGATGTGACTCAGGCGATTGCCTTCATGCGCCAAGCGGCCGATGCAGCAGAGGCTGCCAACCGTGGCGAATTTGCTGTGTTGATTCGCATTCGCATGGGTGGACTGATGCAATACGGCATCCCGCAGAAACCGTAGCTACGACTCATCAAAGAGGTCAGCAATACTCGCTTGCCCGGCTGTCGGCTGCACTGATGTCGACGATGCGGCGCTTGCGATACCCCCACCCATGGCCTGATAGAATGCTTCGTCATAGGCGCGGGTGCGTACCACAACCGGCATGGGCACAGCATGCCCGAGAATGAGGCACTGCTGGCGTGAATCGAGCGTGGATAGCACGGTACGTAATGCGCCTGAACCACTCACACCGGTAAAAACTGCGTCAATGTCTTTTTCGTCGTTGAGCAATGCGGTAACACGACTACCGAGTTGGCTCATCACATCACTATCAATCGACGAAGGGCGTTGGTCGACGACCAGCAGCGTCACGCTGTATTTGCGCATCTCACGTGCAATCGTACCAAAGATGGTTTGTTTGGCGGCAGTAGGATTCAGAAATTTGTGCGCTTCTTCGATGGTTATGACAAGCTGTGGCGGTTTATCCGCTTTGTTCTTGCTCGTCAGGTAGCGTTCCGTTTTTTCACGCCAGCGGGCATGGATTTTGCGCGTAATAATGTTGGCCACCAACATATAGTCAATCGTGTTATCAAAGCGCCCAAATTCCAGCACCACGTGCTGTTTGTTCATCAGATCGTCGATAAGCGTATCCACTACACCATTTGTTTGGTTGGTCACATACCCACGCCGGCGCAATGCTTCGAGTTTGCGTTTGAGTGCACTAAGCGATCCATAATGCGTACCCGTGCGTTGGGCAAATGCTTCGATCTCATCGGGGGGCATGTCGAGGAGTGTGCGCAACCATTCATCATTGAATTCATCGGTGAGGCGATAAGCAGATTCAGCAGCAGTCGCATTGAGATTCAACTCATTTTGGATGAGCAGGATGTCTTCAACCTCGATTTCGTTGAGGCCGATACGGATTTCTTGGTCATACTGAGCACCACGCCGACGGGTAGACTCTGCATCGAGCGTATAAATACGCACCACAGGTCCAAAAATCTTGCGCAACCCTTTGACGAATCCCCCAGCCTCGGATGATGCGTCACTGGCGTATTCTGAATGCATATCAAAGATGAGATTTGCGGCCACATTAGCCTTGATGGTACCACTCAACAAGAGTCGTGTCAGAAAGCTTTTACCGGTGCCACTTTTGCCAAACACGCCATTTGAACGTTCTACCAAGCGATTCAAATCGATGCAGACGGGCACGTTCATGTCGAGGGGACGGCCAATTTCGAAATGTGTTGCATCCTCTTTGCCAAAGACGCGTGTAAAGTCACGCTCATCGGCATCATAGACGGGTGAAAAGTGCGCAGGAATGGTTTTGACTGGCAGTAACCCTTCGCTGACGTCTCGTGGCAACATCAACGATGGTCGCAAGGCAATATTGCCGTATGTGGTGGTACCAACGAGCACTTCTTGCAGAAATGCATCATCACTCGGTGGGTCGATTAACACATTCGCAGAGGTCGCCGCTAATTCAACATCAGTGAGCATCGCAAAAAACTCATGCTGCACACCATGGATGAGCAAGAACTGACCGACACGGAGCGATTCAATCGTCTGGGAGGCATCAACACGAGCCATCAGCCCATCTGCCAATGAGCCACTGGTAATTACGCCGAGACGTTTGCGGTGTTCCACGGCATCACCCCCATACTACACATACATCTAGCGTCATTATACTGTATCCCCATTGGCAAACTGGCCAATGGGGATACAAGCTTAGCTGCTAGCGTGGCATACGGCGCATGGGGCGCACATAACGACGTGCTGGCATGCGCACCACACGCGCGGTACGATCAGCGCTCTCTGTGGCAGCATTGCGGCGCAACTCAATGGTGTCACGATGATATCCAAGCGTGACCATAATATCGTTGAGGTGTTGTGCTGGTGTTTCACGCAATACGAGCGTATCGTCTTCGTACTCAATGATGATGCGGCGCATCTCTGGGGTCAAACAATGGTGCGCACCACCACGACCAGCAATCATCTGTTGATAGGCACCAATCCCAAAAAACGCCAGCACGCTGCGTTCGCCACTCACTGGCAAAAACAGTGGTGCTTGGCCAGAACGGGGGTAATAATCATCAGTATCACACGTATACCGACCAGCAAGGCGCACGGGACGCACCGGCATATGCCAGTCGTCGAGTGGCAACACGATGAATTGCTGCCCTTCGACAATCAAGGTATCGGGGAGCGACACCATCAAACTACCGTTGAGCAAATACCAATCCGGTGCGCCACCACGGCCAGCCTTGACTGCGCCGACTTCCATGAGATAGACACTATGGGATGCGACCGTATAACGCCCAAATTCACCGACCAGATGCGGCACTGCCACACCTACACGTGCACAGGCGTGTTGCATGGTGCGCATCACCCCTTGCAGGAAGCCTTGGTAATCGAACACAAAATCAATGGCGTAGGCATCAGTGGGCATACCACCGCCAAAGTTGAAAAAGCGCAAATCAGGCAGCTGCGCAGCCAACGCGGCATATGCATCAACAGACGCACCAAGCCGAACCTGCCATGCCTGCGCATCCTCCATTTGACTCCCAACCATGGCGTGATACAGGACAAGCTGGTGTGGCGTATGCTGTAGCATCTGTATGGCGTGCTGTATTTCATTGGGTGTCAAGCCAAAGCGCTCACCACCAGGATGATCTGCATCCACGTCGCCGATGTCAAAGCGCGCACGTACCCCCAACATGAGTGGTTGGGTGCAATGACGAATCAAGTAGTCGAGCTCTGCCAAATCATCGATGATTGGGATGATGCGTTCATAGCCTGCCTCGCGCAGCGCAATCATCGCATCACGATAGACGATATCTTTGGAACCGTTGCAAAACATGTAGCGGTCATTGGCGAGAATGCCTTGGCGCCACAGTTGATGCGCAATAATGATGTCAGCTGATGCCGATGTTTCATAGTGTGCACCGGATTGCAGCGCGGTGCGGACGACTTCTTCGGCGAAATTGGCCTTGGTGGCATATGCAAATACGAACTCACCATCATACTGTGTGGCTTGCCGCGCAAACGCAACTTTGGCATGCATGGCTTCAATTTGGCGTGTAATCAGGGGCAGAAATGCAACCTCAAGGGGTGCCCCATACTGCTGAATCAACTCATTGAGATTAATGCGATCATCTAAAAACAGCTGCCCATTGCGACGGCTAATGAATCCATTCAATCGACCATCGGCGGGTACGCCAAACTGCTGGCGCATGTGTTCGATATAGGTGTGATCGTTCAATTCAGCGTTTTCTCCTTCACAGCAAAAGTATCAAGAATACATATCCACATCACTGGCTACGTCGACGCAATCTCACTACCATAAAACTGGCATGGCGACTCGTCAACCAACTCGCAGAGGGCACCAACACAACACGGCGTAATGCCGTCTGAATCCAATGAATCATCACAGAATTCCTCCATACAACAACGATACCGCGCAGGTAATCGCTGTCATACGCGAGACGGTTGGTCTGGTATGTACGCTGTAGGGAAAAGGATGGGTGAGGAGCTAGGAAAGGGAAAGACGCACGCCCATACGCAACCCGTCAGCGGTGACAACGCCACCTGTGAGTTTGTTTGTGCAAACGTCCATATACCCTCATGAAAGCCTGTCCGGTGGTTCTCACGACTACACACATTGTTGTCATAGAACACTCGACGGTGACACGTGATGTCATCACATCGCCGGAGGCAAGAACCCGCGGTAAATTACTTACCGATTCGATATTGTATCAAGTTTTCGGACAATGTCAAGCACTTTTTTAAACATCTGCATTATCTGCATTACAATGCATTATTTCTGTGCCATTGAGACATGCTACAATACAGCAACGATAGTAGATTGGAGCCATTGATGAGTATTGCCATTTTTGGAAGCATCAACATGGATCTCGTCGTTCGTGCGGCACACATCCCAGCCCCTGGTGAAACAATCATCGGCACTGATTTTGTGACTGTCCCAGGTGGCAAAGGTGCCAATCAGGCAGTGGCAGTTGCGCAGCTCGGTGGCGGGGCCTACATGCTCGGCGCCGTGGGTGATGATGGATTCGGGCATCAACTGTGTGACAGTCTGGTAGGGTATGGTGTCGATATAGCGCATGTGCGCCGAATCCCTGGCGCCTCGGGAGTCGCTCTGATTACCGTGGATGACCGTGGCGAAAACAGCATTGTGGTTGCATCTGGCGCAAATATGCGCATGCAACACGAAATCCTTGATCGTGTTGCGCAGGTACTTGCGGGGTGCACCCATCTGTTGCTCCAACTCGAAATCCCGCTCGAACTGGTGACAGCCGCGCTCCAGCTCGCACGACGGCGCGGCGTAACAACCATTCTCGACCCAGCGCCTGCGCCAAACATGGTGCTGCCCAGCGAGCTCTATCAACACGCAGACATTATCACGCCCAACGAGCACGAAACTCATCAGCTCACTGACATCATGCCTAACACCGATGAACGCGCCCAGGCTGCCGCAAACGTGCTCCATGCACGCGGTGCCGCACATGTCATCATCAAACGCGGTGCACAAGGTGCATACTGGAGTCATGCGGGGAGCACGCTGAGCATCCCTGCAGTACCCGTTGTGGTCGTTGACACGGTTGCTGCTGGTGATTGTTACAATGGCGCACTCGCATGTGCGTTGGCACGTGGCGAACCCATGCCGTCGGCCATGCGATATGCGGCGGCAGCAGCAGCAATCGCAGTAACACGCCGCGGCGCCCAGCGTTCCATGCCCACTGCCGCAGAAGTCGATGCATTACTCCGATAACTCTTCGTGATCGCGACTCCGTGCTTTTGCGGCACGCAACCGGTCGATACGCGTGGGGGGTGCAGGCGGAGGGTCAGGCGGGACCGTGGGCACCGTGGGCACCGCTCCACGTATACGGGTAAGACGACCCGTTTGCGGCAGAACGATGCCACGCCGTAGCGCGATTTCACCCACAAATAAGCACAACGCACTCAACACGAACCATACTGATATATCACGGGTAGCGGTGGGGTGTTGCGTGGTTGGGAGCCAATACGTTTCATCAATCGTCGAAAGCACACGCCCACCGCTACCGCTGGCAATTTCTGCTAATAATGCGGTACCGTCTCGCACCGCAAGCTCGGCACGACTCTCAAGAATAACGCCACGGACGAGTGTTGTCGTAGCGTGTGACGCTCGAATCAAGTATTCCCCACTTGCGATATCGCGGATCTGCCCCACCCATTGATCGACACCACGTGCGGATAGCGGCACCGCAAGCAGTTGTCCGTTGGTGCCAATCAGTACCACTTCTGGTGCAGTCTGTGCACCGCTGCTGGTGATGGCGACATCAAGAATGTCGTCATGCCAAAACCATGCCATATCAAGGACTTTGTCACTCGGTGGCAACAGCGGAGTCAAGAGCACAGGTGCAAGTGTCGCCAACACGGCAGATTCGCTCCATGCACGCCCCCATCGCCCGGCCAAATCACTCGTCCATGCCATGCTTTGACCACGCCCCACACTACGCAATGCCCACAGCGGAGTCAACTCGTCGATGTGCATGAGCACCCGGGTATCATCGTACGCAGACGTGCGGTTGTAACCATACACAGGGACTGACGCAGGAAGGATGCTCAACCAGGGGTCGTTGGCAACACGGGTGGGGATGACTGTTGTCTCAACGATATCGCGACTGGCGATGCGTGTGGTGTCTTCGAGAAAGACGTCCGCAAGTTGCTGTGGATCACTGACTTGATACGCGGTACCGTTGCCGAGCATTGCCAAACGACGCAGAGTGGTCACATCGGCATCAGCCCCAAGCGCAATCGTACTGACTGTGACATTTTGGGCGCGTAATTCTTGCACGATAGCATCGCTAGGGGTGGGGTCAACTCCATCAGAAAGTAAAATCACATGACGTACATCTCCACGCAACGTTGCAGCCTGTGCTGCAGCAAGTGCCAGCCCGGACTTGATGGATGTGCCGCCATCACTTGTAACGCTACCGAGTGCCTGAGCTACGACTTCGTCACTGGGGAGCGGTTGCGGTGGCAGTGCCCACGCCGCTGTATCAGCAAAAAACGCTACTCCCACGGTATCGCCCCGTTGCAAATTTTGGATAGCACGAAAGGCGGCTTCTTTGGCGAGATCGAGCATGCTCAATGTACCAACACCGCTGTTCATACTGCCACTACGGTCGATGACCAGCATTAAATCCATGCGTTTGCGCGGCTGTGTATCAAGTGGTTCAAGTGATACTGCGGATATATCTGCGAGTGGTGAGCGACGGAATCCCCCGGCACCGTAACTATCCGCACCACCAACCCACAGAAAGCCCTTGCCGAGTGTGGTCACGTTGGTCACGATTTGGTTCATGACAGCTACCGGAACATCACGCGCTGCAGTGTCAACAAGCACCACGACGTCGTGTGTGGCAAAATCGGTCAACCGCGTACTCACATCTCGTGGGCGCGCCAGCATCACCTGTACGCCGATCTGTTGCCATGCTGCTACAAGTTGTGTCGCCCGCGCCGGCGGATCAGCAAGCACAAGAATGCGCGGCGCACCACTTTGCTCGATGATGACCTCTTGGCGATTATCTGCTTGAAACTGATCTGCACGAGCCTGCACGGTAAACGCCAATCGATGGATTCCAGCGGGCAACGCAGGGATTGCTACCGCAATACGCTGTGTGCCTGCTACAAGACTGAGTGGTTGCTGCAACAATTCGTTATTGCCTTCGCTGACGCGAATTTCAGCCGATTGTGCAACTGCGCTGTGGATGAGCATGGTGGCAACCGTCGCACCACTGCCGCGGATGCGTTGTGGGAGTTGTACCGCAGTCAATGCTAAAAATGGCGGCTGGCGCTGAGTAATGAGTGGCACCACATCGACACGCACGTTGCGTGCTAGCATGCTTTCGGTAATTTCTGGTAGACGCCCACGTGTCTCATTGCCATCTGACAACATGAGTACCCGGGCTTCGTATTCACTCGGAATCAGCGATGCTGCTAATGTGACTGCCTCTGCGAGTGCAGAGGCCTGAGTGTCACGCATCAGCACACTCGAGCTGTCGCGTAGCGACTGCTGGGGTACTGCGGCAATCAGCGGCTCTGCAGCCACATCAACTATGCCCAAGAGCGCCATGGGTGGTTGCGTGTGCTGGAGTTGATCCATTATCAATGCTTGTTGGGCCCGTGCATTTGCATCGATTGAAGCCGAAACATCACGTACGACCACCACACCTACTGCGGTTGGCGGTAGAAAAATCATGGGCGCTGAGAGGGCCACAATCAACGCAAGTACTGCACTCATACGGCAAATGAGTGCCCACGAACTCCCCCAACTGTGCCCTTCTATTGGGGTACGCCACCACCACAGTAGAGCCATAGCCGGGAGACACAACACAAGCATCCACGGCGTATTGATGCTGATTGTGCTCATGTCACCCTCCGCGTCCACCATGTGAGTGCACGCTCGCACAACAGGAGCACCAAACTCAACCACAGACACCACGCTCGCAATGACAAACCCACCTGCAGGCCAAATGTTTGCCAACTACTCGTCGTTGCATCACGTTGTGTGGCTGATTCCCACGGTGCCAAGAGATTCGCTACATACCAGTCCGTATCGATTTGATACGCACCAATGTTAGTTATGTCTACTAAATACCATTTTTGGTTGATTTGTGTCAAGCGTGCAGTCATAGGAATTGGTTGTGCCATCAGTTGTGGTGGCGTGGTAAGCGTACGCGCCGTTTGTACCGCAAACGGGCGACCAGTTTGCATCGAATCGCTCACTGCTGCAGGTGCCAAGTAGCGTAACACATTACGCACGAGGAGCGGAAACTCCACACGGAGGGGCAAATCGGTGTGTGTCAATGCAAAGCCAAATACCACATGTGCGACACCATCATCAACCCCCACATAGGCGTGAGTGCCGAGACTACTTTGGAGCCAACGTTGCCCCCAAATCGGCGTTGTAAGCAACGACGCAGTGACGATTTGGGTGCTCTGCAAGTCGACATCCTGCGCAAGGAGCGCAGCATCCCCCAATAGGGTAGTCGGCACCAATACCGGAAAGGAAGCTTGCGTTTGTTGCGGTGGATTAATCAGCCATGTGGGGAGTACCGTATCCGTGGGAATGGTTGCAGGCGAATCAATGATTGCAATATCTGCATCATCGATTTTGGCAACGCGTATCACGTTGGGGAGTACCTGGAGTGCAGCTGGGAGAAACCGCGTATCCAGGCTCTGCAAATAGACTCGTAACGGTGTCTGCGTCGGTTTACGCCACCAATACACATCATCATCAGCGAGGGCATCTGCAGCATCTGGCTGGAGTGCCACCACAAGGACATCAGGAACTACCGGCATACTAAATGACCACGTTGCTGGCACACCGAGGCGTGGATTCACAAATGTTGCATCGTACAGTGTGCCGCTCACATCGCGTACTTCGAGGAGTCTTGGTGTAGGCGCAGCATTCCCGTCTATGGCCACACTGACGACTCCTTGCCAGCCAGTAGCCGTAGACTGCATGGTGACGCCCTGAATATAATAATTGGGGGCATCGCCCCCAATCGGCACACGTTGCCACCCCGCCGGCCAGTCGGTCGTCTGCCACAGTGCTGCATCATCGCTAATGACAAAAAGTTCGCTACGCTGATTATCGAGCGCACGGAGCTGGGGGAGCAGTGCCCGCATATCGCCCGCTACCGGGACTGCAGTCAGTGCTGCAACGATTCGTTGCGCATCCGCACGATCACGGAGTTGATTCCCACGAATCTGCATGGTGGCATTGATTTCTACAATTGTAAAACGGGTTGCCACTGGAGCCGTGTCAATGAGTGCCTGCGCCTGCTGTTTGGCAATATCGATACGCACTCCTTGCGGTGTGCGGGCGCGCATGCTTGCACTCGTATCGATGACAAGCACGCGAGTGGGCATCGTCGCTGCTGCCGACCACACTGGGCCAGCAGCAGCAAACACCAACAAACCACAGATGATCAGCCGAAGCACAAACAGCCACCACGGGTTTGGCCACGTCACCGGGCGACGGCTGCGCTGTTCGGCAGTAATAAACTGCCAGAGTTGAAGTGACGGTACAGGGTGGCGTGTGGCTCGTGTACGCAACACATGCCACACCACCATTACTCCGATGAGCGGACCACCAAGCCACCAAACCCATGTATCAATGAAACTCACTGGCACACCTCAACAATGGTATGCATGAGATTACGCTGATCATCTACGAGGTGATACTGGACACCATAGCGGGTGCACGTGGCACGTACCACATCGAGATGATGGTCGAGTGCATCTCGATAGCGCGCACGAATCTGGTCGTCGAGTGTCACTGTATGCTCGCGACCTGTTTCGCTGTCACAGAGTGTGATTTCTCCGGCATATGGTGGCTGAAGTTCTGTAGCACCAAGCAGGTGAACAACGATGGGTTGATGACTCGCACGGGCCACACGCTGCACGAGCAATTCCCAATCAGCATGCCACAAATCACTGCACAACACGAGCGGCTGTGCCTGGAACTCCAACACGGGGAGCTCAAACAGACGCGCCTGAGGAGATACGTAAAGTTGCTCGCAATGGTCGAGCCAAAGTGCCTGGTGCGACACACTGATGACATGCTGGGGAGTAATAAGTTGGACCCGATTCAATTGACTTATGGTAATGGTACCAAGCGCAGCCACCATGCGCATTGTCACTTTCCATTTCGTCGCAAACGCAGACATCGACGCACTCGTATCAACCACGATCCGCAACTCGCTGTGTTGCATGGGGCGTGGTTGCCGCACCATGGCACGTTGCAACCGGAGCGTAGCAGCCCAGTCCACCCAGCGGATATCATCACCCGGTTGGTATCGGCGCATAAATTCTGGTTCATAGCCACGTCCACCGTGATGCGCTGCCTGCACGGCAACCATACCGCTAGCACTTGCCCCACGCCACATCCACTCGTGTTGGCGCAACCATGCGATTTCATCCGCCTGCAGGAGTTGAGACATGAGCTCCACCTTTTATGGCAGTGGTACCTGCGTCATGATTTCATTGATGAGTGCATCACTGCCTACATGCGACAACGATGCTTCACGGCGCAGTACGATGCGATGGCGCAGTGTGGGCAACAACACTTGATGAACATCGCTCACATCGACATGTAGGCGCCCAGCACACATAGCTTGTACTTGTGCAGTACGTACGATAGCCTGAACTGCACGCGGCGACGCACCATAGCGCACCAAATCACGCACCGCTGCTACCGGTGAATGGTCGGGATGCGTGGCGCGCACAAGTAGCGCAACATAGTGCAACAGCGCATCTGAAACGAGCATCTGTTGACAAACACTGCGAATTTCGTGCAACGTGCATGCACTCGGCAATATCTCGGATTGTATCGGCGCCGCAAGTGCTTCACGACGGGCGATTTCTACCAGGTCATCAACTGCGGGAAACGGCACATTGATTTGGTACAAAAAACGGTCACGTTGTGCTTCGGGGAGCGGGTAGGTACCTTCCATTTCAATGGGATTTTGGGTGGCCAAGACGAGAAATGGATCCGGCAATACATGGGTCGTACCGGCAACCGTGACAGTATGCTCTTGCATGGCCTCGAGCAATGCGCTTTGGGTGCGTGGCGTAGTCCGGTTGATTTCATCCACGAGCACCAGTGACGCAAATATGGGGCCAGGAGCAAAGCGCAACGCATACTGCCCTGGTTGGCTATCAAACAGCATCATCGTACCGATGACATCACTCGGCATCAGATCAGGGGTACACTGGACACGCCCAAACGATAGCCCGAGAAGGTGCGCCAGTGTGCGCACCAACGTCGTTTTGGCGAGTCCCGGCGCACCTTCCAACAAGACATGCCCATTGGCACAAACAGCCGTTATGACTTGTTGGATGACGAGTGGCTGACCAACAATCACACGTGCAAGTTGCGTTGTCATGTGCTGAATACAGTGTTGGGCGGTCTGCGGATTCATGGTGCTTGCTCCTGTAGTACCGCAAAATAATCAGTCACGGTCTGCTGTGCACTCCACGACACCTGCGCATCTGCAATCGCACGTGTCGCGCGTTGTGATGCGGCTGCAACAACATCAGGATACGTATATTGCAGTGCGGGTGCAGCCAGCCCGCCACCGCTGCTAAGCGTCTCATCACCACTACCTGTTGCGTATTCTCCTTGTGCGGGGATCTGCATCACATTTGTTGCATCGAGTTGTGGCACATACAGTGAAATCACTGCAGCACTCGCTGGAGTACTACTGCCACTGCCATTCCCTGCAGAATCAGAAGCAGCACTGGTTGCACTGCCTGATTGACTTTGTGAGGCACCCGACGCATCACTTGGTTGTGGATCGGGTCGCTGCTGACTACTCGCAGCTTGGCTTTGTGTAGCACCTGATGCATCACTTGGTTGTGGATTGGGTTGCTGCTGACTACTCGCTGCTGCTGCAGCATTGGCATCTGCCTGTTGATTTGCCGTCGTTGGATTGGACATCTGTGCAACACGCTGTGTCTGTTGTTTGGCATCAGCAAGTGCGCGTTGCCACGCAGCGTTTGTTTGTTGTTGTTGGACAAGTGCCGCATTCAATTGCGCAAACGCTCCATTATCGCCGGCTTGGGCGCGGGCATGTGCATCAGCCAGTGCCGCACTCACGTCCGTAGGAAGCTGCGTTGCTGCGTGTGAAAGAAGTTGTGTCGCACGTGCTGGGTCCGATGTCTGTTGTAGTGCATTGAGAACAGTTGCGAGCGTTTGGATTTGACGCTGATTGGTTACCAGCTGTTGGCCTGTCACATCGAGCTGTGCGAGGAGCTGTTGGGCATCAGTGGCAGCTGCGAGTTGACGCGCAGATTGCGCGGCCGCATCTGGTGTAGAAATCGGTGGCAACGTGCGAATCTGGTTGGCAACCTGTTGGGCAATACGACTGATTTCAGCCCGGGCTGCAAGCTGCGCATCAAACGGCGTAGGGAGCGCCAGCAACAACCCGCTCGCGATAACCCATACCACCCAACCATGCCAGATCTGGTGCCAACCGATGGCAAGTTGTCGGGCAGGCGTGGCATCGATCAACGCCAACGTGGTGCGGTATTGCGCATGTGCAAGCGGGTGATGGGCGTGACGATGCGCATAATCGACTGCCGTAGACACACTCGAGTACCAATCATAGGCATGATCGAGTTGACGCCAAATGATGGGTGCATGGCGCTGACGCCATGCCCATACGCCCCCCCAAACCAGCGTAGTCACACCTACGAGCGCTGCATACCATGTGTACCGGTGTGGCAGCATCGTCAGCTGCGCTACCAGCACCACACACAGCATGGCAATGCTCCCCACCCATGCACCAATGTGACTTGCGCCCAGCACGGCACGCAGCTGCACACGGGCGCGATGCGCCCGTGTGTGGAGGTGCAGTTGTGTCACAAGTGGTGCAATAATACGCATAGTGCCTTACTCGTCAATACGTTGCCATTCAATTTTTTCTTCGCTACGGGCATTGCCACGATGATCGCGCCAAAACCATGTACGGCGCCGACCCGTAAACGTGGTACGTCGGGCAGTTGCATTCTGTTGCAGGGCAGATTCTTTGGGTTGCGCGGCAACCAGCGTGTGTACACCACGGGTCATGGCACGTTGCACGAGATGGATGACGACTTCGATGGCAACTGCTGCCATCCCCATGGCCACACCACGGACGATCGGGTGGTGCATGCGTTGGCGTACCACTGCGGGTAACCACTGGGTAGCACGCACGGGCATCATGCGTTCGAGTGGAGCTCCACACGTGGCACAGTAGTGTGCCGACATCTGTTGTGCTGCACGACATGCGGGGCAGATACGTTCGACTGCATCACTCACGTGTAACCTCCTGCCTTGTTTCAACAACGCGGGTAACGGGAGTTGTGCCACAGTATAGTGGCACATCCGCTGCCAATGCTGTTTTGATGTAGGCCATGCCAATGACACCATAGCGCGGTGAGTCTACCACACGCGTCACCACGCCCGCGTCACGGCCATCTGCAGTCGTTAACGGAGCGGGAGCTGACACAAGTGTCGTGAGACGAATGCGCTGGAGTTGTTTGGCACGCCGACCACGACTTTCCATGCGGGCGATGATTTCCTGCCCCACATAGCACCCCTTGTTAAAACTTATCGCTTCCTCGAGCCCAGCCTCAAGTGGAATAAACTCTGTGCTCAATTCGTGACCAAATGCGGGTACCCCTGCTTCGATTTGCCAGCAGTTAAGCTCATCACTGGACAACGCCCCCAACGATGCCACCATCGGGTCGGCACTGCCCTGTGGTACTACGACGCGCCAGCCCCCACCATTGAGTGCAGCAATCGGGCTACACCATCCATGTGCTATCCCATTGCGATGTGCTGCTCCATGCCAACGCGCAAGCGTTGGTGGGACTGCAAAGTGTTGCGCAACGACTGCAGTTGCGTCCGGGCCGTAGATAGCAAATTGTTGATGCGATCGCGCCGCAGGTGTGAGTGTCACATGATCATTAAAAAAAATATTCTTTTTGAGGTGACTGTAAATGCTGGGGCCTTGTGCAAGACTCGTCAGAATCCACAGCACGTCGTCGACGCGCAGCACATGCAGCACATCGATAATTCGTCCGATAGGAGTAGTTAACACCGTTTGGAGTCCTTGCATGTGCTGTAGTGCTACCACATCGTTAGTAGTGAGGCGTTGGAGCAACGCCGCAGCATCGCGCCCCGCCATGACGATTCGGCCAAATGATTCTTCATCGTGCCAGCATGTGGCAGTAGCTGGGTGTGTATCATGGTCAGTATTCATGGTATGATTAGCCTCATGTCAATGGTTGGTAGAAATAGAGCATCCGATGGAATCTGCAACATCACGTGGTTTGTATTGGGTCATCGGGCAGTTTGTACTGCTCGGAATCATTGTACTTGCATCATTGATTGACCCATTCAAACACGATGCATCGCTCATTGCACAGATTGGCGCTGGGGTATGCATCGTGGCCAGCATTCTGTGCCTTGCACGGGCGTTTACGCACCTCGGCCATAGTCTGACACCCTTTCCCAAACCACTTACCACTGGTACATTAGTCACAAGTGGTATGTATGCTATTGTACGACATCCTATCTACACTGGGCTACTGCTTGGTTGTGTTGGTGTCACACTCTTTGCCCAAAGCCCAATTGCCCTCTTTGCAACGCTGACATTGGCAGTCTGGCTCAACTTTAAAGCCAACTACGAAGAAACATGGCTGTTGCAACAGTATCCTGATTATGCTGATTACCGGTTACGCACCAAGAAGTTCATTCCGTTTATTTGGTAACACATCACCATGCATATAAGCCCTGGAGCCATCCATATACATACGAATTATTCAGACGGCAGTGGCGCTATCCCTGATATTGCACATGCCGCTCAGCAAGCAGGGCTAGAGTGGATCATCATCACTGATCATGACACGCTCGATGGTCGTGCAGAGCAAGGATGGTATGACCGTGTGTTGACGTTGGTCGACCAAGAAATCACGCCCTTTCACAACCACTTTTTGGCACTCAATCTCGACCACGTGGTCGCAAACACGCTGTCCCCACAACAGTTCATCGATGACACATATGACACCGGTGGATTTGGCATCATTGCACACCCCGACGAGCAACGTTACAACGAGTTTCGCGGTATCTATCGGTGGGACGATTGGAACGTCAACAGTCCGACCCGTAGTACGGGGCGGAGCATTGGCATTGAATTGTGGAATTTTATGAGCGATTGGAGCGAACAGCTCAGCACTACCAACAAAGAGTGGAGTTACCTCTTTCCACGTTCGGTGCTCAAAGGGCCGACCAGAGCAACCATCGAATGGTGGGATGCACTCAACATGGCTGGAAAGCGGACGTTTGGTGTATGGGGCGTCGATGTGCATGCCTTTTTGCGACCATCGCCATTCGGCCGATTGCAAGTGTTCCCATACAAGTGGGCATTTGGCACACTCACCACCTATTTGTGGTTGCCCGAACGGCTTTCGAATAATTTTACGAATGCGATGCGCATGGTATATGGGGCACTAGCACAAGGGCGAAGCTACATGGTGAATCGGCTCGACGGCGAATGCAATACCTTTGAATTTTATGCATTTCGCGGTGCTGAACGCTGGTATGCAGGTGATATTGCATCATTACGCCAAGGACCCATCACCATCAAAATCGACCTCGGCGTCAATGCTGACATCCGCTTAATCCATAACGGCCAAGTAAAATTACAGTCCAACAGATCAATACTCACAACGATCAACGAGAGCGGCGTGTATCGCGTTGAAGCAATCAAAAAATCACTACCGTGGGTGTTTAGCAACCCGATGTATATCACCCGCTAAGTCGGCATGACGAATCGAATAGGCACCGGCGTGAGCAAAAAGAGCAACACGATGATCATGGCACACGCCACCAGCATGCGCCACCCACCAATGGTAGTGATATCGTCGTACGGTGCCGGATGGCGCGGATTCGCAAAGGTGGCGATAATGCCCCATACCAACCACGTATTATCCACAAATACACCCAACAGGACACAAAATGCGATGGTGGCATACGCCACATAATTGGCATAGCGCCCAAGGGCGGCATAGGCCACATGACCGCCATCGAGTTGACCGATGGGCAGCAAATTAAACATGGTGACGAGCAAGCCAATCCACGCTGCAAATGCCACATCGCTGAGTTGTACGTCTAGATTATCTGCGGGCAATATTTGGCCAAATACTGCCAGCTTGGCAAGGAGATACAACGCCGAGTTGCCTTCTTGCATGTAACCGCCAGCAGGTGGGGCTGCAACCACAGACTGTGATAATCCGTAGAAAAGTAGGGGTACTGCAACAATTAAACCGGCAATAGGCCCCGCTACTCCCACGTCAAAGAGGACACGCCGATCATGCATTGGCTCACGTTGCACGATTACTGCACCCATTGTGCCTGTAAAACTCAAAGGCGGAGGCAATGGCAAAAAGTATGGGAGACTGACTGACGCACCCCACCAGCGCCCCACCACATAATGCCCCAACTCATGGGTTGCCAAAATGCCAATAATCGTGGCAGCAAATGGGATGCCAGCCCAAATTTGACCAGGTTGCGCAACAATATCAATCCCCTGATACATCGCACCCGCAGCCAAACACGAGAGCACTGTCGCTAGAAAAAGCACAAGTGCCAATACAGGGCGTGTTGCGACAGCAGGTGCCAAACCCTCGGTAAACACTAATTCAACGGCACGTGTTTGTGGGTTGCGACGCATCCACGTGGTAAAACCGATGGCACGGGCACGGACTTGCACACTTTTAAACAAAAGCGCACTATCGATGAGTGGCGTAATTGTAGCAACCACGGCATCTTGTTCTTCATGGATATCGTGAATAGTGCATATGTGTTGAGTTAATGCAGGGATATCAATGAGGGCGCTGGGGCTCAAAGGACGTGTGGTCGTCATACGTTCCTCACATTCGATTTATCTCATTATACTGCATCAATGCAACGCGTTCCATGGATACAGATTGCAGGAATATGACACCATGGATCCACACAACCAGCACACACGGTCATGGCGATTCACGCCACGGTCACCCAACACCGATGTATGCACACCGTGGATCGACTGAATCACCCTCCAATTCATCACATATTTTTACAATATGAATTCTTTTGCATCTACGACACCAGTACGTATATTGCATATGTAAATAGAGCACCGTATAATGAAGATAGCATGTATACATAGTACAACTATGATGAGAGCATGCACGCAGATTCAATGGAGGAAGTGATGCGGAAGTCAACATTGGTTGCCTTGGTGGTGATGGTCATTGCGGCTGTCATTCTGCCAGCATGTGGCGGTACGGCTGCGCCGGCTGCTGCCTGTAAGGCGGGGTTGGTCACTGACGTTGGTAAAATCAACGACGGTACGTTCAACCAGTATGCATTCGATGGCCTTAAGAAGGCCGAAACAGACCTCGGGATTGGCATTAAGTACATCGAAACCCAGGCGCAGACCGACTACGGCAAGAACATTCAGTCACTGGTTGAAGCCAACTGCGAAATCATCGTGGCCGTCGGTTTCATGATGGGTGATGCCGTTGCAGAAGCTTCAGGCAAATATCCAGAGACCAAGTTCGCCATTGTCGACTTCGCCTACGACCCCGCATTGCCCAATGTGCGCGGGTTGGTCTTCGCTGAAGACCAGGCTGGCTACATGGCTGGTGCCTTGGCCGCATCGATGAGCCAGAGCGGCACGATTGCAGCCGTGGGTGGCATGGAAATCCCACCAGTGCAGAAGTTCCTCAAGGGCTACGAGGCTGGTGCCAAGTCCATCAATGCCGACATTGCCGTCAAGTCCGTCTACATTGACAGCTTCGTGGATCGCGCCCGCGGTGCCGAAGCCGCCAAGAGCTTCATGTCAGAGGGCGCAGACGTCATCTTCGGTGCCGGTGGTCAAACCGGTTCAGGTGGCATCCAAGCTGCCGCTGAAGCAGGCATCTACGTCATTGGTGTCGACCAGGATGAGTACGTCACCACCTTCCAGAATGGTGCTGCCCCTGGTTCTGACAAGATTATCTCAAGCGCCATGAAGCGCGTCGACCAAGCCGTCTTCTTGACCATCAAGGACGTCGTGGACGGCAAATTCACCAACGGTGTGGCCGTCTATGACGCCAGCAACGGTGGTATCGGCTTGGCCTCATACAACAAGGCTGATGCTGCAATTCCAGCCGATGTCAAGGCCAAGATGGACGAAATCTTGAAGGGCTTGGCTGATGGTTCAATCACCACTGGTGTGACACTCAACTAGTCGATACTGTCGACACACGGCGACCAACCAATGGTTGGTCGCCGTGTACGTTTTGTACGAGAGATTGCTCCCTGCCGTTTACACATACAATTATTACCCGCTACACGCATGCCATCACACACCACACTAGCTCGACACATTGTACGCATCCTACGACAATATCACCTGAGCATAGCGCATGCGCGCATTGTGGCCAATGCTATTGCCGATGCTGAAGCCCGTGGCATTACAAGTCATGGGGTACGCCGACTCCCTAATTATATCGAGCGCTTACGTGCAGGTGCCATCAACCCAGTTCCACACCTACACTGGCACATCACACGCCGCGGCACAGCCGTATTGGATGCAGATCATGCCTTTGGGCATGTTGCAACGCACTATGCAGCACGGCGGCTCGTCACAATGACGCGACGTACAGGCATTGCTGCAGTGGGGATTCGCCGCTGTGAACACATGGGGGCACTCGACACCCCATTGCGCACACTTGTCACGGCCAATCTTGTTACACTCATCATGGTCAATACCCCACCGGCAATGGCACCTATTGCTGGCCACACAGCCATACTCGGCAGCAACCCCATTGCTATCGGCATCCCCGGCACAGCGCAACCACTGATGATTTTTGATGGTGCCACAACACGTGTAGCACGTAGCAAAGTCGTCGCTGCTGCAACTGCCGGTCAAACCATCCCAACTGATTGGGCCATCGATGCACACGGAAACGCCACCAGCGATCCCCATCACGCCCTTGCAGGCGCACTACTACCCGCTGGGACACTCGGCTATGGCATGGGGCTGTCCATCGCACTGCTGACAGGAGCAATGATTGGTGGGGTGAGTGACGACCACCTGCCATCGTTTTTACAGGCTCCACATCAGCCAGTCCCTACGAGTGTCTTGATGATTGGTATTGACCCAGATGCATTTGGCGGGCTTACCCAACTCCAACACGTGGGGGGTGCACTCGTGACACGTATCCGTGCAGATCGCGGACAAGCACGTATCCCGGGCGATATGCGGCATCATGCACCGATACCGGCTGCCGCATGGGATGTGATACAGGCGTTGCAGTCTGCATAACTGGTCAAATGCAGTGTGACATACTTGTGGTATGCTACAAGCAGACTGCCATCTACTGGAGTTGTCTATGACACCCGTCCTAGAAGTACGCAACCTCACCAAGCGCTTTCCCGGAATAGTGGCTACCGACGCCGTAAATTTTACCCTTGAAAAAGGGGAAATACATGCACTGCTCGGTGAAAACGGTGCCGGAAAATCAACCCTGATGAACATGTTGTACGGATTGTACCGCCCTGATGAAGGACAGATTCTCATCAACGGCCAGGAAGTTCTCATCAATGGATCCAATGATGCGATTGCACGTGGCATGGGCATGGTGCATCAACATTTCATGCTAGTACCCACGTTGACGGTCACCGAAAACATCATTCTCGGCAACGAAGTCACTAAAGGGGTACTCATTGATATTGCGACTGCCGAACGCCGTATCCAAGAATTAGCCCAAACCTTTGGGCTGGACATTCCCGTGGATGCCTATGTACATGATCTACCAGTAGGGGTACAACAGCGCGTCGAGATCATCAAAGCACTCTACCGGAGCGCCGATGTACTCATTCTCGATGAACCCACTGCGGTGCTCACCCCCCAAGAAGTAGACGATTTGTTTGTGGTCATCCAACGCCTCAAGGCACAAGGCAAATCGATTATTTTTATCAGTCACAAGCTACGCGAAGTACTTGCAATTGCTGACCGCATCAGCGTGCTCCGGCGGGGTAAGCTCGTCGGCTCAACCACTCCTGCAAATGCGAGTGAAGCAAGTTTGGCAAGCATGATGGTCGGGCGTGATGTGGTGTTGCATGTCGACAAAACACCAGCACAACCTGGTGAAGTCGTATTGGATGTCGCACATCTCAGTGTATATGACGAGCGTGGCAATCGCGCGGTCAACGATGTGTCATTTCAGCTCAGGCGTGGTGAAATCGTGGGGATTGCTGGTGTACAGGGCAACGGTCAAACAGAACTCGTCGCAGCAATCACCGGGTTGGTGGACGCACAAAACGGCCAGGTCATACTTGCCGGCGAAAACATCACCAATCAAGGCACCAACCGTGCTATTACAGCAGGGATGGGGCATATCCCCGAAGATCGCCATCACCACGGATTGGTACTGAGCTACTCAATTGCAGACAACATGGTGTTATCATCGTATGACACTGCACCATTTGCACGCGGAATCATCATTGATGATGCCGCCATTGCGCACCAAGCCGATACGCTGGTTGCCCGCTTTGATGTGCGCACTGCGAGTATTCATGCGGCTGCGAGCACCCTGTCAGGGGGAAATCAACAGAAAGTCGTGGTCGCACGTGAACTCGCCCGCCCGCTCAACGTGCTGGTAGCCGCACAACCCACACGCGGGCTCGATGTGGGCTCGATTGAGTTCATCCACAAGAGCATCGTGGCAGCCCGCGATAGCGGGACTGGTGTGCTATTAGTGTCTGCAGAACTCGATGAAATTCTTTCATTGGCTGACCGTATCCTCGTGATGTTTCGTGGGCAGATCATTGCGGATATCGCTGGTGTAGACGCTAATCGCAACCAAATCGGTCTCTTGATGGCTGGTGTCCGTGGCACAGGAGCTAACGCATGAGTAATGAACAAGTCACCCCTTCGGCTGGCTGGCGCGCGTGGGCATCCACATTGCTTGTGCCCGTGTTGGCCATTTTTACTGCACTCGTCATTGGCGCAATCATCATCGTGCTGACTGGTGCAGATGTGGTTGCTGCCTATGGTGGATTGTTTACCGGTGCCATTGGCAGTCCACGGGCCATCGCATATACACTCGTTGAAGCCACACCGTATATTTTTGGTGGATTAGCCGTGTTGATTGGCTTTCGTGCGGGACTATTTAACATCGGGGTTGAGGGACAAATCGCCGTAGGGTCCATGTGTGCAGCCATTGTTGGCGCATTTGTGACGCTCCCCCCCGTGTTGCATGTACTCGCCGCATTTGTGGCCGGTGCACTGGGTGGTGCTCTCTGGGGAGCGATTCCCGGCTGGTTGCGTGCCCGCACTGGTGCACACGAAGTCATCACCACTATCATGTTCAACTATATTGCGATTCGTGGCACCGATTATCTGATCAAAGTACCCTTTCTCGATCAAGAATCATCATCTCAACGTACCCCGTATATTGCAACAACCGCCGAAATACCGTTTTTGTTTGGTGAAGCATATCGACTCCACGGTGGGTTCATCATTGCAGTGATAGCCACCTTCACAGTGGCGTGGCTGTTGCAACGCACCATCATCGGTTTTGAAATACGCACCACAGGTGCCAACCCGGATGCAGCACATTATGCAGGCATGAGTGTACCACGCACCATCATCATCACCATGGCGCTGAGTGGGCTCATGGCCGGGATGGCAGGGGCCGTACAAGTTCTCGGGCTCGAACACAATCTCAAGGCCTCGTTTTCTGCAGGGTACGGCTTTGACAGCATTGCCATCGCATTACTTGCGGCGAGCAATCCGTTGGGGGTGATTCCCGCTGCTATTTTCTGGGGGGCCCTACGCAACGGGGCTGGGCTTATGCAGCTTAACAGTGGGATTTCGATTAATCTCATCAATATTATTCAAGCACTCGTGATTGCGTTTGTGGCTGCCGACCAAATCGTACGCCAGATTTATCGCATTCGCACCGCCCGCAACGCTGGCATCACGCTCAGCCGTGGCTGGGGACGCTAAGGAGCGGAGCAACCATGAAAACTCTTTTTACTCGAGAACGAATCATTGCCATTATCGGCATGTTGACTGCTGGCGCGTTGTGGTTCTTGGTGCAGCGAGCGGTCCCAAACGACGCCATCTCAACGCTACGCATTCCCTATGCCTACGGTACCCCACAAGATGCGCCGCTGGTTGATATCATGCTCCCCACTGCACTGAGCATTTATGCAATGGCTGGCATTCTAGTCGGCTGTGCCATATATCTGATTGTTGCCAAACGTGCTGATTTGGCGGCACCATACATGGGAGCAGTAATTGCAGTCGTTATTTTTAGCATTATGCTGACTGCTATTGTCAATGACCGAACCGACATTGTTGATATGCTCGGCCGCATGGTACGCCTCGCCACACCCATTGCACTCGGTGCAATTGCCGGGATTCTGTGTGAGCGCTCGGGTGTCGTGAATATTGCCGTCGAGGGGATCATGCTCTTTGCAGCCTGCATTGGCTTCATTGCAGCCCTCGCATTTGCCAATGCGTGGATGGGGCTGATCGTGGCAATTCTGGCTGGTGGTGCCATTGTAATGGTGCATGCTGTGCTTTCGCTTCATTACAAGACGGACCAAATTATCAGCGGCACCGTCATCAACATTCTGGCTGTTGGGGTGACTGGCTATCTACGCACCAGTGTCATTTTGCCGCTCCAGAGCACGGGTGGTCGCGGTGCATCACTGCCACAATTCAACATCCCCTTGCTCGGTGATATCCCCGTGCTTGGCCCCATGTTTTTCCAACATCGGCCAATCACCTATCTCATGCTCATCATGGTGCCACTCGCTAGTCTGATTTTGTTTCGTACCTCGTGGGGATTGCGCACCCGTGCAATCGGCGAACACCCACGTGCCGCCGATACGATGGGAATCAACGTCAATCGGCTGCGGTACTTTAATGTGTGGGTCGCAGGCATGATTGCCGGATTAGCTGGTGCGTGGTTCTCACTCGAAGCCAGCTATAATTTCGACGATGTCATGACCAACGGACGTGGATTCATCGCATTGGCCGCCATGATTTTTGGCAACTGGACCCCATTTGGCGCATTGAGTGGGGCACTACTGTTTAGTGCGGCGGATGCACTTCAGATCAAAATTCAAGGCTTTGATTTTGCACTACCATCACAGATCGTCCAAATGCTCCCCTATGTCATCACCGTTGTCGTGCTAGCAGGTGTGATTGGGCGAGCCCGCCCACCAGCGGCGGTCGGCAAACCGTACGAGCCCTAAGCCAGCCGACAAACCACCCCACGCAAAAACACGTTGCGTGGGGTGGTTGTTAATACGGGAATAATTGCTCAACGGGCACAATTTGCAGCGCACCAATTGGGCACGATTGCACACACGCCATATCATCGAATCCCACACAACGGTCGCATTTATCTGCACGCACAAAATCACGGTGTGATTTACTACTGATGAGCGGAATGGTCTGAATCATACGTTTCAGCTGGCTGCGCATACTCCGGTCACGGAGTTGCATGGTCACTGCCTGGTACTGACACGCACTCACACACGCACCACACCCCGTGCAGGTATCATGATTAATGATAAGCGTAGATCCCTGCCACGCAATAGCATGCACATCACATGCGTCAACACATTCTGGCGCAACACGACATTGGCGACAACTATCGACGATGACCTGCCCATCATGCAAAATCCCGTCGTATGCGAGACGGGCCACGCCATGCCGCGTAGCACACGCACTCACACAGATACGACATCCCGGTGGACATCGTTGCGC
The DNA here is from genome assembly GCA_046303375.1 of Roseiflexaceae bacterium. Lineage (GTDB taxonomy): Bacteria > Chloroflexota > Chloroflexia > Chloroflexales > Roseiflexaceae > UBA965. The sequence goes on from JBKCGB010000049.1 coordinate 52,968, forward strand.
ATCGCGCACAAACACCGTATCACCGCGGCGTACCCCTTTTGACCACACCGCATCGAGTTCTTCGTTGAGCGATGCTAGATAATCACGCCGACGTGCAATGGTTTGCGTAATCACCAATCGGATATCCGGGTATTGGTTGAGGAGTGCCAAAAACCGCTGACTAGGCAGCGTCATAATAATACATGGAGTGGTGGCTTGCACATCGTCACTTGCTGGAGCGTCGTTCATGAGGGCCATGGCACCAAAAAAGTCACCCTCTTCGAGATGACCATTCACTTGGTGATCACGTTTCACCACACACTCGCCAAATTCAATTAAATGCAACCCATTGGGGCGGTTCCCTGCTTTAACAATGTATTCACCCCGTGGCACATCACGGACAATCAGTTGATCAACAAGCGCGGCTCGTTCGTGTTCGTCGAGCGGAGCCAAGAACGGCACACGTGCCAATGTCGCCTGCACCAAACGGGCACGATACATGGTTCGCAGTTGCAGCATGAGTTGTGGCAGTTGTTGCTCACGCCGGAGCACTTCATGAGGAATCTGCAACAGTTGACACATGGATTGTGCAACCACACTGTTGCCCCCAAAGCGGTTGCCAAAGAGTGGTGCTTCACCAAACATGGCGCCCACAAGCAGTCTCCCCAATGACACCTCTCGCCCATTACGATCATGGACATTCACCATGACCACACCGTGAATCACAATAAACAAATGATCATTTGGCATGCGTTCGGTGAGAATCGTAGCTTTATCGGCAAATACACGCAGCACAGCATGTCTGCCGAGTAAGCGCAACTCATTGGTCGGCAACTCTTTTAATGTGGGGATTTCACGGAGCGCCGCCATCCGCCGTTCATCACGCAGGCGGCGTTGTTGTCGCGGAAGCGGTTCGTGAGCGGTACGTGACGCCATGACATTCCACCCTGTTCATGCCAACACTGCATCGAGCGCACACACCGTATGGAGCATGGCATTGACGCCTGCCACAATATCAGCATGTGCAGCAAATTCCTCGGGACAGTGACTTCGTCCATCTTTGGTACGCACAAAAATCATGGCTACTGGGGCAATCACGCCGATCATGCTGCCATCATGCCCAGCACCACTCGGCACATGCACCACCGTTGGAGTCCACGGTGCCACCGCATCAGCCACAATCGCGGTATACCATGGAGCAAACGAGAGCGGTGGTGAATCTTCGTAGGGGGTGACTTCACACGTCACCCCACGGTGCGTGGCAGCATCGGTGAGTGCCTGCATGCATTCATCCCATATTGCCAGCACTTCTGGCCAATGCACGCTCCGCATTTCGAGACTGAAACGCACACTACCGGGCACCACATTGGTTTGATTGGGGGCAACAGTCAACGACCCGACGGTTGCAACCGTACCAGGGCGTTGCTGAGCTGCACGCTCGGCCGCAAGTATCACTGCCGCTGCCACAGCCAACGCATCATGCCGGTGTTGCATGCCCGCAGTACCAGCATGATCGGGGCGGCCGTGACAAATCACGTCGCAACGCCGAATACCGACGATGCCGGTTACCACCCCAATTGGCACATTCGCTGCTTCCAAGACAGGGCCTTGCTCGATGTGGAGTTCGAGATATGCGCCGATCATTCCTGAGGTTCGTAATGGGTCGGTCAGCTGTGCAGGTTGTCCACCCATGGCAGCAATACAGGAGGCTACATCACCCCAGCCAGGGACATGCCGCGCCAAATATTCTGCAGTGAAGCCCTGCGCCATGGCCGTACTACCAATCAACGAACCTAGTGGAGTCGACTCTTCGGCCAAAAAATCAACGACCTCGATGGTGTGTTGTAGGGTGATAGCATGTGCCCGCAAAGCGCGCACCACTGCGATGGCACCCAACACACCAATGGCACCATCAAAACGCCCACCTTCCATGACGGTATCAGTGTGTGAACCTAGCATGATGACCGGTGCATCAGGACGCAAACCCGGGTAACGGCCGACCAAATTGCCTGCTGCGTCCATGTCTACCACAAGACCAGCCTCGTGCATGCATGTGCGCACCCATGAACGACTCGCACGATATGCGGCGGTAAATGCACGGCGCGTCGTGCCGCGCGTGCCTGGTTCAACAATCGTTGCAAGCGTGTCAATGTCTGTGGCGAGTTGTGCGGCGTCTATGCTGTACATATGCTGGTCTACACGAGTAAATCGATGGCGTGGTGGAGATTGGTAACCGTAATATCACGGGCACTCGTACTAAACACTTCCCCATCGAGTGCTACGGGCAAATCATTGTCACATTGCACCCGAATTTCACGCACAGTCGCCATGGTGACTTCTTTGAGATTAGTGTGTTCACCTTTTTCGATAATCGGGATGTACTTGAGCACCTTGGGCACACTCAACATGTCGACCATACAGACATCCAGCATACCATCATCGATATGGGCATCTGGTGTCATCAAAAAACTCGCACCTTGATTGCGCCCATTGGCGATGGTGGCAAACATCATCGGGCGCACAATCTTTTGGTCGTTGTAGGTGATGTGCATGGGGAATGGTTTGTAGTTCATCAGGGCTCGAAAAATCGCCAAGTAGTAGACCGGCCATCCCGAAATCCAGGTAATTTTGAGGGCTTCAGCAGCAGCTTGCGCATCAAAACCAATCCCGACCGCATTGATCAAACAGCGCTCCCCTTGCCCTGCAACCTTGACCAACCCAAGATCAATTTTGTGGCGTTGCATCTGTTGCAAGCGCTTGACGCCCCCGACAATATCGTCCGCATCAACGGTGGCGAGCACTTTTATAAAATCACTACCCGTGCCCATGGGGATGATGCCAAATGCAGCGTTACGACCAGCCTGTTGATTGGCCTGATAGACACCATTGACGGTTTCGTTGAGTGTCCCATCCCCACCAATACCAACCACCACCTCAGCACCTCGGAGCACCGCATCACGCGCAAGGTCAATGGCATGCCCTCGGGCCGTAGTCAGAATCAGCTCGTACTCGATTCCTGCTGCATCGAGGGCTGCAGTCAGCTCGTCTTTGCGCCGACCTGCTTTACCACGACCTGCCCATGGGTTGAGAATAATCGTCGTCTGCGCCATATGCTGACTCCTCATCATTTGTTTCTACAAAACTGTGTGATTAGGCAAATTATACCGCAAAATGGTGCAACAACGATTGCAACATTTTCCCTACTGCAATCGTTATGTAGTATGGTATTTAACACACACAAGGGAGCGTACTTCAGTGCAAACAACCACCAACACTTCACCGCATATCATCATCCGCATCATCTGGTTTATCTTCATTGGGTTGCCACTGAGCAGCATCTGGACTGCGATTGCCTGGCTTCTGTGTGTCAGCATCGTCGGCTTACCCATCGGTCTCATCATGCTCGACAAGTTGCCGTATGTGAGTACGTTGCGTGGAGAACAGCTGACCACCATCGTCAATCAACAGGGGCGC